>NZ_JBYSWF010000001.1:0-378796 GCF_058780865.1 Pseudomonas sp. GP01-A4
CGAATGCGGTGTGTCAGTCAGCACATGCACTAACTGGAACACCGCATTCGCGAGCAAGCCCGCTCCCACATTTTTGATTGGGGTTACAGGGCGATACCGCTGATGCTCACGCCCAGGGTATGGCTTTCACCCGGCGCCAGCGTCACCACATCGTCCAGCACATTCGCGGTCTCGATGCACAACATGCCCTGCCAGCCGTCGTCGGCCATGTCGCTGAAAGCCTTGGCACGTTCAGTCCACGGGTTCCAGATCACCGTCGAGCGCGAGCCTGTGCTGGTGAGTTGAACGCGGCGCTGCCAGTCTTTATCGACGATGTTCACTTGAGTCGGGGTGTCGAGGTAGATGCGGTCGGTCTCGGCGGTGAAGTGCAGCAGCCCGGATTGCTGCTTTTGGGTCCAGCCGTCGGCGGTATCGATATAGTCCCGCCCGTCCAGGCCGTCGACCTGCACGTTGCGTACATCGCTGACCGCAAAATAGCTGTGCAGCGCCTGGCTGAGGCTGACGGTCTCGGCGCCGTGGTTGTGGCTGGTCAGGCGGATGTGCAGTTGATCATCCAGCAGGATGCTCATCTTCAGGTCAACCTGATGCGGCCAACCCGGGAAGCCACCTTCAGGCACTGGCAGTTCCAGCTCAACCCTCAGCGCTGTGCCTTCAGCCTCAACGCCAGCCAACGTCCAGTCAGCGGTCCGCACGAAACCATGGGCACCGGCCGGCTCGGCACCCTGGTACATGGCCTTGACGCTCTGCGGGTTGCGGTCGAACACACCAAACCACGGCCAGCACACCGGCACGCCGGTACGAATGCCTTTGCCTTTCTTGAACACCACCTGATCGTTGGGCCAGATCAGCGGCTTCTCGCCGGTGCGCTGGTAACTCACGATGTGCGCGCCTTGCTGGGCCACCACCAATTCGGCGCCGTTGTGGCGGATGCGCCAAGCGTTCAGCTCATCCAGTTTTACGGTTTCAATGTTGGGCGTAGACATAGGCGCGCGCTCTCAATGGCAGACAATGGGGCAATGGACCGTCAAAACGTCGCGATGTTTAACGCGCCCGCGACGGAACCGAGCGGGTGCGGCCGCTGCCATCGATGGCAACGAACACAAACACCGCCTCGGTCACCTTGCGCCATTCGCTGGACAGCGGGTCGTCGCTCCACACTTCGACCATCATCTGGATCGAGCTGCGGCCGATTTCCAGGGCTTGGGTGTAGAAGGACAACTGCGCGCCGACGGCCACGGGCACCAGGAATGCCATGCGATCAATCGCCACGGTGGCTACGCGGCCACCGGCAACCTTGCTCGCCATGGCGGTGCCGGCCAGGTCCATCTGCGCGACCAGCCAGCCGCCGAAGATGTCGCCGAAACCGTTGGTTTCACGCGGGAGTGCGGTGATTTGCAGGGCGAGATCGCCTTGCGGGATAGGATCTTCTTGTTCGAGTTCGATCATGCCGGTGCCTCTGACCCGTGACGCTTCATGGGTATTTCAAGTGGATAGCCGTCTTCTGGAAAAACGTTTCAGCACCAACATACACCGCTCGATGCGTTTCTCGTAAGGCGTACTAAAGGGAAACTCTGCCAAATCGGCTGGTGTATAACCAACGGCGTTTTGGCACAGCAGCCCCTCAAGGATGCGGGTCTGGCGCTTGCAAGGGCCGAGTATATCGAGCCGTCGGCGCCACGACGACCTCCCGACGCTCATTTGGTCGGTAAATAGACGCTGTATCGCGGCTTTTTCCGGCAACTGTGCTCCTGCTCATATTAATTGCACGTCTGCTACGGAAATATTTCGCGGATCTGAACTGTTAACGGCTCAACGCTGTGCTTTTTCAAGCGATTTGCTATCTTGCCAAGCCTGCCGCAAGTCCCGGGCTTGCCGTCCTGACTACTATAAGAGAAGCCTTGCCATGTCCTCCGTGCCCGCAAGCAGTGCGCAACCGTCGCGCCCGCTGACCCGCAACGACTACAAAACCCTGTCGCTGTCTGCCTTGGGCGGGGCGCTGGAGTTCTACGACTTCATCATCTTCGTATTTTTTGCGACGGTAGTCGGGAAGCTGTTCTTCCCGGCGGACATGCCCGAATGGCTGCGCATGATGCAGACCTTCGGCATCTTCGCCGCCGGCTACCTGGCGCGGCCGCTGGGCGGGATCATCATGGCGCACTTCGGCGACCTGCTGGGGCGCAAGAAGATGTTCACCCTGAGCATCTTCATGATGGCCGTGCCGACCCTGATCATGGGCCTGCTGCCGACCTACGCGCAGATCGGCCTGTGGGCGCCGATCCTGTTGCTGCTGATGCGCGTGATCCAGGGCGCGGCGATTGGCGGTGAAGTGCCGGGCGCGTGGGTGTTCGTATCCGAGCACGTGCCGCCCCGTCACATCGGTTATGCCTGCGGCACCCTGACCAGCGGCCTGACGGCCGGCATCCTGTTGGGTTCGCTGGTGGCCACCGCCATCAACACGCTCTACAGCCCGGAACAGGTGTCGGATTACGCCTGGCGCATTCCGTTCCTGCTGGGGGGTGTGTTCGGCCTGTTGTCGGTGTACCTGCGTCGCTGGCTGCACGAAACCCCGATCTTCGCCGAGATGCAGCAGCGCAAGACCCTGGCGGCCGAGCTGCCGTTGCGCGCGGTGTTGCGTGACCATCGTGGCGCCATCGTACTGTCGATGCTGTTGACCTGGCTGCTGTCGGCCGGTGTGGTCGTGGTTATCCTGATGACGCCGACCGTGCTGCAAACGATCTACCACTTCAGCCCAACGGTGGCGCTGCAGGCCAATAGCCTGGCCATCGTCACCCTGAGCCTGGGGTGTATCGCTTCCGGCGCCCTGGCCGACCGTTTTGGTGCCGGGCGCGTGCTGATCATCGGTTGTGCCTTGTTGCTGGCAACGTCCTGGACGCTCTATCACAGCCTGATGGCTCACCCGGACTGGCTGTTCCCGCTGTACGCCTTGACCGGCCTGTTTGTAGGCACCATTGGCGTGGTGCCCTATGTCATGGTGAAAGCGTTCCCGCCGGTGGTGCGTTTCAGCGGTTTGTCGTTCTCCTACAACGTCGCCTACGCCGTATTCGGTGGCCTGACGCCGTTAGCGGTGTCGCTGCTGATGAAGGAAAGCCCGATGGGCCCTGCTTACTACGTGGCGGCCCTGTGCGTGATGGGGATGGCGGTGGGTGGGTACCTGTGGAAGCGCGGGCGCTGACACGTTTTTGAAAACTGCCGGACAACCTTGTGGCGAGGGAGCTTGCTCCCGTTGAACTGCGCAGCGGTTCCATTCTGGGGACCGCTACGCGACCCAGCGGGAGCAAGCTCCCTCGCCACAGATTTTGCCTTACAACAATTACAGATTGTTTCCACGAAATCGCTCCAACCTCCTCGCAAGCCCCGGATTTATTGACGTTTCTCCTTCCTGTCAGCTTTTTCATAAATGCTGGCCTTTCATCTAATTGTCATATTCCAGACATAGAGTGTTCACACGGCCTACCGATACTTGGCCCCGATCCAACTATCCCTATCTGCTAGGAGCAAGGCATGAAACTGAAACGTTTGATGGCGGCAATGACTTTTGTCGCTGCTGGCGTTGCGACCGCTAACGCGGTAGCCGCTGGTGTTGACCCGGCGATTCCGGCTTACGTGAAGACCACTGGTGTGTCGGGCAACCTGTCCAGCGTTGGTTCCGATACCCTGGCAAACCTGATGACCCTGTGGGCTGAGGGTTACAAAAAGGAATACCCGAACGTCAACATCCAGATTCAGGCCGCCGGCTCCGCCACTGCACCTCCTGCACTGACTGAAGGCACCTCCAACCTGGGCCCGATGAGCCGCAAGATGAAGGACACCGAGCTGGCTGCCTTCGAGCAGAAGTACGGCTACAAGCCAACCGCGATCCCGGTTGCCGTGGATGCCCTGGCCGTGTTCGTGCACAAGGACAACCCGATCCAGCACCTGACCATGGAACAAGTCGACGCGATCTTCTCCTCGACTCGTCTGTGCGGCGCCAAGGCTGACGTCAAGACCTGGGGCGACCTGGGCGTGACCGGCGACCTGGCCAACAAGCCAGTGCAACTGTTCGGTCGCAACTCGGTATCCGGCACCTACGGCTACTTCAAGGAAGAAGCCCTGTGCAAAGGCGACTACAAGCCTAACGTGAACGAACAACCTGGTTCGGCGTCGGTTGTGCAGTCCATCAGCTCCTCGCTGAACGGCATCGGTTACTCGGGCATCGGTTACAAAACCGCCAGCGTGAAAACCGTGGCCCTGGCCAAGAAAGGCAGCACTGACTTCATCGAAGACAGCGAAGAAAACGCCCTGAACGGCAAATACCCGCTGTCGCGCTTCCTCTACGTCTACGTCAACAAAGCCCCGAACAAGCCTCTGGCCCCGCTGGAAGCCGAGTTCGTGAAGCTGGTTCTGTCCAAACAGGGCCAGGAAGTGGTAGTGAAAGACGGCTACATCCCGCTGCCAGCCAAAGTTGCCGCCAAGGCCCTGGCTGACCTGGGCCTGAAAGAAGGTGGCAAATAAGCCGCCGGTAAACCTGCCTGGAACCGCGGTTTACCCACGGTTCAAGGCCCGGGCGGGGTCTGTAAGACCTGGACCTCGCCTCCCATTTTTTAATCCGCTGCCAGCCCTGCTACGCGGCGGATTTCTTGCGTCACTGCATTGTCATCTTTCTGTCATACAGGATCGCTAGGGTGTGCGCATGAATGATCTGGCCAATTCCACCATGACGACGACTTCTCCCCCCAAGCGCATTGATTTCAATACGCCTGAGCTGCAACGCAAGCGCCGCATCCGCGCGCTCAAGGATCGCCTGACCCGCTGGTACGTGCTGATTGGCGGCCTCGCCGTCCTGGGCGCGATCACCTTGATCTTCTTCTTCCTCGCCTACGTGGTCGCGCCGCTGTTCCACGGCGCCAACCTGACCAAGGAAGAGGCCCTCGCGCCTGCCTGGCTGCAGGACGCCGGCAAGCCGCTGATGATCTCTATGGAAGAACAGAACCAGGTCGCCATGCGGGTTTCCGACAAGGGCCAGGCGCTGTTCTTCAACGTTGACACGGGTGCCGAACTCAAGCGCGTTGACCTGCCGTTGCCGGCGGGCGTGACAGTCGCCTCCATTGGTGAAGACCAGCCCGGCAGCCCGCTGGTGATCCTCGGCCTGTCCAACGGCCAGTCCCTGGTGTTCCGTCACACCTATAAAGTGTCGTACCCGGACGGCAAGAAGACCATCTCGCCCGCCGTCGAATACCCTTACGGCGAAACACCAATCGTCCTCGACGAACAGGGCCGCTCCCTTGAGCATGTCGCCTTGAACGCGACCGACTCGACGCTGGTGGTGGCCGGTTCCAGTGGTGCCCATCTGAACGTGCTGTCCATCAGCCGTGAAGAAAACATGATGACCGAGGAAGTCACCACCGAGCAGAAGCGCATCGAACTGCCGCAAATGACCGAGCCGGTCAAAGCCATCTTCGTTGATCCGCGCCAGCAGTGGCTGTACGTGATCAACGGTCGCGCCCAGGCCGACGTTTTCAGCCTGCGGGACAAGAGCCTCAACGGTCGCTACAAATTATTGGAAGACGGCGTGGCGCAAGTCACGGCCAGCACCCAACTGGTGGGCGGCATCTCGCTGATCATCGGTAACTCCAGCGGTGGCCTGGCGCAGTGGTTCATGGCCCGCGACCCGGACGGCGAACAACGCCTGAAGCAGATCCGTACCTTCCAGATGGGCACCGCGCCTATCGTTGAAATCACTGCTGAAGAACGTCGCAAAGGCTTCACCGCCCTCGACGCTTCCGGCAAGTTCGGTGTGTTCCACAGCACTGCCCACCGTACGTTGCTGGTGGACCAGGTGGTCGACGGCAACGGTATCTTCGGCATGTCGCCACGGGCCAACCGGGTGATCGTCGAGGCCGGCGGCAAGCTTCAACCGCTGCTGCTGGACAACCCGCACCCGGAAGTTTCCTGGAGCGCGCTGTGGAGCAAGGTCTGGTACGAAAACTACGACGAACCTAAATACGTCTGGCAATCGACCGCCGCCAACACCGATTTCGAACCCAAGATGAGCCTGGCGCCCCTGACCTTCGGTACCCTGAAGGCCGCGTTCTACGCCATGCTGCTGGCCGCACCACTGGCCGTTGCCGCTGCGATCTACACCGCTTACTTCATGGCCCCGAGCCTGCGCCGCAAGGTCAAGCCGGTGATCGAATTGATGGAAGCGATGCCGACGGTGATCCTCGGCTTCTTCGCCGGCCTGTTCCTGGCGCCGTATGTCGAAGGGCATTTGCCGGGGATTTTCAGCCTGCTGATGCTGCTGCCGATCGGCATCCTGGTGGCCGGCTTCGTCTTCAGCCGCCTGCCTGAGTCGATCCGCCTGCGGGTCCCGGATGGCTGGGAAAGCGCGATCCTGATCCCGGTCATCCTGTTTGTGGGCTGGCTCTCGTTGTACATGAGCCCGTACCTGGAAACCTGGTTCTTCGGCGGCGACATGCGCATGTGGATCTCCCACGACCTGGGCATCACCTACGACCAGCGCAACGCCCTGGTAGTCGGCCTGGCCATGGGTTTCGCGGTGATCCCGAACATCTACTCCATCGCCGAAGACGCCGTGTTCAGCGTGCCGCGCGGCCTGACCCTGGGCTCCCTGGCCCTGGGCGCCACGCCATGGCAGACCATGACCCGCGTCGTGATCCTGACCGCCAGCCCGGGCATCTTCTCGGCGCTGATGATCGGCATGGGCCGCGCGGTCGGTGAAACCATGATCGTGCTGATGGCCACCGGCAACACGCCGGTGATGGAGATGAACCTGTTTGAAGGCCTGCGCACCCTGGCAGCCAACGTCGCGGTGGAAATGCCCGAATCGGAAGTCGGCGGCAGCCACTACCGCGTGCTGTTCCTCTCGGCGCTGGTGCTGCTGCTGTTCACCTTCATCATGAACACCCTCGCCGAGCTGATTCGTCAGCGTCTGCGCAAGAAATACTCGTCGCTTTAAGAAAGGTAGAAGTCTGTGAAACAGAACTCCCTGAATGGATGGTTCAAGAGCGGCGCCCCGGGCGTCTGGATCAGCGGTGGCGCGGTGTCCATCGCGGTCATCATGACCATTGGTTTGCTGGCCGTGATTGCCGTGCGTGGCCTGGGCCACTTCTGGCCGGCCGACCTGATCCAGGCCAACTACAACGTGCCGGGCCAGGAAAATCACATCGTCGTCGGCGAAGTGGTGCAGAAAGAAGAAGTGCCCCGCGAGCGCCTGAAAAGCGCTGGCTTGCCGGTGCCGGACCAAGGCCCGGAGTTCATGACCCGCGAGCTGATCAAGGTCGGCAACCGTGACTTGAACGGCAATGACTTCACCTGGATCGTCGGCGAGTGGCTGACCAACCAGACCAAGCCGGTCGAGTTGATGGCCATCGAGCGTCGTGAGTGGGGCAACTTCTACGGCACCCTGGTCAACGTCAAGCAGGACGGCAAGGTGATCGCCGAAGGCGAGGCGGCCTGGCCGGAACTGCAAGCCCGCGTGGACCGCGTCAACAAGCTCGCGGCCCAGCTCAAGACCCTCGAGAAGTCCGACATCGGCGCCATCAACGCCGGCCTCGAACGCATCCGCCTGCACGGTCGCAAGCTGGAGCTGGAAGGCAAGCTGGACGCCACCGCCCAGGCCGACATGGACAGCGGCCGCGCCGAACTGAACAACCGCTACAAGGATATCGAAGCCCGCCTGGCCGACCTGCACACCCAGTTCAACCGCGACAGCCTGACCGCCCGCGATGCCAACGGCAAAGAAATCGAAATCGGCATTGGCAAGGTGGTGCACGCTTACCAGCCGAACGCCATGGGCTACATGACCAAGGTTGGTTTCTACTTCAGCAAGGTCTGGGAATTCCTCAGCGACGATCCACGGGAAGCCAACACCGAAGGCGGGATTTTCCCGGCGATCTTCGGCACCGTGATGATGACCCTGATCATGGCGATGATCGTGACCCCGTTCGGCGTGCTGGCGGCGGTGTACCTGCGTGAATACGCCAAGCAGAACACCCTGACGCGGATCATCCGCATCGCGGTGAACAACCTGGCCGGTGTACCCGCCATCGTTTACGGCGTGTTCGGCCTTGGCTTCTTTGTGTACGTACTGGGCGGCTCGGTTGACCGGCTGTTCTTCGCCGAGGCCTTGCCGGCACCGACCTTTGGTACGCCTGGCCTGCTCTGGGCATCCCTGACCCTGGCGCTGCTGGCGGTACCGGTGGTGATCGTGGCCACTGAAGAAGGCCTGGCGCGGATTCCTCGCACCGTACGTGAAGGTTCTTTGGCACTGGGCGCGACCAAGGCGGAAACGCTGTGGAAGATCGTGCTGCCGATGGCCAGCCCGGCGATGATGACCGGCATGATCCTCGCCGTGGCCCGCGCCGCGGGTGAAGTGGCGCCGCTGATGCTGGTGGGTGTGGTGAAACTGGCGCCGTCGCTGCCGGTGGACGGCAACTACCCGTACCTGCATCTGGACCAGAAGATCATGCACCTGGGCTTCCATATTTATGACGTCGGCTTCCAGAGCCCCAACGTCGAAGCCGCGCGGCCGCTGGTGTACGCCACCGCCTTGCTGCTGGTGCTGGTGATCGCCACGCTCAACCTGTCGGCGGTGTGGATTCGTAACCACCTGCGCGAAAAATACAAAGCGCTGGACAGTTAATTGAAGTGAACGCGGACTAAATGTGGGAGCGGGCTTGCTCGCGAATGCGGTGTATCAGTCATACATGGGTCAACTGACCTGACGCCTTCGCGAGCAAGCCCGCTCCCACAAAACGAATTGGTAGCACAGGGAGCATCCCATGCAACATGAAACCCATTCCCACGGCATCAACATGTCAGCCCTGGGTCGCGACAAGCAGAGCCTGAGCCTGGCCCAGGAAACCGTGGCCATCGAAGTCCCGGGCCTGAGCCTGTACTACGGCGACAAGCAGGCGCTGTACGACGTCAGCATGAACATTCCGAAGCAGCGCGTGACCGCCTTCATCGGCCCGTCCGGTTGCGGCAAGTCGACCCTGCTGCGCACCTTCAACCGGATGAACGATCTGGTGGACGGCTGCCGCGTCGAGGGCGCGATCAACCTGTACGGCACCAACATCTACCGCAAGGGCGAAGACGTGGCCGAGCTGCGGCGCCGGGTGGGCATGGTGTTCCAGAAGCCCAACCCGTTTCCCAAGACCATCTACGAAAACGTGGTCTACGGCCTGCGCATCCAGGGCATCAACAAAAAGCGCGTCCTCGACGAAGCCGTTGAGTGGGCACTGAAAGGCGCGGCGCTGTGGGACGAGGTCAAGGACCGCCTGCACGAGTCGGCCCTCGGTTTGTCCGGCGGCCAGCAGCAACGCCTGGTGATCGCCCGCACCATCGCCGTGGAGCCGGAAGTGCTGCTGCTCGACGAACCGTGCTCGGCACTCGACCCCATCTCCACGTTGAAAGTCGAAGAGCTGATCTACGAACTCAAATCCAAGTTCACCATCGTCATCGTGACCCACAACATGCAACAGGCGGCGCGGGTTTCCGACTACACCGCGTTCATGTACATGGGCAAGCTGGTGGAATTTGGCGACACCGATACCCTGTTCACCAACCCGGCGAAGAAGCAGACCGAAGACTACATCACCGGTCGCTACGGCTAGCAGGTGGCTGGTTGCTCACTGAACTGATGCTGCGGTCGACCGCACCTTACTGGACGTTCCAAGGACGCCAACATGATTAGCAAAGAAGGCCTTACCCATCACATCTCCGCGCAGTTCAACGCCGAGCTTGAGGAGGTGCGCAGCCACCTCCTGGCCATGGGCGGGCTGGTGGAGAAGCAAGTCAACGACGCCGTCACCGCGCTGATCGAGGCCGACTCGGGCCTGGCCCAGCAAGTGCGCGAGATCGATGACCAGATCAACCAGATGGAACGCAACATCGACGAAGAATGCCTGCGCATCCTGGCCCGTCGTCAGCCGGCGGCGTCCGACCTGCGTTTGATCATCAGCATCTCCAAGTCGGTGATCGACCTGGAGCGCATCGGTGACGAAGCCACCAAGATCGCCCGCCGCGCCATCCAGTTGTGTGAGGAAGGCGAAGCGCCGCGTGGTTATGTCGAAGTGCGCCACATCGGTGACCAGGTGCGCAACATGGTTCGCGACGCCCTCGACGCGTTTGCCCGTTTCGACGCCGAGCTGGCGTTGTCGGTGGCCCAATACGACAAGACCATCGACCGCGAATACAAGACGGCGCTGCGCGAACTGGCGACCTACATGATGGAAGACCCGCGCTCTATCTCGCGGGTACTGAGCATCATCTGGGTATTGCGTTCGCTGGAACGCATCGGCGACCACGCACGCAACATCTCGGAACTGGTGATTTACCTGGTGCGGGGTACCGACGTGCGGCACATGGGCCTCAAGCGGATGAAAGCAGAAGTTGAAGGTACGACCGATCAAATCCCTAATGTTCCGGGCGTTCCTGACGATAAGTAAGATTGCCCGAGAAATAAACGCCCGGCCTTTGGTCGGGCGTTTTCGTTTGTGGTGTTGGAATTTTTGGCAAAACGCCATCAGCGAAGCGTTATGCTTGCCGGGGTTTTTATAGGATGAAGGGTCGATGAGCAAAGTCAGTGTATTGGTGGTGGATGACGCCTCGTTTATTCGCGACCTGGTGAAGAAGTGCCTGCGTAACTACTTCCCGGGGATCAAGATCGAAGATGCGGTGAACGGCAAAAAGGCCCAGGCCATCCTGATGCGCGAAACCTTCGACATGGTGCTGTGCGACTGGGAAATGCCGGAAATGTCCGGCCTGGAACTGTTGACCTGGTGCCGTGAACAGCCTCATCTCAAAGCCATGCCTTTCGTCATGGTGACCAGCCGTGGCGACAAGGAAAACGTGGTGCAGGCGATCCAGGCCGGGGTTTCCGGCTACGTCAGCAAGCCATTCACCAACGAGCAGTTGCTGAACAAGGTCAAGCAGGCACTGAACAAGATTGGCCGCCTCGACGCGCTGATCGCCAGCGCACCGACCAAGATGAACTCGGCGTTCGGTAACGATTCCCTCAGCGCCCTCACTGGTGGCAAGCCTGACGCAGTCAAGCCGGCCCCGGTGGCCGCGCCCAGCAAAGGCCTGCTCAACAGCCCGCCGGTGCAGGTGGCTGCGGCAGCGTCGCCTGCCAGCGGTCGTGGCCAGGGCCAGCTGCGCCTGTCCAGTGGCACCCAGCAGTGTGTGATCAAGGCCCTGAGTATCAAGGAGGCGCTGCTGGTGGTGCGTCGTGGTGAAATCCTGCCTCAGGTACTGGAAAGCGCCGTGCTCGACCTGGAGCAGGGTGAGAACGCTGAAGTGGCGCGTCTGAATGGCTACCTGCATGCCGTGGTGGCCTACGAGCCCAAGCCCGACAGTGACTGGCTGCAACTGACCTTCCGGTTTATCGACCAGGATGCGCAGAAGCTTGACTACATTTCGCGGCTGATCGCCCGCGGGACCGCACAGAAGCATTTTGTGCCGGGTGCGTGACTTGATGGGGTCTCCAAAAAACCTGTGGCGAGGGGGCTTGTCCCCCGTTGGGCTGCGTAGCGGCCCCAAACCCTGTAATTGAGTTCTGCCTGACCCTGCGCGATAACTCTACTGGGGCCGCTGCGCAGCCCAACGGGGGACAAGCCCCCTCGCCACAGGGTTAGTGTTTGGTTCACATAGCACTGTCATGATCCCTTGTTAGCCTGCCATTCAGTCGTCCCTGGCAGGCCAACCCGATGCTCGTGCGCTCACTGCTGTTGTGTGGACTGTTCGCCGTTGTCATGCCGGCGATGTCCATGACCCTCTACAAGTCTATCGATGCTGACGGCGCTGTGGTCTTCAGCGACCGGTACACGCCCGGGGCGCAGGCGTTTGTGTATCAGGAGCGGGTGATTCCCAAGCCTGTATATCCGTCGCAACCCGCTTCCTATCGTTATCCCTTGCCCTGGCGTGGCGGTCCGTTCCGTCTCACCCAAGGCCCCAACGGTACCTTCAGCCACTCCGAGCTCAAAAGCCGTTATGCGATGGACATTGCCATGCCTGAAGGCACGCCAATCATCGCGGCACGTGGCGGTGTCGTACTGAAAACCGAGAACGAGCAGACCGGGCGCGGCAGCGATCCATCGGGCAATTTCGTGCGGGTGCAGCACGATGACGGCACGCAAGGCGTGTACCTGCACCTCAAGCAAGGGTCGGTCAGCGTCAGGGAAGGGCAGCGCGTGGCGGTGGGCAGCCCGCTGGCGCTGTCGGGCAATACCGGCAACAGCAGCGGGCCGCATCTGCATTTTGTGGTGCAGCGCACGACGGCGTCGGGGCTGGTGTCGATTCCCTATGAATTCAACCAGCCGGTGCAGGCGTTGCCCAACTTTGCGCTGGGCACGCGGTAAGGCTTTTGTAGGAGCGAGCTTGCTCGCGAAAAACCTGAGGGCGCTGCCGGGTGTCAGGGTCCCAGCGTTATTGTTAACGTCCTTCGCGAGCAAGCTCGCTCCTACAGGGGGTGTGCCCTAGTCGAGCAATAGCACCTTGGCCAACACGATCTTCGGCCCTTTCATCTTCTTGATGATGATGCGCAGGCCTTCGACTTCCAGCACTTCTTCCTCTTCCGGCACCCGTTTCAGGGTGTCGTAGATCAGCCCGGCCAGGGTTTCGGCCTCGATGTGGTCCAGGTCGACGCCCAGCAGGCGCTCCACCTTGAACAGCGGCGTGTCGCCACGCACCAGCAATTTGCCCGGCTGGTAAGCGAGGATGCCGCGCTCGGCCTTGCGGTGTTCGTCCTGGATGTCGCCTACCAGTACTTCCAGAACGTCTTCCATGGTCAGGTAGCCGATGACCTTGCCGTCGGCCTCTTCCACCAGGGCGAAGTGCGCGCCGCCTTTACGGAACTGCTCGAGCAGTTGCGACAGCGGCATATGGCGCGATACGCGTTCCAGCGGGCGGGTCAGCTCGGCCAGGTTGAACGACTCGGGAATGTGGTCCAGGGCCGCCAGTTCCAGCAGCAGGTCCTTGATGTGCAGCAGGCCGACGAACTCGTTGCGCACGGCGTCGTACACCGGGTAGCGGCTGAACTTGTGGCGACGGAACAGCGCCAGGATTTCCTTGAGCGGTGCGTTGAAGTCCAGGGTCACCAGGTCTTCCCGGGAGTTGGCCCAGTCCACCACTTCCAGCTCGCCCATTTCCACGGCGGAGGCCAACACGCGCATGCCTTGGTCGCTCGGGTCCTGGCCACGGCTGGAGTGCAGGATCAGTTTCAGTTCTTCACGGCTGTAATGGTGCTCGTGGTGCGGGCCAGGCTCGCCTTGGCCGGCGATGCGCAGGATGGCGTTGGCACTGGCGTTGAGCAGGTAGATCGCCGGGTACATGGCCCAGTAGAACAGGTACAGCGGCACGGCGGTCCACAGCGACAGCAACTCGGGCTTGCGAATGGCCCAGGACTTGGGCGCCAGTTCACCAACCACGATGTGCAGGTACGAGATCACGAAGAAGGCGGCAAAGAACGACACGCCCTTGATCACTTCCGGCGACTGCACACCGATCGCCCCCAGCAACGGCTCGAGGATGTGCGCGAAGGCCGGCTCACCGACCCAGCCCAGGCCCAGGGAGGCGAGAGTGATACCCAACTGGCAGGCCGACAGATAGGCGTCGAGCTGGCTGTGTACGGTGCGCAGGATCTGCCCGCGCCAGCCGTTCTTGTGGGCGATGGCCTCGACCCGGGTCGAGCGCAGTTTGACCATGGCAAATTCCGCCGCAACGAAAAAGCCGTTGAGCAGTACCAGGATCAGTGCAAAAAGAATCATGCCGAAGTCGGCGAAGAGTGTCGCGAGGGTGATGCCAGGGGAAGGGTCCATGATGGGGTTTTGCGGGTTCCGTCTAATCGAAAAGGGTGAGCAGGTGGGCCTGAAAGGCAGGCGCAAGTCCGCCAATGTAGCGGCTGACGGGGCGCTTGCCTAGTGGCGGCTTCCGGGCGGAGGGTCACTCGTCCTGATGAAGGACCCGGGAATGTGTCACCTGGGCCGGCGGGAAATGGCAGGTAAAGGTACTGCCGTGGCCGAGCACGCTACTGATTTCCAGCCGCGCGCGATGGCGCAGCAGCACATGTTTGACGATGGCCAGGCCGAGCCCGGTGCCGCCGGTGTTGGAGTTGCGGCTGGAGTCGACGCGGTAGAAACGCTCGGTGAGGCGCGGCAAATGCTTGGCGTCGATACCCATCCCGGAGTCCTGCACGCTGAGGTGTGCGCCCTGGTCGTCGGCCCACCAGCGGATGCGGATGTTGCCTTTGTCCTGGGTGTATTTGACGGCGTTGAACACCAGGTTGGAAAACGCGCTGCGCAACTCGCCCTCACTGCCCTTGAGCAGGATCGATGGGTCGGCTTCAAGGGTGATCTGCTGTTCACGCTGCCCGGACAATGCCTGGGCGTCGCTCTTGATCGTCTGCAACAGGCTTTGCACCGGCACCGGATGGTTGTCCGAGGGGTAATCGGTGGCTTCCAGCTTGGCCAGCAACAGCAGGTCGTTAAGCAGGGTTTGCATGCGCGAGCCTTGCTGCTGCATCTGTTGCAGGGCACGGGTCCAGCGCGGGTTCACGTCTTCGACGTTATCGAGCAGCGTCTCCAGATAACCGCAGATCACCGTCAGCGGTGTGCGCAGTTCGTGGGAGACGTTGGCGACGAAGTCCTTGCGCATCTGTTCCAGCTGATGGATGCGTGTGACATCGCGCACCAGCATCAAGTGTTCGTTATTGCCGTAGCGCGTCAGGTACAGCTGGATACGCACGCGGTCGTTGGTCGGTGACGGGATTTCCAGGGCTTCTTCGTAGTTGTCCTGCTCGAAATACTCCTTGAAACGCGGGTGGCGCACCAGGTTGGTCACCGGCTGGCCGCTGTCCTGGGGCGTCTTGAGGCCCAGCAAGGTCTCTGCGGCGCGGTTCCACCATTCCAGGTTGCCGTCGCTGTCGAGCATGATCACCGCGTCTTTCAGTGCGGCGGTGGACTCCTGTACCCGGTCGATCACCGCTTGCAGGCGCCCGCGTACACGCTGGTCGCGGCGTTGCAAGTGGTAGATGCTGTCGAACACCTCGCCCCACAGGCCGTAGCCGTCGGGTGGTGCTTCGTCGGGTTTGTGCTGGCGCAGCCATTCGTGCAGGCGCAGCAGTTGCTTGAGGGTCCAGCCCAGGTAAAGGCCCAGGCCGACGGCCAGGCTCCAGCCGTAATAGCCGCTGACCAGGCCCACCAGCAGGCAGCCGGTGATCAACAGGAGCATGTGGCGGATCAGGGTGCCATGCCAGTTTTGGTTCACTTAAACACGCGTCCTTTCAGCTGTCTGGGCAGTTCGGGCTGGCTCAGCCTTTGGTGGAAAACCGGTAGCCGGTGCCGCGCACGGTTTGTACCAGATTCTCGTAAGCGTCGCCCAAGGCTTTGCGCAGGCGGCGGATATGCACGTCGACGGTGCGCTCCTCCACATACACGTTGCCGCCCCAGACCTGGTCCAGCAGTTGGCCGCGGGTGTAGGCGCGCTCCTGGTGGGTCATGAAGAATTGCAGCAGGCGGTATTCGGTGGGGCCCATCTCGGCGGGTTTGCCGTCGATGGTTACGCGGTGGCTGATCGGGTCAAGGATCAGGCCGTCGACTTCGATAGGCGCTTCACCATCGGTGGGGCCGGCACGGCGCAGAACGGCTTTCAGACGGGCGACCAGTTCCCGTGGGGAAAAGGGCTTGGTGATGTAGTCATCGGCGCCGACTTCCAGGCCCTGGATCTTGTTGTCCTCTTCGCCCTTGGCGGTGAGCATGATGATCGGGATATCCCCGGTCAGCTCGTCACGCTTGAGGCGGCGGGCCAGTTCGATGCCGGAGGTGCCGGGCAGCATCCAGTCCAGCAGGATCAGGTCCGGCTTGCGGTCGACGATAATGGCATGGGCCTGCTGGGAGTTCTCCGCCTCCAGGCAGTCATAGCCGGCCATTTCCAACGCAACGGCGATCATCTCGCGAATGGGCGCTTCGTCGTCAACGATCAGAATGCTCCTGCCAACCATGCTAAATCCTCTTGTCATTTAACTGTCTTGCGCCGCATTAGATAACGGAATTATTGCAGTCGTGTGACAGTAATTTAGTCGCCTGGGCAATCCTTGCCTCTCTGGACTACGCTTTGGGTCCGAATCCTGACAACCACAAAAGGAAGGTTCCCATGACTCACAGTACTTTTTCCTGGAAAGCCCTGCTGGTAACGGCCGCGTTAACGCTGCCGACACTGGCGTTTGCGGCAGACCCGGCGATGACCAAGGACGGGATGCTGGTGGACCACAACGGCATGACCCTCTACACCTTTGCCAAGGACGCTGATGGCAAATCCATGTGCAACGACAAGTGCGCCACCAACTGGCCGCCGTTGATGGCCGAATCCACCGACAAGCCAATGGGCAAGTGGACCGTGATCACCCGTGACGACCAGAAAAGCCAGTGGGCCTACAGCGGCAAGCCGCTCTACACCTTCATCATGGACAAGAAGGCCGGTGACATGACCGGCGAAGGCAAAATGGACGGGGCCTGGAAGGTCGCCAAGCCTTGATGTGAGCCGTGTAAGGGTGAGGGGCCTGGCCTCTCACCGAAACCCGTAGTCCGCGACAATCCCGACAAAAATCGCCAACCCGGCCCAGTGGTTGTGCAAAAACGCCTTGAAGCATTTGAGCCGGTCCTTGTCCCGGGTGTACCAGAACTCCCAGGCAAAACACCCGGCCGCCGCCAGCAAGCCCAGGTGGAACCAGCCGCCCAGCTCAAAACGCATCCCCGCCAGCCACAGGCACACCAATGCCAGGCCCTGCAGGGTCAGGATGATCACCCGGTCGGCATCGCCGAACAGAATCGCGGTGGATTTGACCCCGATTTTCAGGTCATCGTCGCGATCGGTCATGGCGTAGTACGTGTCGTAACCCACCGTCCACAACAGGTTGGCGATGTACAGCAGCCAGGCAGCGGCGGGCAGGCTGCCCGTTTCGGCGGTGAACGCCATCGGCATGCCCCACGAGAACGCCGCGCCCAATACCACCTGCGGGTAATAGGTGTAGCGCTTCATGAACGGGTAGCTGGCCGCCAGCGCGAGGCCGCCCAGAGACAGCCAGATCGTCATGGAGTTGGTCAGCAGCACCAGCAGGAAACTGATGACCATCAGCACCGCGAAGAACACCAGGGCCTCTTTCGAGCTGATCCTGCCGCTGACCAGCGGGCGCTGTTCGGTGCGCTTCACATGGCCGTCGACCTTGCGATCGGCCCAGTCATTGATGACGCAACCGCCGGCCCGGGTGAGTACCACGCCGAGCACGAAGATCAGGATATTGAGCAGCGATGGCGAACCCTTGCCGGCAATCCACAGCGCCCACAGCGTGGGCCACAGCAGCAGGTAAATGCCGATGGGCTTGTCCATGCGGGTCAACTGGATGAAGTCCCAGGCCCTTGGGTTCAGGTGATTCAGGGATTTGAGCAGGCGCTGGTACATCAGAAACGCTCCGGATGGTCGTGCACGGCTTGCCACAGGGTGGGCAGGAAGATCTCGGCCACCAGCACGCTCAGCGGCCCGCGATCAAAGCGCGAGCGGCGCGCCCACAGGTGATCGGCCTGGTCCGCCGGGGGCAGCCATTCCCGTGGGTAGCGGCACACCTCGATGGCCTGGCGCGTGAAGGCGTGGTCACAAAACAGCAATTCCCCGAGAGACCGGCTGCCCAACTCGTCCATGTGCAAGCCGTCGCCCTGCAAGGCGCTGCGGGCCGCCACGCTGCGGGCAAACACCCACGGCTGGCCATGGCCACGCAAATACACCTCGCGCACCCAGCCGATGCTGGCGGCGGGCAAGTCCAGGGTGGCGCATTCGTCGTCTCGCAGTGGCTGCCAGCCTTCGAACAACGGCGTCACGCTGAAGCCATCGTCGGACAGGCGCGTCAGGCGCCGGGTCAGCGAACCTTCATCGAACAGCCAGTTGAGTGTCAGCGGCGCGGGCAGTGGGCTCAGAAGGCTCTGGGTCAGCCATCGGCAAGCATCGGGAAGGGCGTTTGAATGCGGCACGGAGGGTCATTATTGGCAGTTAATGAGGCGGCGAGCTTACCATGGTGCCCTGGACTTTTGCCGGAGTGCGCCAGGCCCATGCGTCGATCATGCTTGCATCTGCGCCTGCTGATCAGTACAAAACGCCCTGAGCCGCACGGCAAGGTTGCATCTATCGACCGTCGGCCAACGCGCCTGGACCTGAGGAAACAAGTAATGAAGAAGTGGCAATGTGTCGTCTGTGGCCTGATCTACGACGAGAAAGACGGATGGCCGGATGACGGCATCGCGCCGGGCACCCTGTGGCAGGACGTCCCCGAAGACTGGCTGTGCCCGGACTGCGGCGTGGGCAAAATGGATTTCGAAATGATCGAAATCGGCTGATTGCTGATTTAAATCGCAATTCAAGAACCGTACTACAAGGAGAAAGGAATGAACGCACCTGTCGTGATCGTCGGCACGGGTTTGGCCGGTTACAACCTGGCTCGGGAGTTTCGCAAGCTCGATAGCGAAACCCCGCTGTTGCTGATCACCGCAGATGACGGGCGCTCCTACTCCAAGCCCATGCTCTCCACCGGCTTTGGCAAGAACAAGGAAGCCGATGGCCTGAGCATGGCTGAACCGGGCGCCATGGCCGAGCAACTGAAGGCCGAAGTGCGTACCCACACCCGCATCAGCGGCATCGACCCGGGCCACAAGCGCTTGTGGATCGGTGAGGAAGCGGTGGCCTATCGCGACCTGATCCTGGCCTGGGGCGCAGAAACCGTGCGGGTGCCGGTACAGGGCGACGCCGCCGAGCTGATTTTCCCGATCAACGACCTCGAAGACTACGCACGCTTTCGTGCCGCTGCGGCCGGAAAACGCCGGGTGCTGTTGCTGGGGGCCGGGCTGATCGGCTGCGAGTTCGCCAACGACCTGATCCTCGGCGGCTACGAGATCGACCTGGTGGCGCCGTGCGAGCAAGTCATGCCGACCCTGCTGCACCCGGCAGCCGCCGCAGCGGTGCAGGCCGGTCTGGAAGGCCTGGGGGCGCGTTTCCACCTGGGCCCGGTGCTCAATCGCCTGCAGCGCACCGCTGACGGCCTGGAAGCCCACTTGTCTGATGGCGAAGTGATCCAGTGTGACCTGGTGGTGTCTGCTATCGGCCTGCGCCCGCGTGTCGACCTGGCCGCCGCCGCCGGGTTGCAGATCAACCGCGGGATCATGGTCGACCGCCACCTCAAGACCTCCCACGCCAACATCTACGCCCTGGGCGACTGCGCCGAGGTCGATGGCCTGAACCTGCTGTACGTAATGCCCCTGATGAGCTGCGCCCGCGCCCTGGCCCAGACCCTGGCGGGTAACGCGACGGCCGTCAGCTACGGCCCTATGCCCGTCACGGTAAAAACCCCGGTCTGCCCGCTGGTCGTCTCGCCACCGCCACGGGGCACCGAAGGCGTGTGGAGCGTCGAAGGGCAGGGCGGCGACATCAAGGCCTTGTGCCGCGACGCCAGCGGCCGACTGCTGGGCTACGCCCTGACCGGCACGGCCGTGATGGAAAAACTGGCCCTCAACAAAGAACTTCCGCCGCTGCTGGCGTAAATGCTGGTCGTTCTGTCGGAATAAGCATCATTTTGACCGTAGAAAGGTCGCCGTGAGACTGGCGCAGGCCCCGATGGCATGCCATCCTCACTCCCGTCTGCCGCAGAGTAGAGCCTGCGGCGCCTTGGGCGCTGCTCCGATAGAGAGCAGCACGGACATAACAACAAAAAACCGTCAAAGAGGCTTCACTTATGCGTAAACCAGAACTCGCAGCCGCTATTGCAGAAAAAGCAGACCTGACCAAAGAACAGGCCAACCGCGTACTCAACGCCGTACTCGAAGAAATCACCGGCGCGCTGCATCGCAAGGACAGCGTCACCCTGGTGGGCTTCGGCACCTTCCTGCAGCGCCACCGCGGCGCCCGCACCGGCAAAAACCCGCAAACCGGCGAGCCGGTGAAAATCAAGGCGAGCAACACCGTTGCGTTCAAGCCAGGCAAGTCGCTTAAAGACAGCGTCAATCCGTAAGTAAAGAAGCCTGCGCTACGCACATGCGAGTGTGAGCGCGGGATAAAAAATGGGCACGCCGACTGGGTCGGGTGCCCATTTTTTGTGGGTGGGCAATCCTTGCTCAATCGTTGAGCTTCAAGCTGTCCACTCGTTCTCAATACACCATTGCTGTACATCCGCAATTAGTAGCGCCGATACCGGTTGCAGATTGGGGAGTTTTTTCTCGTATTTCTTAATACTTTCAACAAAAAATGTAATGAATGCCGCACCTATTAATTTGCGCTGAGCAGCTATGTCTTTTTTCAGTGGAACAAAATCTTCCTCGTCCATGGCGATATCCAGACCGAACATTTTGTCTTTTGCGTAATAACGGCAAAATGTTTTTCGTTCCAGGTTCTTCGGCAGGCATCGCATGCAGACCGCCAGTTCCCAGTCGAGGGTGGGATACTTTTTTTCAAGAATCTCACTCAGGCCATTTAGCTCGTCGGTGATTTCAAAGACCTTTGTCCAACTCGGTGAGTCCGATGTCGTATCGACTCGCATAAAGTATTCCTTATGTCAGTGCCTGCATTTGTTGCCCGGGGGTAGTTTTCCTCGGCGTTTAAAATATTTTCCGATTTTTAATCTTTCCCATACCTGCATATTGCCCTTCGTCGGTGCTGCCATAACCCTTTTGTAGGCAAGATTTTTGGATTTCAGCCACTTTTGGGTATATCGCCGATTCGGATTGACGGTTTCACCGACTTTCCAAACTTCACCTTTTTTCAAATAGACTTGGCCTATTGGCTTTTTATGGCCCCATGCCATCTCGTCATAAAAGCCGTCCTTTTTCGCAATCAGGTAATAAAGCTCGGGGGCCAGTCCCCATGGATCAATCCAGGATATTGGATTGGGGGCGTACTGATAAAAATTGAGCCCGCCGTCAAACTCAATCGGATCCGGTGTCGTAAACCGTCCCACGTCCGGATCATAAAACCTGAAAGTATTGAAATGCAGCCCCGTCTCCCGGTCCAGATACTGCCCCTGAAAGCGCAGGTTCTGTTCTTCGATGTAGTACGGCTCGCGCACTTCCTCAACCGTATTGCCCCACACACGATATGTCGCTCGCCAGACATTATGCCCGTCAGCTTCAGTCAGTTGCTCCGGCAGTCCGTTGAGGTCGTTGTGGTAGTAGCGGATTTTCTGCAGCGGCCCGGTGCCGTCAACGCGAGCCAAGGGTTCGCTGCCTTCATCTTCATAGATGTAAAGACTGGTCTGGCTGTGTTTATGCTCCTGCAATAACCGCAGCCCATCCCAGGTAAACCGGGTTCCCCCCAGGGGATAGCCGTCGTTGCCATGTTCGTTTTTCTCAATGCGTCGGCCCAACGGGTCGTAGATCATCCTGACTACGCTGCCGTTTTCATTGCGCACTTCAATCAGCCGGCTTTCTGCATCGTAGGCGAAGCGTTGCAAGCCACGCGCTGCGCTGCGTTTTTCGATCATCCGACCGAACGCGTCATAGCGATAACGCTTGTCCTGATAGGTCAGCAGTTTGTTATGCACGACCAGCCCAGCGCCTGACTGCGGGCCATCCAGCAGGTTGGCGGCGGCATCGTAGGCAAACGTTTCGCGCTGGCCGTGCAGGCTGTCCTGGCTGGCGATGATGCGGCCAGTGGCATCGTAGTGCAGCAGTTGGCGATGTTGTATGGCAGATTGCTGGTCGAACTTGCCGACCAAGTTGTCGGCAGGGTCATACTCGAACTGCTTTTGCGCTGTCGCTGGCATCAACGATGGCAGGCCTGTAAGGCGGTGTTGGCGTGAGCGTAGACGGCCGCTGCGGTCATACTCACTGCGGGTGCTGAGTCGGCCTTGGGTGCGCAGTACTTCGCGGTGCAGGCGGTCGCGTTCAAAGTCGCTGATGACCTGGCCGTCGAGATTGACCTGATGCAAGTGACCGCTGCCGTAGTACAGGCGATTGAGCCAGCGTCCGTCGGGAATCTGGGTCTGGATAAGATTACCGAGTTCGTCGTAGTGGTGCTGCAGGGTGCCCATAGAACTCTGTTCGGCAAGCATTTGGCCGAGGGCGTCGTAAGCGAAACCAAGGGCTTGGGTATTGCCCAGCAGGTCGGTGAAGGTGACGGCGGTGAGCTGGTCCAGCGGGTCGTAGGCGTAGTCGGTGCGCCCATCGTCGGTGGTTTTGGCGATCAGCCGACCTACTGCGTCACGTTCCATTTGATGGACAATGGGCGCTGGCGGCGTCTCGGGAACCAGGCCTAGCCCGTTGCCGTAGGGGGCCGGAGTGGCGGTCACCGTGGTGATATGGTCCAGTGGATTGTAGGTGTAGCTTTTGGCACTGCCATCGAGGTCTTGCTGCTCAGTCAGCCGATCCCCGGCGTCCCAGGCAAAGAGATAACGTTCGCCGTTCTCGTTGGTCAGTGCTTGCAGGCGCCCATAGCTGTCATAGCCGAACTTCACCTGCCGGCCATGAGCGTCGGTGCGCAGGCTTATCTGGCCACGTCGATTGTGCTGGTAGAGCGTGGTATGTCCGGCAGGGTCGGTGTACCCCACGAGTTGGCCGCTGACATCGCGTTGAAACAGCTCGATGCGACCGTCCGGCAGTTGGTTGCTGAGTAAGCGCCCCTGGAGGTCGTAGCTGAATTGAGTGCGCTCGCCAAGCGCGTCGGTGATCACCTGCAGATAGCCGCGCTCGTCGTAGCTGAAACGCGTGGGATAACCCGAGCAATCAATGTGTTCGACCAATTGCCCGAACGGATTCCAACGCAGTTTTTTGCTTTTACCGGAGGCGTCGATGATTTCCACGACCTGGCCGTGGGCGTCATAGCGATAGCGGGTGATGTGGCCCAGCGGGTCGGTTTCGGCAACGCAATTGCCGCGAGGATCATAGCGATACTGCCAACTGTTGCCGGCGGCGTCGGTCTCCACCAGGGGTAACGCCCAGTGTTCAAGCCACAACGTTGAATCGCTGCGGCCCAACGGGTCCGTTTCGCCGATCAGGTTGCCGGCGTCATCATGCTTGTATTCATAGCGTCCACCTTGCGGGTCGGTGGCGCTGAGAAGTTGGCGTTCGTCATTCCACTCGAACAGCCAGGTTTGCCCCAGCTTATCGCTGTATTGAATGATCTGGTGCTGAGTATTCCAATGTCGGGTGCTGACGCGCTGTAAGCCGTCGATGATACGGGTGAGGCCCGCCTTCAAGTCATAGTCGAACTGGTAGGAGTCACCTTCATCGGTCCAGTGTCGGACGACTCGCCACTCTGAGTTTTCAATCAGTGCCCATTCATAGAAGCACCGCAACCCGGTGGGTAACTGATGCTCCACCATTCGGTGCCCGGCATCGTACGTGAAGCGCCGCTGCACCTGGCCAGAGGCATCGCGCACCTCTGCCAGATTGGCCCTGGCGTCATAGCCGTAGCTGACGAGCACTTCGCGACGTTGATCTGGGAATAGGCGTTCGACGCGAGTGACGTGCTCATGTTCGCGTATCAACTCGACCTGCACCAAGTCGAAGGTATCGCGCAGGCGTACCAGGCGTCCGGCCTGGTCGTAGTCGAGATGAATGCGGTTGTCGTTGCGGTCGCCAAGTTGAATCAGGCGCAGCAGCGACGGGTTGGCTGTGGGCTCAAACAAACGATATAGGCCGTCGTCACTTTCAATCAGCAACTGCCCGTTGAGGTGCCGACGCACAGAGAGCCCTTCGCCGGGGCTGAACACCGCCCCCCCCAACGGGATCGAGCCCATGTCGATAGGGCGCCCCTGCTCGTCGGTGTAGACCAGCGCTTCACCGCCTTCTGGATGAGGTTGGATTTCGACGCATACTTCATAAGCCACACTCCAGCCTGTACCGAACAGTGTGCCTGGGCGTTCGTCGCGGCTGTTGTAGAAGCGTTGCCAGTCAATCGGCAGGATGGCGGGCAGTACAAAATCCAGTTCATCGGTGCCGCCCAGCACCTTCGCTCCCGTTGCAGCATGCACCGGATTCGACGAGCCCATGGCAGCGTTGGTCATCGCGTCCATCGCGCTGCTGACGGCCATCGAAGTAGCCCCGCCAATCAGCATGCACGGCAACTTGCTGAAGAACTTGCCCTTGCCGCCCTTGAGCATCAGTAACGCGGTGACCGCCAACCCCACGCCCGGCGTCTTGCCACTGCGTATTTCCCGCACCACCACTGACCCGCCGCCAATGGTCACGTTCGATGAAATCAACCCGGACGACACCACTGTTGCATCGCAGGTACTACGATCACCACTGCGCACCGCAGGCTGGCCATTGATCGTGACCTTATCCGAACCCTCGGCCAGGAACTGCGGAGGCATCGGTGGATGCTTCATGCAGGTGACCAAGTCCAGAGGCTTGGGCACGGCTCCTGGTGTGGGAGTAGCCACCGTGGGGCGCCACATTTGGGAGAAGAAGCTCTCGGCCATATCCAGATAACTGGCTTCTGGTTCGGGTGCGGGTTCTTCCAGTTCGGTTCCGGCTGGCGCGACATGCGAGCTGATCGCCCCCGCGGCACGTGCGGCGGGAAGGTTGTTGGTCAGGGTATCGGTGGCACCGGTGAGAATATTCGCCTGTACCGTGGGCGGAAACAGGGCGTTGCTGAAGCTGTCGCATAAATTGGTGAGGCCTTTGTCCGCCCCGCTCTTGCTCATGAGAAGGCCGACAACTGTGCCCACCACTGCGCCGAGCAGGACGCATCCGAGTCCGCCGGTAGCGACGGTGATACCGGTAGCAGCCACCACGGCAGCAGTCGCTACTGCAGTGATCGCGATATTGGCCGCCACCTCCAACACACCGCCGAGGATGTCGGCCATCATTGAGGTGTGGGAGAGCGCGTCGCCCATGCGAGCGGCCCATAGAGCATCAGACATGCATGGTGCCCATCAGGAAATCGCGTCGAACGACAATGAGTTTTTGATCGTCGCCCAGTGCGCCGCCTCGGCATCGCCCAGCTTGTCTGCCTTCACATAACTCAAGGCGAGCATCTTGCGTGTGCCCGGGATTACCAGAGCCAGTTGGTACTGGAACACCTTGTCACTGCCCTTGCTGAACTGGCTGCGGAGCTCTATGCCTTCTACTTCCTTTGTTGCACCTAGACGGACACCGACGCCCGGTTGATAGCGCAAATCCTGCACCTGTTTTTCCAGGCGTTTGAGCTGTTCGTCGAAGTTGCTGTGCAGGGTTTCGCCATCGGTGAGGAAGCTGCGGCTGATGATCAAGGAAGTGCCCAGCTCGGGGAACTTGAGGATATTGATCGTAGCGTCCTGCAGCTCGCCGGCCGGCAGTTGGAACTGAAATTCGTTAATTCGGTACGTCATGGAAAACAGGTCTCGTCAGGAGCTTTTAGGCGCGGGGAACGCGGCTTTGATATTGGCGTCGATGCTGGCTTTCATGCCCTGACCATCGGGTGTTGCGCCGGGGCCGCCGCCGTTGTTCAGGTGCAGGACGCCGCCGGTATTGAATTCGGCATCGCCGCTGGCGTGGAAGCTGATATTTACGCCACTCAGGTTGATCTGCCCGCTGGCGTTCAACTCCAGGATGCTTTTACCGCAGACCAATCGCAGGTTTTCGCCCACTTCAATCACGTAGCTCTGGCTGATGCTGTCGGTCTTTCTCTGGCCCACCGAGAGGATGTCTTGATGCTTGACGATGCGCACTCGATTGTTCCCAATCGTCACCGTCTCGTTATGCCCAATACTCTTGTTCCGGTCATGCCCCACCGAATGGCTTTCATCCACCTCCACTACGATGTCCTGATTACGCTCGGCATGGATGTACAGCTGCTCCAACCCCTTCTTGTCCTCCATGCGGATTTCATTGAAGTTGGCCGGTGTGCCGCCTTTGCTGGAGCGGCTTTTCATCCCGCTTTGGGTGGCGTTTTCCGGCAAGTCGTAAGGCACGGTCTGCTCGGCGTTGTACACCCGGCCGGTGATGATCGGCCGGTCTGGATCGCCTTCCAGGAAGCTCACAATCACTTCCTGGCCGATCCGTGGGATCTGCATCGAGCCCCAGTTTTTTCCGGCCCAGGACTGCGATACGCGAATCCAGCATGAGCTGTTTTCGTTGGACTGGTCGTGGCGGTCCCAATAGAAATGCACCTTGACCCGGCCATATTGGTCGGTCCAGATTTCTTCGCCTTTGGGCCCCACCACCAGCGCCGTCTGCGGGCCTTTGACGATGGGCCGGTAGGTGTTGGCCAGCGGGCGGAAACTCTGTTGCGCGTCGATGCAGGTAAGGGTGCTTTCGAACTGCGCCGAAGGCGCGCCACCGCCGCTTTCGAGGCTTTCCTGGGAGATGTAGTAGCGGGCGCCGACGATCAGGTATTCGCGGTTCTGGTCGCGGCGACTGAAGCCGGTGAGGCTGAACAGGTGGCCGGAACCAAGGCCCCGGGCGTTGCCGCTGAACTCCACTTGTTCGTGCAGGGTTTGCAGGGCTTCGATGCGGGTGCGGGCGTAGTGTTCGCCGTCTTCGCTTTTGACGTAGGTGCCGGGGTAGTCGTACAGCGGGTAGTCGCCGGCGGTGTGCGGGCGCGGCATGGCCGAGCGTACGTCGATGCTCGCGCTGGGACGCTGGAAGTCGTAGTCGTTGAGCTCAAGGGAGCCGGGTTGTACTTCCTGTGCCAGGTGCCAGTTGTGCATATGGTCGCGTTCGCGCTGCTGCTCGTCCTTGGGGTAGTAAGGCACCGAGGCGTAGCCGGGCACGCTGGCGTGGGCACCGTAGGCATCGGCCAGCACCAGCACGTGGCGGTCCTGCTCGTGGCGGAAGAAGTAGTAGATGCCTTCCTGTTCCATCAGGCGGCTGACGAAATCGAAGCTGGTCTCGCGGTACTGCACGCAGTATTCCCACTCGCGGTACGGGCGGCTCAAGGCGTCTTCGAAGTCGGAAAAACCCAGGTCGCGAAACACCTGCTTGATGATCTGCGGGATGCTCAGGTTCTGGAAAATCCGGCAGTCGGAGGTGCGGCTCAGCAGCCACAACCACGGGCGCAAAGTCACCTGATAGCTGGCGAACTGGCCCTGGTCGATGTTCTGGCTGCAGCGGGCGACGATACCGTGGAAGTGCCGCTCGCCACCGTCCGCCAGTTGCAGGTTCAGGCTCATGGGCTTGCCCAGCAACTGGTTGAGGTCGATGTTGGCGTCCAGCGAGGTCAGCTGCAGTTCGAAATTGAACAGCCGACCCAGCTCTTCGCCGCCACCCATTTCATTGAGCAGCAGCACATCCGGCCCCAGGGGGCTGGTGATCTTGGCCAGGCGTGAGGCTTGGTTGAATAACATCGGTTAACCCGTAAATAGCGTAATAACTGTAGGAACCGGCTCCAACTGTGGGAGCGGGCTTGCTCGCGAACGCGGTGAATCAGTCACCGGATGCATCAACTGATACGCCGTCTTCGCGAGCAAGCCCGCTCCCACAGTTTTGATCGCATTCCGTCAGGTCAATCGTTGAAGTCGTAGTGCAATTCGTTATCCCGTGTGCTGATTCGCACGCCCGCCAGCGCCTTGCCTTCGAGCATGCGGGTGAGGAATTCGCGACTCATGTCCGGCAGCAGGCTGTTGGTGAGGATGGTGTCGATCATCCGCCCGCCGCTTTCGGTTTCGGTGCAGCGGGACACGATCAGGTCGACCACGTCGTCGTCGTAATCGAAGGCGACTTTGTGGGTGTTCTCCACGCGCTTCTTGATGCGGTTGAGTTGCAGGCGGGTGATCGCTTTCAGCATCTCGTCGCTCAGCGGGTAGTACGGAATGGTCACCAGGCGGCCGAGCAGCGCCGGCGGGAAAATCTCCAGCAGCGGCTGGCGCAGGGCCTTGGCGATTTCCTCGGGCTCGGGGATGTTCGCCGGGTCTTTGCAGACCTGGGAAATCAGCTCGGTACCGGCGTTGGTGGTCAGCAGGATCAAGGTGTTCTTGAAGTCGATCACCCGGCCTTCGCCGTCTTCCATCACGCCCTTGTCGAACACCTGGAAGAAGATTTCATGCACGTCCGGGTGGGCTTTTTCCACCTCGTCCAGCAGCACCACGCTGTAGGGTTTGCGCCGCACGGCTTCGGTCAGCACGCCACCTTCGCCATAGCCGATGTAGCCCGGTGGCGCACCCTTGAGGGTGGACACGGTGTGGGCTTCCTGGAACTCGCTCATGTTGATGGTGATCACGTTCTGCTCGCCGCCGTACATGGCTTCGGCCAGGGCCAGGGCGGTTTCGGTCTTGCCCACGCCGGAGGTGCCGGCGAGCATGAACACGCCAATCGGCTTGCTCGGGTTGTCGAGGCCGGCGCGGGAGGTCTGGATGCGCTTGGCGATCATCTGCAAGGCGTGGTCCTGGCCGATGATGCGTTTCTTCAGGTGCTGGTCGAGGTTGAGCACCGTCTCCAGTTCGTTGCGGGCCATGCGGCCCACCGGGATGCCGGTCCAGTCGGCGACCACCGAGGCCACGGCCTGGTAATCCACGGTCGGCAGGATCAGCGGGGTTTCGCCTTGCAGGGTGCTGAGGCGTTGTTGCAGGTCTACCAATTGGGCACGCAATTGATCATCGCCGCTGTCCACGACACCGGATTTTTCGCGCAACGTCGCACGGGTGGCGAGCAACTCATCCACCAGGGTTTTCTCTTCGGCCCAACGGGCTTCCAGGGTGGCCAGGCGCTCGCGTTCGGCGTTCAGCAGCGCTTCGCTGTTGGTCTGGCGCGCACCGATGGCGATGCCGATCGCGTGCTCGCGGGCGATGATTTGCAGCTCGGTTTCCAGTGCCTCGATACGGCGGCGGCTGTCGTCGACTTCTGCCGGCACCGCGTGCAAGCTGATGGCGACGCGGGCGCAGGCGGTGTCCAGCAGGCTCACGGATTTGTCCGGCAATTGACGCGCCGGAATGTAGCGGTGGGACAGCTTCACTGACGCTTCCAGCGCTTCGTCGAGGATCTGCACCTGATGGTGTTTTTCCATGGTCGAAGCCACGCCGCGCATCATCAGCAACGCCTTGTCTTCCGACGGCTCGGCCACTTGCACCACCTGGAAACGGCGGGTCAGGGCCGGGTCTTTTTCGATGTGCTTCTTGTACTCGGCCCAGGTGGTGGCGGCCACGGTACGCAAGGTGCCACGGGCCAGGGCAGGCTTGAGCAGGTTGGCCGCGTCACCGGTCCCGGCGGCGCCACCGGCACCTACCAGGGTGTGGGCTTCGTCGATAAACAGGATGATCGGTTTCGGCGAAGCCTGGACGTCTTCGATGACCTGGCGCAGGCGTTGTTCGAACTCGCCTTTCATGCTCGCGCCGGCTTGCAGCAGGCCGACATCGAGGCTGCGCAGTTCCACATCTTTCAGCGCGGGTGGTACGTCGCCGGCGACGATGCGCAGGGCGAAGCCTTCGACCACGGCGGTCTTGCCGACGCCGGCTTCACCGGTAAGGATCGGGTTGTTCTGGCGGCGACGCATGAGGATGTCCACCAGTTGGCGGATCTCTTCGTCACGCCCGACGATCGGGTCGAGCTTGCCGCTGCGGGCCTGTTCGGTCAGGTCGACGGTGAAGCGCTTGAGGGCTTCCTGCTTGCCCATCGCGCTCGGGGCCATGGCGCCGCTGGCCTCGCCCGGTACAGCACCGGCGTTGAAACCGTCGCTGGCACTCAGTGCATTTTCGGGCGAGTCGCCGACGTATTCGTCAAAGCGTTCGCTCAGGGCTTCGGCCTTGATCTTGTCGAACTCACCGGACAAGCCCAACAGCGCGTGGCGCAGGCTCGGCGTCTTGAGAATTCCCAGCACCAGGTAACCGGTGCGTACCTGGCTTTCACCAAACATCAGGCTGCCGTAGACCCAGCCACGCTCGACCGCTTCTTCCACATGGGACGACAAGTCAGTGATCGACGTCGAGCCACGGGGCAGGCGGTCCAGGGCTTCGGTCAGGTCGCGGGCCAGACGCGCCGGCTCGACATTGAACTGTCGAATGATGCGGTGCAGGTCAGAGTCCTGCAGTTGCAGCAACTGGTGAAACCAGTGGGCCAGTTCCACGTACGGGTTGCCCCGCAGCTTGCAGAACACGGTGGCGGCTTCGATGGCCTTGTAGGCCACGCTGTTGAGTTTGCCGAACAGTGCGGCGCGACTGATTTCACCCATGCTCTGGATTCCTTGAGGTGTTGGCGTGTTCGGCGTAATGCCGGGCCAGGATTAGGTCGTTGGCGTCATGCTCGGGTTGGCCGAGCCAGGTGTTGAAGCCCAGGCGGAACTGGCCGTTGAGTTGCAGGGCCGGCACTTCCGGTTGTTGCAGGATCAGGTTCAGGTCCCAGTCCAGTTCGTGGCCCAGGTACTCGGCGACCCACGCCACCAGCTCGTTGAACGGCTGGCTGCCGGGCAGCATGCCCATGTAGTCATCGAGCTTCAGCGGGCCCAGGCGAATGCGGAATTTATGCTGGCGGTCCCACACGTGGCTGCCCAGGCAAAAGTCCACGCCCAGTTGGTTGGCGCTGACACTCACGCGGCTGCGTTCGGGCAGCTCCAGCCATTGGCCGACGTATTCTTCGATCTCCACCGGCAGGCCGAAGTACTCGCCGAGAATCGCCTTCAGGCCGTCCGGATAGCGGGTTTGTGCCGACAGGTGGCCGCTGTAATGCAGCTTCGCCGTGTCGGGGATCAGGCCCTGGTTGAGCAGGCTCGGGGTGCCGCGACCGCTCAATGCGGCGAGGCGCGCCGACCAGTAGTCATCGTCCGGGCGGTCATGGCTGACGGTCGGCCGTGCCTCGGCCCAGGCACGATAAAACAGGGTCAGCAGGCGATGGTGGAACACATCCAGGAAGCGCTTGCTGGTGCTGTCGGCGTTGTTGCGCTGGCGCTCACGCACGTACTCGGTGATGTGCAGCGGCAGCGGGCCGTTGGGGCCGCCGAGGCCGAAGAAGAACTGCTCCAGCCGTGCCGGCTGGCCTTCAGCCCCAGGTTCGACCGAGGCCAATGTGGCCGGCGCAAAGGTGCAATCGGCCTGCTGCCCGAGACGCAGCGGGTCATCCGCCAGGCGCAGGGAATGCCCCAGGCGTGGCAGGTCCGGCGATTCGCACTCGATACGCCGCAGCGCCTGGAAGAAGTCATATTCCCAGGGCTCCTGATGCATTGCATCCAGGGTACTCACAGGGTCGGACGGCGTCCGGGCTTGGCTTTCCATCGCATGATCTCGCCGCGTTCGGTGGTACGGATCACCGTCTCGGTAAAACTGTTGATCGACACGTAGCGTGCCAGGAACCGTTCAAACACCGCACCGAGCAGGAACACGCCGGTGCCGCGGAACGCGTTTTCATCAAATTCCAGAGTGATCTCAAGGCCGCGGCCAAACACGATCGGGCCGGGCATTGGCAGGCGCCGGGTCACCGCCTTGCTGCTGACTTCCCGCAGGCCTTCGATCTGCAATTGCAGGGCGGCGTCGTTGCTGTCGCCATACAGGCGCAGCAGTTCACGCAGCGCGGCGGCGCCCTGGCCTTGCTCGCTCAGCGACAGGTAGTTCAACGACAACTGGCTGATCAGGCGCCAGGCCTTGGCGTCATGGGCATGGCTGGCGCGCGGGCGGCTTGGCCCGGCGACGCAGCGCACGGCCAAGACCGGCGCACTGTCGGCCAGGGTGAAGTCGGTCTTGCCGTTGCCCACGCTCATGAACAGCGGCAAGTCGCGGTTAGTGCACAGTGCGGTCACGCCCAGTTGGCGCAGGTCATGGCGGTACGGGGCTTGCTGGGTGTCCACCAGGCTGACGAAGGTTTCGCTGCCCACATAGGTGGAGCGCGGCCCGTTGCGGCGCTGGTCGCTGGACAACACGCGGGGTTCGCGACGCACCGTGTAGTAAGCCTGGTCACGGCCATAGCGCGACGGATCGCGTACTGCATAGAACGGCAGGAACGGCTGCTCCGGTCCGGTGCCGTGGCCCGTGATGCCGCTCAAGGAGTGAATCTCGAAATCCATCGGTCGCGTGCGGTCGGCGATCACATGGTGTTCGTTGACCCGCTCGGACAAGTGAATCCGGTCCACACGCTTGGGAAACAGGTTGATTGCCGGGGTGCAGAACGGCACGAATTGCGCCTTGCCGACGCTGCCTTCCAGGCTTGGATCGTGACGGTCGAACAGCACGATCAGTTCCAGTTCCTGGCCGTCACAGCGTTTGACGGCGCGGCTCAGTTCAGCGAATTCGACGAACAGAAAACGGTGGGGCAGGGCGAAGTATTCTTGGAGCAAGCGATAGCCCTGGAACGCTCGCGGCACCACCGGCATCGCCGCATCGGCGTCGTCGAAACCCCGGGAGCGCAAGGCATCCGGCGGCAGGCGCTCAACCCAGTCACCACCGGGCTTGCGCGCGAACACCGCGCAGGCATTGCCCAGCAGTTGTTCGTAGAGGCGGAACGGTTGTTCGTCGGCACCGCTGAGGTACAGCGGCAAATTATCCAGGGCCAGGCTGTTGAACGGCAGCTCGGCGCCGGTACGCAAGGTCAGGCGCAGGCCGGCCTTGGCCTTGGGTTCGCTGGCAGCCAAACGCCCGAGCACGGCGGACGGGTTGCCGAAGTACTCGGCCTGGGCGACCTGCAACGGCCACAGCGTCACCGGGTGCGCGGTGCGGTACTCGCAGCAGGTCTGGGTTTCGCGGCCCAAGGCGGCGCGCAGGACGGTGTCGCGGGGCAGTGGAAAACCACTGGCCAGGGAGCCTTCATCGGGATCGGCCTGCAACTGCACCACGGTCATCGACGGGGTCGGCGCCAGGTAGTGCGGGTAGGCGATCTCCAGCAGGTTGTTGGTGAAGGTCGGGTACTCGGCGTCGAGCTTGAGCTGGACCCGGGCCGTGAGATACGCAAAGCCTTCGAGCAAGCGTTCGACGTACGGGTCGGCGCAGTCCATGCCGGACAGGGTCAGCCGACTGGCGATCTTCGGGTATTCCTTGGCGAACTCGGCGGCGCTTTCGCGCACGTGGTGCAGTTCCTGGTTGTACAGCTCCAGCAGGCGCGGGTTCATGGGCGTCTCCGCTGGTCGGCATTGACCACACGCACATGGCCGGACTCCAGGTCCAGGTCGGTTTGCAGCAACAGGCGCAACGGCACCGGCTGCGCCCACAGGTCGCCTTCGATCTCGAAACTCAGGGCGTTGTGGTTCATCTCACCGTGGCCGACGCGTGCCTTGACCCGCAAGGTGTGGCGCAGGATGCGCGGCTCGAAGGTGGCGATGGCTTGTCGAATCAAGGCTTCCAGGGCGCTGATGTCGACACTGGAGACACTGTTGCCCGCCAGCGCCGGCAGCCCGTAATTGACCACCGACGTACCGGCAGGCGTGTGCAGCGTGGCATCGGCGTTGAGCAGTGAAGTGGTGTTGAGCAGCCACGTCAGGTCACGCAGCACCGAGGCTTTCAATTGGCTCAGGGACAGCACGCGTTTGTCGGCGCTTTCCTTGGGATTGGTCGGGTCATCGTCGGTCAACCGGTCCAGCAGGGACGGTTGCAGGCGATCGCGGGAAGCAATTTCAGTTACCACCAAAGCAGCTCCACGGACGGGTTGCGAGAGGAACAGGGGGCTTGCAGCCGCCACTTGGGGTGGCGGCTACAGGGGCAATCAGCGTTTGGTGTTGGAGCGAATGTTCCAGCCAAACTTGATCGCGCCGCCGTCTTTGGTGCCGTCGGCTTTCTGTGGCTGGTAGTCCACCATCACCTGGGCAAAGTTCAGGGTCACGTTTTCGGTCAGGCGGTCATCGCTGCCCGAACCGCCGGTGCTCAGGGAGGTGACCAGCACTTCTTCCAGGTTGATGATCATGTACTCGACCTGGCTTTCACCGCCGGCCTTGCGCACGGTCAGCGTGACCTTGTCGATGTGCTTGCCGCTCGCGCAGTGCATCATCAGGTTGGGCGAGGCCTTGTCGACGTACTTGGTCAGCGACAGGTCCTGGATGTTCACCTTGCCCGCACCGCCGCCACCGCCCACGTGCATGTTGCCGGACTGGGCCATGCCCCAGCTCCAGTTCAACACGTCGATTTCGTCCTTGTGGGCCTTGTCCATGGACTCGCCCTTGATGTCGCCGATCTTGATGAAAATATCAACAGCCATGTTTTCTCCCTGTGTGGTCTCAGCCACAGAATTTGTTAACGCTGATCGTTCCCACGCTCTGCGTGGTAACGCATCTTGTGACGCTCTGCGTCACTGGGACGCGTAGCGTCCCGGGCGGCATTCCCACGCGGAGCGTGGGAACGAGCGACGGTGTTACGCGCCTTTCGCCGAAGGCAGCTTCGATACCAGGCGCAGCGACACGGTCAGCCCTTCGAGTTGGTAGTGCGGGCGCAGGTAGAACCTGGAGTTGTAGTACCCCGGGTTGCCTTCGACGTCTTCCACGATCACTTCGGCGGCAGCCAATGGATGCTGGGCCTTGGTGGTTTCGGTGGAGTGCGCCGGGTCACCGTCGACGTAGTTGAGGATCCAGTCCTGCAACCAGCGTTGCATCTCGTCCTTCTCTTTGAAGGAACCGATCTTGTCGCGCACGATGCATTTCAAGTAGTGGGCGAAACGGCAGGTGGCGAACAGGTACGGCAGGCGCGCGGCCAGGTTGGCGTTGGCGGTGGCATCCGGGTCATCGTATTCGGCCGGTTTCTGCAGCGACTGGGCGCCGATGAAGGCAGCGAAGTCGGTGTTTTTCTTGTGCAGCAGCGGCATGAAACCGTTCTTCGCCAGTTCCGCTTCGCGGCGGTCGCTGATAGCGATTTCGGTCGGGCACTTCATGTCCACGCCACCGTCATCCGTCGGGAAGGTGTGGGCCGGCAGGTTCTCGACTTCACCGCCCGACTCCACGCCACGGATGCGCGAGCACCAGCCGAAGTGTTTGAACGAACGGTTGATGTTCACCGCCATCGCGTAAGCGGCGTTGGCCCAGGTGTACTTGGAGCTGTCGGCACCGTCGGTGTTTTCTTCGAAGGCGAAGGCTTCCACCGGATCGGTCTTGGCACCGTACGGCAGGCGCGCCAGGAAGCGCGGCATGGTCAGGCCGATGTAGCGCGAGTCTTCCGATTCACGCAGCGAGCGCCAGCCGGCGTATTCCGGGGTGGTGAAGATCTTGGTCAGGTCGCGCGGGTTCGACAGTTCCTGCCACGAGCCCATGCCCATCACGGTTGGCGAAGCGGCGGCAATGAACGGTGCGTGCATGGCGGCGCAGACTTTCGACAGCTCCCCCAGCAGCTCCACGTCGGGAGGCGACTGGTCGAAGTAGTAGTCGCCCACCAGGCAACCGTAAGGTTCGCCGCCAAACTGGCCGTATTCTTCTTCGTACATCTTCTTGAAGATCGGGCTCTGGTCCCACGCGGTGCCCTTGAATTTCTTCAGGGTCTTGTGCAGGTCCGGCTTGGAGATGTTGAGCACGCGAATCTTCAGCTGCTCATCGCTCTCGGTGTTGTTCACCAGGTAGTGCAGGCCACGCCAGGCGCTTTCCAGCTGCTGGAAATCCTGGTGATGGATGATCTGGTTGACCTGGGCGGTGAGCTTGGCGTCGATGGCGGCGATGATCGATTCGATCGACTTGATCGCGTCGTTGGACACCAGGTCGGTCTGGGCCAGAGCCTGCTCGGCCAGGGTGCGCACAGCGGTTTCCACGGCTTCGCGGGCACGCTCGGTCTTGGGTTTGAATTCTTGCAGCAGCAGGTTCGCGAACTCGCTGGCTTCTTCGGTGGTACCCAGGATCTGGGTGCCTTCGCGGGCGGTATTGTCAGTCATGATTACTGCTCCCCTGCAGGCTTGGGCGCGCTGGCAAGTGCCTGAAGCAGTGCCGGGTCCTTGATCGCCTTCATGATGATTTCTTCAGCGCCGGTCTTGCCGTCCATGTAGGTCAGCAGGTTGGCCAGCTGGGTGCGGGCTTCGAGCAGTTGCTTGAGCGAATCGACCTTGCGCGCCACAGCGGCGGGGCTGAAGTCGTCCATGCTTTCGAAGGTGATGTCCAGGCTCAGGTTGCCTTCGCCGGTCAGCTCGTTGGGCACGTGGAACGCGACGCGTGGCTGCATGGCCTTGAGGCGCGAGTCGAAGTTGTCGACGTCCACTTCAAGGAACTTGCGGTCGGCCACAGGCGCCAGAGGTTCGGCGGGCTTGCCGGCGAGATCGGCCATCACGCCCATGACGAAGGGCAGCTGGACCTTTTTCTCGGCGCCGTAGAGCTCGACGTCGTACTCGATCTGCACCCGAGGCGCACGGTTGCGCGCGATGAATTTCTGAGAACTTTGCTTCGCCACGTTGCTGCTCCTGGTCGCTTGAGCGACGGTGTTGTAACTGCGCGATCCGTACGCTTATTCGCTGTCCGGCCCGCGCAGATTTTCAAATTGGGACATGCCGTCGGGAATCAGGTTGCGCACGATGGCCGCAAAGTCGGCGTGCACCAGATTCTTCGCCCGGTTCAACAGCACCGGCAGCGGGCTCGAAGGCTCGTGCCGGGTGTAGTACGCAAGGATCTTGTCGAGGCTGCGCAGCACTTCATCGCGGCTTGCGATGTCGCCGGTCGGGCGTGCTGCAACGGGCGCGGCGGCGTATTCAACCGAGGGGGCATTGTCGTCACTGACAACCTCGGGCTCGCTGGCAGCGCCGCTGTGTGGGGCGTATTGGTTAAGTATCTGCGCGGCCTGCTTGAGCAGTTGCTTCAAGGGGGCGAGGTCCACGCCCTGGGCGGAACCTACCTGGTCGCTGACGTATTGTTCGATGGCCTCACAGGCGTCGCGGGCGGCGTTCAGCGCGTCGCGGGTGGTTTGCAGTTGCTCGGCATCGCTGTCGAGGAATGCGCCGTTAAGCTGTTCGGCACCGAGGTTTTCGCCGGGGAAACTCTGCAGCCCGCTGGCATTCAGCGCGGCGCGCAGGCTGACGGGCCCGAAGGTGCGGGAACGGGTGAGGATAGCCTCACGCAGCAGGCGGATGTTCGCGTCGCTGGCCACGCCGCTGAGGGCGTTGATGCGCACGGTGGGGTCGTTGTCGTCATCGGCATCCAGGCGTGGATGCAGGTCGGCCCAGTATTCGCGCAGCAGCGCGTTGATCAGCGCGAGTGCGTCGGCAAGCCCTGCAATGCCCTGGAGGGCGAGGGCGGCTTGCAACAGGAAATGGGTGATGCGCAGGTCTTTGCTGCGTTGCAGGAGGTCGAGACTTTGCTGCTGGATGCTGCGCCATTCCGGAGGTTCGGCAGGCAGGATCGAGTCGCCCATGCTGCGCTCGGGTTGACCCTGTGCGGCACGCTCAAGATGCAAGTAATCGGCGTCATATTCCAAGTCTTCGCCACAGGGCGAAGTCGCGGAAACGGCGGCGAGCAGCAGAGGCACATCCACTAAATTCGATCTCCCTATCAGCCCGTTAGATGACGGGCAACTCATGCATTAGTTGCGCGAGGAACTTTGCATGTTTTCTTGGTCTTATTTAGCGCTTTGACATCATGCTGATTTCAAAGTGCCATCATTGGTGTTCAAGAAGTTGTGCATTTTTGGTGTAGTACTTATGCCTTGTCAAGGTAAGCTATTCGCCCTCTATGACAGATGTGCGGTGCTTAACATCTTGTGCGACTGATCAGTCGAAGCAGGTGCCGAGGCAGGATTTTTGTCATACAGGCCGGTTAAGATCAGCAATTACGCGGGTTGAAGCAGGCTTTCAAGGTTTTGAAAGGATCTGTCGTGGATCTCTCGGAGCATTTCTCCCAGGGAACGGCCGCGCGCGAAGTATCAGCAAGGAGGCAAGATGTCGCTGTGCTTGACTATCACTAGTTATCACAAGATTACCCCTGGCCAGTGTTCTGAAAAGTCCCTGGACCAGGGAGTGATGGCTATTGGCCGCGGTTCCGAAAATGACTGGGTACTGCCTGATCCAGAACGTCTTGTTTCCACGCAACATTGCGTTATTCAGTACAAAGATGGTCGTTACTACTTAACTGATAACAGCACTAATGGAGTTGAGTTAGTGCATGCCGGTATTCGTTTGCGGCGGGGAAGCAGCGAGCCATTGCAGGACGGCGAACTGATCCGCATCGGCGATTACGAGATCCAGGCGCGTATCGATTTCAACCTGAAAGTGACAGATACCCCGTCTTTCACCGGTGACGCTTCCAACAGTTTCGAAGCCCTGATGGGCGCCGCCGTGAAGGCCCCGACGCCACCTCCGGTGATCGCGCCGCAGTTCCAAGGCGCCTCGTCGATGGACACCCTGCCGGACCTGTTCGACTTCCTCGCGCCCACCAGCGTACCGCCGGCCACCGTGCACGATCACGTGCCGGCCGAGCTGCACGACTTCCGCCCGCCGACACCGCTGCCCGTGGCTGAGCCGCCTGCGCCGGTGGTCTCGGGCTCAGTAATCCCCGAAGACTGGGATCTGTTCGGCGATGCCCCGGCACCCAGGTCTGTTGCACCGCCGCCGCCAACACCGCCACAGCCGCCGGTTATCGAGCCGCCCAAGGTCGAGCGCCCGCTCCCGGTGGCTGATGCCAGCCAGCCCGACCTGTTGCAAGCCTTCCTGCGCGGTGCGGGCCTCGATCAGTTGCGCCTGGACAAGGCCCAGGCCGAAGCCCAGATGGAAAGCATCGGCCGCAGTTACCGGCTGATGGTCGAAGGCCTGATCGACGTGTTGCGTGCCCGCAGCAGCCTCAAGGGCGAGTTCCGCATGCAGCAGACGGTGATTCAACCGGTGGAAAACAATCCGTTGAAATTCGCCCCGAATGCCGATGAAGCGCTACTGCTGCTCCTACGCCACAGCAATCAGGCGTTTATGGCACCGGACTTGGCCGTGCGCGACAGTTTCGACGATCTGCGCGCCCACCAACTGGCCGTCATGGCCGGGGTCGAAGCCGCCATCAAGCACCTGCTGACGCGCTTTGAACCGGCGCAGCTCGAAGAGCGCATGGGCAAGCCCGGCGGGCTATCGAGCATTTTCAACGGCTCGCGCCAGGCCCAGTACTGGCAGCAGTTCACCGAGCTCTACAGCAATATTTCCCGCGAGGCCCAGGAAGATTTCCAGGACCTGTTCGGGCGTGAATTCAGCCGTGCCTACGAAGCGCACAGCAGCCGACAGCGTCACTAACAACGCAGTACATGGAACAACGGATAGCTAAGTACGTCATTGAGGACGCAGGATGATTCCCAGGTTTTTACTCGCAGTCGCCACCGCGCTTCTGCTGACGGCGTGTGCCAAGGATGCGGCCAAGCCCGAGGCCGCCGAAGCTGAGGCAGACACCGCCGCCGTCGAGCTGCATTTCCATGCCATCGCCGGGCTCAACCCCGGCGCCAATGGCCAGGCAGCCCCGGTACGGGTGCGGATTTTCGAACTGAAAAACGCCGCCACCTTCAGCCGTTCCGACTACTTCGCCCTGGCCGATCGCGCACAGTCGACCCTCGGCCTCGACCTGCTCGACCAGGACGAAGTGGTGATCCTGCCCGGCCAGCAATTGAGCATCCAGCGCGACCTCGACCCGTCCACCCGCCAGATCGGCCTGCTGGTGGGCTATCGCGAACTGGACCGCGCCGAGTGGCGCACGGTGCTCAACGTGCCGGCACGCCAATACACCGAATACCAGATCAGCCTCGATGTGCATGCCGTGCGTGCCGACGTCGTGGTTCCCCCATCCAGCCCTGCCCAATAAGAATCGGAGCCCCCATGTCCTGGAACAATCGCGTGGTCTGGTCGGAAGGCATGTTCATCGGAACGCAGCACTTCCAGCAGCATGACCGTTACCTGGAAAACCTGATCGATGCGCGCAGCCGCCCGTTGTCGGCGGGGGCCTGGGGCTTTTCCGAACTGTTGATCGACCAGGGCCTGCTGGCCCAGGGTAAGCTGGCGATCGTTTCGGCACGCGGCCTGTTACCGGATGGCACACCGTTCAATATCCCCCAGGACGACCTGGCGCCGAGCCCGCTGAATATCGACGACAACTTGCGCGATGGCCTGGTGTACCTGGCGTTGCCCCTCAAGCGTGCCGGCGCCCGCGACACCGTCGACGAAGGCGAGGCCCTGGAAGCCGCGCGCTATGTCAGCCAGGTACGTGAAGTGCGCGACGACAACGCGCCCTTCGAAAACCGTGCGCCGGTGGCGGTCGGCTCCCGCGCCTTGCGCCTGTTGACCGCCCAGGATGGCATCAGCGATTACGCGGCCATCGGCCTGGTGCGCATCAAGGAAAAACGCGCCGACCGCGCCCTGGTGCTGGACGAGAGCTACATCCCGCCGGTCCTCGACGTGACGGCCAGCAAACCGCTGACCGCGTTTCGCAGCGAACTGCTGGGCCTGCTGCACCAGCGCGGCGAAGCGTTGGCCGGGCGCGTGGTGGCTTCGGGCGCCGGTGGTGCTTCGGAGATTGCCGACTTCATGCTGCTGCAACTGGTCAACCGCGCCCAGCCGCTGATCCAGCACCTGAGTCAGTTGAGCCCGCTGCACCCGGAGCGTTTCTTCAGTGAGCTGGTGAGCCTGGCCGGCGAGTTCTCGACCTTCTCCACCACGGGCCGCCGCCCCCACGAATATCCGCAGTACCAGCATGACGACCTGGCCCTGAGCTTCACCCCGGTGATGCAGGCCCTGCGCGAGGCGCTGTCGATGCTGATCGACAGCAAGGCCACGCCGATCCCGATTGTCGAGAAAGCCTACGGCGTGCACGTGGCGATGCTGGCCGACAAAACCCTGATCGACAGCGCCAGTTTCATCCTGGTGGTGCGCGCCGATGTGCCGGGCGAAACCCTGCGCGCGCGCTTCGGCCAGCAAAGCAAAGTTGGCTCGGTGGAACACATCCGCGACCTGGTCAACCTGCAACTGCCGGGCATCGGCCTGCTGCCGCTGCCGGTGGCGCCACGGCAGATTCCGTACCACGCAGGCTCCACCTACTACGAGCTGGACCGGGGCAGCGAGCACTGGCAGCAACTGGGTAATTCCGGTGGCTTTGCGTTCCACATCGCCGGCCAGTTCCCGGGGTTGAACCTGGCTTTCTGGGCCATCCGAGGGTAATCCGCGATGCATCCGAATGACGATGACCGCACCCAGTTCATGCCGCGTCCCGGTGGCCGCGCGCCGGAGCCTGTTCGCGCAGAGCCGGCGCCGCTGTCGATGCCCGCTGCGCCGATCCTGACCGGCAAGGCCCAGGGCCTGAACCCGCTGGAAAGCGCCGCCGGCCCGTTGTTGGCGCTGCTGACGCGCCTGCGCAACACGATCTCGCACCCTGCGCCAGCGAGCCTGCGTGCGCAGCTGCTGGCTTACCTGCGCCAGTTCGAAGAACGTGCCGAGGCGGCCGGCGTGGCCCGCAATGACGTGCTGCTGGCGCGTTACGCGCTGTGCACCGCCCTCGATGAAGCCGTGCTGAGTACGCCGTGGGGCAGTGCCAGTGACTGGGGCAAGCAGAGCCTGCTGATCACCGTGCACAACGAAGCCTGGGGCGGCGAAAAGGTCTTCCAATTGCTGGATCACTGCCTGCAAAGCCCGCGGGAACGCCTGTACCTGCTGGAACTGCTGTACCTGTGCCTGTGCCTGGGTTTCGAAGGTCGCTACCGCGTGATGAACGACGGCCGTAGCCAGCTGGAAGCCTTGCGCGAGCGTACCGCGGCGGCGATTCGCAGTGCCCGTGGCGAACATGAGCGCGAGCTGTCGCCCCATTGGCGCGGCGTAACCGTGGCCCGTGATCGCCTGGCGCAGTTCATGCCGCCGTGGATCGCCGTGGCCATCGGCGTGGCATTGTTGCTGGCGTTGCTGTTCGGATTGCGGATGAAACTGGCGTCGGATGCCGAGCCGGTGTTCAAGAATATTCATGCCCTGGGGGAGATCCCGGTGCAGGCCATCGACCGTCCGGTGGCCCAGCCGAAAATCATTGAGCGACCGCGTCTGGCAGGCTTCCTGGTGGAAGACATCAAGGCCGGTCGCGTAGCCGTGGAAGATGCCGTCGACCGCTCCGTGGTGACCATCCGTGGTGATGAACTGTTCGCCTCGGCCAGCTCCAGCATCGTCGATGACTTCCAGCCGCTGATGCTGCGTATTGCCGACGCCATCCGCAAGGTCAAGGGCCAGGTGCGGGTCACCGGCCACAGCGATAACCGTCCGATTGCGACCCTGCGCTTTCCGTCCAACTGGGCGCTGTCCGAGGCGCGGGCCAAGTCGGTGCTGGAGATTCTCGCGGCCAAGACCGGCCAGCCGGAACGCTTCAGCGCCGAAGGCCGCAGCGACACCGAGCCGGTGGCGACCAACGCCACAGCCGAAGGCCGTGCGCGCAATCGCCGGGTAGAAATCACCGTATTGGCGGAGGGCGTCGAGTGAAGGCGTTTTTCAGTTTTGTGATTCGCTGGGTGATCCCGCTGCTGGGCCTGATCGCCTTGAGCCTGATCATCTGGTTTGTGGGCCCGTTGCTCGATGTGCTGGTGCCGGAAGGGCGCCGCTGGGCGCTGATCATCCTGGTGTTCGCGGTGTGGATTGCCTACCGCGTATTCCGGATTATCCAGGCCCGGCGCCAGGCCGCCGAAGTGATGCGCAGCCTCGCGGCGGAAACCCCGCCAGACCCTGCCAGCGTCGCCACCGCCGAAGAGCTGGCGACCCTGCGCCAGCGCATGGACGAAGCCCTGGCCCTGTTGAAAAAGGCCAAGCTGGGCGGTGACGAGCGCCGCAACCTGTATGAGCTGCCGTGGTACGTGATCATCGGCCCGCCGGGCTCGGGCAAGACCACCGCGCTGGTCAATTCCGGGCTGCACTTTCCCTTGGCGGCGCAGTTGGGTGCCGGTGCGGTACGGGGCGTGGGCGGTACGCGCAATTGCGATTGGTGGTTTACCGACCAGGCCGTATTGCTCGACACCGCTGGCCGCTACACCACCCAGGACAGCAACTCCACGGTGGATAAAGCCGCCTGGCTGGGCTTTCTCGACCTACTGAAAAAGCAGCGTTCCCGGCGCCCGATTGATGGTGCGTTTATCGCCATCAGCCTCTCGGACCTGCTGCTGGGCAGCGACGCCGAGCGTGCCGCCCATGCCGCCGCGATCCGCCTGCGCATCCAGGAGCTGTACACCCAACTGGGCGTGCGCTTCCCGATCTACCTGATGCTCACCAAGCTCGACCTGGTGCCGGGCTTCATGGAGTTCTTCGACAACCTGAGCAAGGAAGAGCGCGCCCAAGTGTGGGGCATGACCTTCGCCCTGGACGACGGCAAGAACAGCGACAGCCCGCTGGCCCATCTGCAAAGCGAGTTCGCCGGCCTGGAACAGCGCCTCAACGAGCGCCTGGTGGAGCGCCTGCAACAGGAACGCGACCCGGCGCGGCGCGACCTGATCTACGGTTTCCCGCAGCAGTTCGGCGCGTTGAAGGATTGCCTGCAAGGCTTCCTCGAAGGCGTGTTCAAACCCAACGCCTTTGAAGAGCGCGTCTTGCTGCGCGGTGTGTACTTCACCAGCGGCACCCAGGAAGGCAGCCCGATTGACCGCTTGATCGGCGCCATGGCCCAGAGCATGAACCTGGACCGCCAGCACCTGGCGCGCCAGACCGGCACCGGGCGCAGTTACTTCATCGAAAAACTGTTCACCGCCGTGGCGTTTGCCGAGCGTGGCCTGGTGGGCGTCAACCCGAAGGTCGAGCGCCGTCGCAAGTGGATTGCCCGGGGTGTGCTGGCCGCAACCGTGGCGCTGGTACTGGTCGTCAGCACGTTGTGGTGGGTGAGTTATCGCGCCAACCAGGCCTACATCGCCCAGGTTGACCAGAAGGTCGCGCCGTTGGGCCAGACCGTGCAGAACCTCAGCCCGGCACAGCGCGAAGTACTCGCGGTGCTGCCCCTGCTTAACGCCGTGAAGAACCTCGCGGGCGACTCGCCGAGCTGGTCCGAAGGCTTGGGCCTGTATCAGGGCGACATGCTCGAAGCCGAATCCTCCAGCGTCTACCGCAAGCTGTTGATCGCCGTGTTCGCGCCCCGTTTGGTGACGCGCATCGAAGAGCAACTGCACGGCGGCGGCAATTCCGACTTCCTCTACGAAGGCTTGAAGGCCTACCTGATGCTCGCCGACAGCGAGCATTACGACCCGGACTTCATCAAGGCCTGGATCGCCCTCGACTGGGACCGCAACCTGCCGCGCGACCTGCCGGCAGACCAACGCCAGGCATTGATCGGGCACTTGCAGGCCCTGTTCGAGCGGCATCCGCCCAGCGCCCGTCTCGACCCGCGCTTGATCGACGACCTGCGTCGGCAACTGCAGCAACTGCCAGTGGCCCAGCGCGTCTACGACCGTATCAAGCGCCAGAAACTGCCGGAAGGCGTGCCGGACTTTCGCATCAACGAAGCGGCGGGCCGTGATGCGGCGCTGGTGTTCAGTCGCAAGAGCGGCAAGCCGTTGGGCGAACCGTTGAGCGGTTTCTTTACCGCCAAGGGTTATCGCCAGGGCTTCCTGCTGGCCAGCCTGAACCAGACCGGCACCCTTGCTGAAGAGCAGTGGGTACTGGGCCGCGAGCAGGCCGACCAACAAAACGTCGTCAGCCTCGCCGCCGATGTGCGCCGCCTGTACTTCCAGGATTATCAACGCCAGTGGGATGCGTTGCTGGCGGATATCGACTTTGTGCCGATCACCAGCGTGGCCCAGGCGGCCGACGTCTTGCGGGTGATTTCCGGGCCGACTTCGCCGCTGAAGAAGCTGCTGGTGGCGGTCTCCAAGGAGACCGACCTGCAGGCGGAAGAACGCCTGCTGGCTGCCAAGGGCGCGCCGGTGGAAGGTGGCGTGGACAAGCTCAAGGAACGCCTCGGCAGCCTGCTTGGCCAGGACCAACCGACCGCGGATGCACCGGCGGCCAGTGAAGATCCGGTGACGGCGCACTTCGCTGAACTCAACAGCATCGTCAGCAAGAACGAAGGTGAACCGGCGGCCATCGATGGCCTGCTGGCGGACATGAACGCGCTGTATGTGCAGGTCAGCGCCATGGTCGGTGCCAGTGGCGATGCGTTGCTCGGCGAAGCGAAAAACCAGGCGGCGGCTGCGGCCACGCGGGTCAGCCTGAATGCCGAACGCCAGCCGCCGCTGGTGCAGGGCATGGTCAAGTCAGTGGTCAACTCCACCACCAACAGCATGATGGGCGGGGTGCGTAACCAGCTGAATGCGGCGTGGGTCAGCGAAGTGGTGAACGTGTATCGCCAGTCCCTGGCCGGGCGTTATCCGATGTCGCCCGGCAGTGCGCGGGACGCGACCCTGGATGACTTCGGCCAGTTCTTCGGGGTGGGCGGGGTGATGGACAATTACTTCCGCAAGTACCTGCAACCTTACGTCGACACCTCCACGCAAACCTGGCGCTGGCAGCCGGGCGCGGCGCAGAAGCTCGGCATCGCGCCGGGCGTGCTGCAAACCTTCCAGCGTGCGGCGACCATTCGGGATGCGTTTTTCCGCGCCGGTGGCACCCAGCCGATCGTGCGCTTTGAACTCAAGCCGGTGGCGATGGACGCGACCATCACCCAGTTCCTGCTGGACCTGGACGGCCAGCAACTGAGCTATGACCACGGCCCGAGCCGGCCGGTCGCGATGCAGTGGCCGAATCCCGGCAGCATTGGCGTGGTGCGCATTTCCATCATGCCGCCGTCAGCCAGCGGGCGCTCCGGCGTGACGCTGGACGGCCCGTGGGCCTGGTTTCGTCTGCTGGAGCAATCGGACCTGACCGCCGGCAATTCGCCGGACCGCTTCAACCTGCGTCTGCGGGTCGACGGCGCGAGCATCTCCTACGAGTTGCGGGCCAACAGTGCCTTCAACCCGTTCAAGAGCCGCGTGCTTAACGGCTTCAGCCTGCCGGAGCGGCTATGACCACGCTGGGTTTCTACGGCAAGTTGGCGTGCCGCGGCGACTTTGTCAGCCGCGCGCTGCCCCAGAGTTTTATCGGCCCTTGGGACAGTTGGCTGGCGTCCGGATTGCTCGCCAGCCAGACCCGCCTCGGGGCTGACTGGCTGAATGCTTACCTGGTCAGCCCATTGTGGCGCTTCGTGTTGGCGCCGGGTGTGTGCGGGCCGGACGCGGCGGTGGGCGTGGTGATGCCGAGCATCGACCGGGTGGGGCGCTATTTCCCGCTGACGGTGGCTGCGCTGTTGGATCACGACACCGACCCGGCCTCCGTCGTTGGCGGCCCGGACACCTGGTTTGAACAGGTGGAAGAGTTGTTGCTGAGCACGCTGGACGCCGGCGCCAGCTTCGAAGGTTTCAGCGGCGGGATCGAATCCCTCGGCGCTCCAGCCTGCCAACCTCGCACCTTGGGTAGTCGCTTTGCGGGCTTGCAGCGTGTCAACGCCACAGACCCCCAAGCGCGGATGACTGCGCTTGCCGAACAGGCCTGCGAAGGCGCGAGCCTGTGGTGGGGCCGTGGTTCGCAACAGATTTCTCCCGGTTTAATGCGGTGTCAGGGCTTGCCTGCTGCCGACGATTTTGCGCAATTTTTGCTCGGCCAAGAAGGTGTTGTGTAGATGCGGTCCACGTTCAAATCCGCCAGCAAAAGCCACGTCGGCATGGTTCGCCAAGTCAATGAAGACGCTTGCCTCGACCTGCCGGAAAACGGCCTGTGGGTGGTGGCCGACGGCATGGGCGGGCACGCGGCGGGGGATTACGTCAGCAGCCTGATTGTCGACAGCCTGCGCAGCATTCCCGTGGGCCGTTCCCTTGAGGAATACACGGCGGCGTTGCGCAGCGACCTGTTGCGAGTCAACGGCGCGGTGCGCGAAGAAACCGCCCACCGTGGCGTGACCATGATGGGCAGCACCGTGGTGTTGCTCGCCACCCGAGGCTTGCGCGGCGTGTGCCTGTGGGCCGGCGACAGCCGCCTGTATCGCCTGCGCGACGGCCTGCTGGAAAGCATTTCCCGCGACCACAGCTACGTGCAGGACTTGCAGGACAGCGGCCTGCTCAGCGAAGCCGATGCGCGGGTGCATCCACGGGCGAATATCGTCACCCGCGCGATTGGCGTGGAAGCACAGTTGGCGTTGTCGTCGGTCGACCTGTTGATCGCCCCCGGCGACAGTTACCTGCTGTGCAGCGACGGCCTGAACAAGACCGTCGAAGACCACGAGATCCGCGAAGTACTAAGCCATGCCGAGCCGGACGAAATCGTCCGCAGCCTGGTGCACCTGGGGCTCAATCGCGGCGCGCCGGACAACATCACCGCCATCGTTGTGAAGGTGTCGACATGAACATCATCATTCCCGGCTACGACATCGAAGGCGAAATCGGCGTTGGCGCCATGGCCAGCGTGTACCTGGCGACCCAGCGTTCCCTGGAGCGCAAGGTGGCGCTGAAGATCATGGCGGCGGCGCTGGCGGCCGACCCGAGCTTCTGCGAGCGCTTCCTGCGCGAAGGCAAGACCCTGGCGCGCCTGTCCCACCCGCACACCGTGACCATCCATGACATCGGCAATGTCGGTGAGCTGTACTACATGGCCATGGAATACCTGCCCAATGGCACGCTCAAGGAGCGGATCGCCGCGGGACTGACGCCGGAGCAGGGGCTGACGTATATCCGCCAGATCGCCTCGGCGCTGGGTTATGCCCACGCCCAGGGCCTGGTACACCGCGATGTGAAGCCGGCGAACATTCTGTTCCGCGCGGATGGCACGGCGGTGTTGTCGGACTTTGGCATCGCCAAGTCCCTGGATGACCGCACGCAGTTCACCCAGGCCGGATTTGCCGTCGGCACGCCGAGCTACATGAGCCCGGAGCAGGCCCGGGGCCAGGAAATTGACGGGCGCGCCGACCTGTATGCGCTGGGCGTGGTGCTCTATGAAATCCTCGTGGGCAAGTTGCCTTACAACGGCACCGATGCGCTTTCCACAGCACTGGCACACCTGACTGAACCGCTGCCGGAATTGCCGGTGCACCACGGGCGCTATCAGGAGGTGCTGCGCAAGCTGCTGGCCAAGGACCCGGCGGAGCGCTTCCCGGATGCGGCGGCGTTGCTGCTGGCGCTGGATCAGTTGCCGAAGGAGGAGCAGGTAGAGGCGACGTTGATTCGGCCCCTGCCGATTCCGGTTGCGGTCTCCAATGACCTGGCCGGACTCACGCCGGTTTCCATCGAAATCCCGACCGAAAAGCCGCAGCCACAACCCGTGCGGCAACCGGTGGTGACGCCGACGCAACACTCGGCCGTGTCCGGACAAAACCGTGGGCCGGTGCTGGCGTTGGCGGCAGTTGCCGTGGCGGTCGCGCTGGCAATTGCGGGCGCAGGTTACTGGTGGTTGAAAGATGACGCGCCAGCCGCCGCGCCGCCGGTTGTCGAGGCGGCCAAGGCCGTCACGCCGCCTGCCGCGCAACCGGTAGCGGCGCAGGTTGACGGCGGTCAACGCCCGTTGCTGATGGCCGGCAAGAAAACCCTGTTCCAGCGGGTACTGAGCAAGCCTGGCGCCAAGCTTTCCCACGAAGCGGGCGGGGCGCCTGGCGAAGGTTTGCCGGCGTTTTCCGTGCTCTATGTCTACCAACGCAAGGACGTCGACGGCAGCCCCTGGCTGCGGGTTGGCGCCGCCACCGACGGGCGCAGCGACGGTTGGCTGCCGGCGGCGCAAGCCAGCGACTGGAAGCAGAGCCTGGTGCTCAAGTTCACCGAGCGTTCGGGTCGGGCGCCGGTGATGTTCCTGCGTCAGTCCGCTGAAGTGGAGAAGCTTTTAGCCGATCCCGCAGCGGCGAAAAACCTGCTGCTCAAGGTGCAGAAAAACACCGAGGACAACCAGCAGGTGCTGGCCCTGGAGCCGACCGCAAGCGCCGTCCCGCAGAACCAGTTCTATTTGCTGCCGATCTTCGACTCCAAGGAGAGCTTCGACGAAAACGGCCAGCCGGTGCAGCTGCTCAACGTCGCCTCCATCGACCCTGGCAGCACACCTGATGTCATCGCCAAGGCTGTCGCTCGAACGCCGGTGACCGACGCCAGCGCCGATGCCTTCCGCACTGCGGTGGTGCTGGTGGTCGACACCACGGTGTCGATGCAGCCCTACATCGACCAGGTTCGCGACGTGGTCCACGAGCTGCAAACCCGCATCGCCGAGCGTGGCGAACTGGACAGCGTGAGCTTTGGCCTGGTGGGTTTTCGCAACAGCATCAAGAAAACCCCCGGCCTGGAGTATGTAGCCAAGACCCTGATCACCCTCGACCAAGGGCGCGACCCGCAGCGCTTCCTCGACATGGCGCGGCAGGTCAAAGCGTCGACGGTGTCCAGCCACTCGTTCAACGAAGACGCGTTCGCCGGTGTCATGCAGGCGGTGGAAGGCATGGACTGGTCCGGCTACGGCGGGCGCTTGATCCTGCTGGTGACCGACGCCGGTGCGCTGCGCAAGAACGACCCGTTCGCCACCACCCAGATGAACGAAGCCGAAGTCCGCCAGGCGGCGCTGGGCAAGCAGATCAAGATCTACGCCTTGCACCTGCGCACCGACGCCGGGAAGAAAACCCACAGCGGCGCCGAAACCCAGTATCGAACACTTACCGCCGACGCCAACCCGCAGATCGGCGACCTGTACACGCCGGTGCCCGGTGGCGATGTACGCAAGTTCGGCGAGCGGGTCGACGAGATCGGCACGGTGTTCGCCAACCTGGTGCATCAGGTGCGCAGCAACACACCGCAGCCGGTGCCGCTGCTCAGTGCCGCGCCGACCCTGACGGACAAATCCGCCGCCGTCGGTTACGCGATGCACATGGATTTCCTTGGCCGCAAAACCGCGAGCCAGGCGCCGCAACTGGTGAGTGCCTGGACCGCCGATCGCGACCTGACCAACACCGCGCTGCCGGCCTTTCAGGTGTGCGTGATGCTGACCAAATTGCAGCTCAACGATTTGCAGCAGTCCTTGAAACTGATCGTCGACGCCGCGCGCAAAACCCAGACCTCACCGAAGGATTTCTTCCAGGAAATCGCCAGCGCCTCGGCCTATATGAGCCGTGATCCACAGGCCTTGAAAAAAGGCGGCAACCTGGCGGACGGCGGCATCCTTGGCGAATACCTGGAAGGCCTGCCGTACCGCAGCAAGTCGCTGAACATGACCCAGGATTTGTGGCTGTCGTTGAGCGTGGCCGAGCAGGAAGACTTTATCGACGAGCTGGACTCGAAGATCCGCCTCTACGAAACCTTCCATAACGATGTGGCCAACTGGGTCCGTTTCGGCGATGCCGAGCCGGGTGATGCGTTGTACCGCGTGCCGCTGTCGACGCTGCCGTAATGCTGAACTTGAGCGCAGTGCACAAGAGCCGGGGCGTTGGTGCCCAGCGCTACAGCCTGGTGATACCGGGCTTGCAACTGCGTGCGGGTGAACAGTTGGCGGTGGTCGGGCCGAGTGGCTGTGGCAAGAGCACCTTGCTGGATTTGCTCGCGCTGGTATTGGCGCCGGATCAGGTCGGGCAGTTCGATTTCAACCGCGTCGACATTGCCGGGCTTTGGCGTAGTGATCAGCAAAGCTCGCTGGCGGACCTGCGTAGTCGGCACCTGGGTTACGTGCTGCAAACCGGCGGCCTGCTGGGTTTTCTCGATGTGCGCGGCAACATTGCGTTGTCGCGGCAACTCCTGGGTTTGAAAGACGACGGCAGCGTGGCGCGGTTGGCCGAGCAGTTGGAAATCACTGATCAGTTGGACAAGAAGCCGGCGGCGTTGTCCGTCGGCCAGCGTCAGCGGGTCAGTTGCGCAAGAGCCCTGGCCCACGGTCCGCAGCTGTTGCTGGCGGATGAGCCCACCGCTGCGCTCGACCCGTTGAACGCCGAGCGGGTGATGCAGGCGCTGTTGGCCCAGGCCCGGCATAACGGCACGTGCTGCGTGATCGCCACCCATGATGAACCCCTGGCCCGGGCCAGCGGCTTGCAGGTGCGGCGCATCAGTTGCCGTCGCGACGCCGACGGCGGCGTCACCGCCACCCTTGGGGAGGCGTGCTGATGCGTATCGCCCTGGTGGCTTCCCTGGCCTGGCAGGATTACCGCAACGATGCGTGGCTGTCGTTGTGTTCGGTGCTGGCGTTGGTGGCGGTGATCGCGCCGTTGCTGGTGTTGTTCGGCCTGAAATTTGGACTGGTTAGCAGTTTGACCGAACGTTTGGAGAACGACCCGGCCACCCGGGAAATTATTCCGTTGGGCGGTGGTCGATTCAGCAGTGAATTTGTCGAGCAGCTCCGCCAGCGCAGCGACGTGGCGTTCGCCTTGCCGCGCACCCGGCAGATTGCGGCGACGGCGCAGTTGGGGGCGGTGACGGTGGAGATGCTGCCGACCGCCGCCAACGACCCATTGCTGGCCGGCCTGCCGATGCCCAAGGGCCTGGATCAGATCGTGCTGAGCCACACCGCTGCCGAAAAGCTCGGGGCAAAGGCCGGGGATTGGCTGGAGGCGAGTTTTGGGCGCCAGGTGGCGGGGCGCGTCGAGTCGCAACGCCTGCGGGTTCAAGTGCTGCAGGTAGCGCCGCTGGAAGCCTTCGCCCGGGATGGATTGTTTGCACCCTTGGGCTTGCTGGAAGCAGCGGAAGATTATCGCGATGGCCGCGCGGTGCCGGCGTTTGGCTGGGACGGCGATGCGGTGGGCGTCAGCGAGCAACGGGTATACCCGGCGTTCCGTTTGTATGCGCGGCGCCTGGTGGATGTGGAGCCGCTGCGGGTGTATTTCGCCGGGCAGAATCTGTTGGTGTCGACCCAGGCCCAGACCATCGCCCAGGTGCAGTCGTTGAGCCGCAACCTGTCGATCGTGTTCTGGATCATCGCCGGGCTGGCGTTGGCGGGCGCGTTTGCCGCGATCTTTGCCGCGGCGCTGGCGTCGGTTGCACGCAAGCGCCGGGAGCTGTCGGTATTGCGGTTGTTGGGATTTTCCACCGCCGGGTTGTTGCTGTTTGTGGTGTTGCAGGCGCTCTACAGCGCGGGGTTTGCCGCTGTATTGAGTGGGCTTTTATATGGCTTGGCAGAGTCCGGCCTGAACCAATTATTCGTGCAGGTGCCGGGCGAATACGCCAGTCACCTGCTGGCGCGTCACTACGGCCTGGCCCTGGCAGCTGTCCTCGGCGTCAGCGCCGTGGCGGCGGCGTGTGGTGGTTGGCGTGTGGCGCGTATCCAGGCTTCTGAAGGAATCAGAGATGTATAAGTTACTGGGCGCCGCCGTGGCGCTGACCCTGTCCTGCGTGGCCTGGGCCGATGAGGCGAGCGACAAGCTGGACAACCCCAAGCCGTTGCCGGACGACGTCAGCCTGCCGCTGCCCTGCGAAGGCAACATGGTGTTTCGCTATGCCTACGTGCTGGCCCAGGGCACCCTGGATGACCGCGAGATCAGCCTCGGCTACCCGTTCAGCGAAGGTGAAGCGGGCTATCAGCAGTCGTTCATTTCCGGTTATCGCCGCGACTTCATCAACGGCCAGTTCACCCTCAAGGACCTGCCCAAGGACTGGAACAAGGTCATTGCGCCGCTGATGCCGAAGACCGACGCCAAGACCCCGCTCAAGCCGATGCTGTACTTCATCGGCAAGTACGAAGTCACTGCGCGGCAATATGCGCAGGTCATGTCCCAGGCGCAATCCCTGGCCAGTGGCGAACCCGCCCCGGCGTGCGATGTACCTACCGGGATGGCGGCGCGCTTGCCCAAGGTCAAGCTGTCGCGCTTTGAAGCCGAACGCTTCTCGGCGGTGTACAGCGCCTGGTTGATGAAATATCACCGCGAGCTGTTGCCGGTGAGTGGTCGCGGTGCTTCGGCAGATGACGGCGGGCTGGGCTTTGTGCGCCTGCCTACCGAAGTGGAGTGGGAGTTCGCCGCGCGCGGTGGCCAGGCGGTGAGCCGTCAGGACCTGGAAGGCCGGCTGTTTCCACGGCGTACCGAGGGCAGCGAAAGCGACGGCCCCCTTGCCGATTACGCGGTGTTCAATCAGGTCGCGGGTGGCACCGGCCAAGCCGCACGGCTGATGCCCATTGGCACCAAGCTGCCCAACCCGATCGGCATGTTCGATGTGATCGGCAACGCAGCGGAAATGGTCCAGGAATCCTTCCAACTGGTGCACGCCGGGCGTCGTCAGGGCACCTACGGTGGCTTTGTGGTCAAGGGCGGTAATTATCTGGAAGGCGAGGGCACGCTGTTCACCGGCATGCGCCGCGAGTACCCGTTGTTCGCCGCCGACGGCACCGAACAAAGCAACGAGACCACCGGCTTTCGCGTGGCGATTGGCGCCTTGTCGGCACCGCGTTCGCGCTACAAGGAACTGTTCGCCCAGTGGCAGAAGGAAGGTCGCCTGGCCTCGCTGACCGATGCCATCGACGACGCCCAGGACCCGACCAAGCGCCTGGACAGCATCATTGCCGCCAGCGTCGACCCGCGCCTGCAAGCCGAGCTCGGCCTCGTCAACGAAGAGCTCAAGCGCAACGTCTCGCTGATCGCCCAGCAGCGCGAAGAAGCGGCCGGCAACCTGATTCAGTCCGCGGCCCTGGTGGCCGAGACCATCAACAACTACAACATCCGCCTGATCAATTTGCAGAAGAGCCGCCAGCAGGCCATCGACGCCAAGGATGAGGCCAGCGCGCAGCTGTTCGCCACGGCGATCACCAATGGGCGCAGTGCGCTGGACGGCGCGGTGGCGATCTACATCGACAACCTGGCCACCGGCACGCGCTACACCGATGCGGTGATCCAGGCGCAGTTTCAACGGATCAAGGAAGAGTTGGATCGCAAGCCGGTACTGGGCAAGAGCCTGGTGACGCGTGCGACGTTATTCGTTCGCCATGTGGGCAACTACCGCAAGCAACAGCGGGCCGACCCGGCGACGATTTTGAAGGAATTGCTCGCAGCGAGCGGTCAGCGGTCTTGACCGCTGGTTGTACAGCGAGCTTGGAAGGGACTCAGGCGGCGGTGGGCCGCGCTGGGCAAGTCAAACTTAAAAGAGAACACAACGATGATTTTTTCCCGTAAGGCGGTTTCCAAGCGTCATCTGCTGCTGATTGCCGCAGGCTTCAGCACGGTGCTGACCGGTTGCGCAACGTCACCGACCAACAAGGTCGCCTCGACCACCAAGGTCGAGTACTACCCGAACTGCTACGAGCCGGTGCAGCACCTGCGTGCTACCGATTCGGACCTGACCAAGTCGGTGGTCACCGGTGCCGCCCTGGGTGCGGCCGGTGGTGCATTGCTGGGCGCCTTGACCGGCGACTCCGACAAGCGCGGCCGCAACGCTGCCATCGGTGCAGCGGGCGGCGCCCTGGCCGGTGGTGCAGCGGGTTACTACACCGAGCGCCAGAAGCAGATCACCGATGACAACCAGCGCATCGCCTCCTACGCCACCGACGTCAACAAGCGTGCCTCCGACATCGACCGCAGCACCGCGTACGCCAAGGCGTCCCAGCAGTGCTACCAGAGCGCGTTCACCAAGCTGGTGGCCGACCGCAAGGCCAAGACCGTCAACGACGTTGAAGGCCGCAAGCGCCTGGCAGAAATCGTCTCGGGCCTGAAAGAGTCCAACGACCTGATCGTCGCGGTGAACGGCAAGGCCAGCGAAGACCTGAACAACTACACCCAGGCGTACGAACAGGATCTGCAACAAGTGGGCGTACAACGCGCCGACGTGGTCACTGTTGCGACTGCCGATACCACGCCGGTGGTGACGCCAACCAAAGGCAAGAAGCCGGTAAAAGTCGCGAAAAAGCCGGTACTGCCAACCGTGCCGAAAGAAGCCGTAGCCACCGAGAAAACCATCCAGACCGCCCAGACCAAGCAAGCTGAAAGCAAGCAGGTTGCCAGCGCCGGTAAAGCGCAGATCGAAGGCACTTGCCGTGATCCAAACCTGGCGGATTGGGCACCGGTTCCTTGCCCTAACGTCTGAGGAAATTTGTTGCTATAAGCGTTAAACGCCAGCCGATCTCCTGCTAAAACGGGAGATCGGTAGCGTTATTTGCACAAATCGTTAAACTGCTGCGGCCACCCAATAATTACACTGAGGCCGTGTGCATGAAATTTCGTTTTCTTCTCTGGATGCTTGGCCTGTTGATGGGCAAAGCCAGCCGCACCAACCCTGCGTTCCAGCAGCAGTTGGGTGACAAGGACCTGGCGTTCCAGTTGCAGACCCTCGACGGCAAGGTTGCCCGTCACTTCATCGTCAAAGACCAGCGCATTACCAGCCGCTCGGGTGTTCATCCCGCGCCTGCGTTTGCCATCGCCTTCAAAGACGCCGCCTACGGCTTCGCCACGATGCAGGCGAAGAACAAGCAACTGGCGTTCATGACGGGGATTCAGGACAAGTCGATCCAGATCAAGGGCAACCCGGCGCTGGTGATCTGGTTCCAGGGGTTGACCAAGTATTTGAAGCCGAAGAAAAAGCCCAAAGGCTAGGGGGTTCTTCAGCAATACTGCGTCGCCTGCATTCGCGAGCAAGCCCGCTCCCACATTCAATCCCATTCCAAAGTTGGAACTCGGTCGAATGTGGGAGCGGGCTTGCTCGCGAATACGGTGTAACAGGCGCCCGATTTATCCCTGGCTGAACTGCGACGCCAACTCGCGCAACAACGTTTCCGCGTCCAGCACCTTGCTCACCACGTCCTCTGCCTTGTCCCTGGTCAGCCCCAGGCGCTCAAGCAGTTCGTCCGGGATGGATTCATCCGGCCCCGAGCCGATGCCGCGGCTGCGCAACAAGCGCACGGCCAGGCACACCAGGTTCGGGTATTCCGCATATTGGCCGTCGTAGGTCGGGTCGTGCTGGAAGCGCAGGGCGGTGGACAGTTCGTCCGGCATGTCCCAATAGCGCATCAACCACGCACCAATCTGCTCGCGGCTGATGCCCAGCAGATGCTGCTCGATGTAGCTGTGGCACAGGTGCGGGTTGACCTCCAGGTGCCGGCAGATCAGTGAGAAGTGCGGCGGGAAGACGTGGGCCAGCAACAGGTAGCCGAAATTGTGCAGCAGGCCGGCGAGGTACGTCAGGCCGGCTTCCGGGCGCTGGGCGCGGGGCATGGCGCGGGTCAGGCCTTCGATGACGGCGGCGGTGTAGATCGACTGGTGCCAGTACGGCGTGGCCTGTTGCGGGTGGTCCTTGGGCAGGCTCAAGGTCTTGCCCAGGGCCAGGCCGAGTGCGAGGTTGATCACCAGGTCAAAGCCCAGCACGCGCACGATGGCGTCTTCCACCGAGCGGATCTTGCCCGGCGAGGCGTAGTAGGGCGACGCGGCCCAACTCACCACCTGGGCGGCCAGGGCCGGGTCGGTTTCGACCACGCCGGTGATGTCGTCGATGGTGGCGTTGGGGTCGACCCGCAGCTTGATGATCTTTTGCGCGGTATCGGCCAGCGGCGGAATTTCGATGGTGGCTTCCAGGCGCTGCTGGATACGGCGGGCGGTGAACGCCTGCATCGCCTGGGTGATTTCCTCGCGGTCGTCGTTGGGGCGATCCAGGTTTGGCCGGATGTTGCTCAGCGGCTCGCCGAAATGCGCGGCGCTGGCCTTGGTCAGCATGCTCTTGAACGCGTCGCTGGAAATCTCCAGCAGCAGCCCGGCTTCGCCCGAGTGCACCAGCACGGTCGGCTCACGCAACAGGCTTTCTTCGTAGAGGCAGGGAGAACTGGTCAGCGGCGGCAGGCCGGGCAGCAGGCTCAGGCTGTGCTTGCCGAGCATGCGCTCCAGGCGCTCCGGCGACACGGCCGTGAGGCGCCGACCGGTGAGCTCGGCGAGGCGATTAAGGTCCAGCAACTGGTTCTGTGGAAACAGCACCATGAGTGCACCCACGGCATCATCGAGCAGTACGGCTTGAACCTTCTGCGCCGGGTTCAGGCCGGGGCGTTCGGCAACTTCCGTGTAGCTGATGGCGAGCTTTGCAAGCAGCGTCCGAATCACCGAGGGTGCAGTCGGTGGGGCTGTGGCGAGGGCAACTTCTGACATGGCCTGAATCCAATTTCCTACAGTCATTGGAGTATAACCAGCTTGATACAAGTGAGGGTTGTCTAAGTGAGTCAGCCGTCACACTTGGCCGTATTGCTGCCCATGTCTCAGCCAGCGATCCAGCAGCGGGCTGACGTGTTCCGGCCAACGCTCCAGTAACGCCTGGGCCGCGTCGCGCACGGCGGGCAGCAAGTCGGCATCGCGCATCAGGTCGGCGACCTTGAATTGCAGCAGGCCGGTCTGGCGGGTGCCGAGCATCTCGCCGGGGCCGCGCAGTTCGAGGTCTTTTTCGGCGATCACGAAGCCGTCGTTGGTTTCGCGCATGATCCCCAGGCGCTGGCGACCGATCTGCGACAGCGGCGGGTGGTACAGCAGCACACAGTGGCTGGCGGCGCTGCCCCGGCCGACGCGGCCGCGCAATTGGTGCAGTTGGGCCAGGCCCAGGCGCTCGGGGTTCTCGATGATCATCAGGCTGGCGTTGGGGACGTCGACGCCGACTTCAATCACCGTGGTCGCCACCAGCAATTGCAGGTTGCCGGCCTTGAACTCGGCCATTACTGCGGCCTTTTCCACCGGCTTCATGCGACCGTGGATCAGCCCGACCTTGAGTTCACCCAAGGCACTGGTGAGGTCTTCATAGGTGGTTTCGGCGGCCTGGCAGGTCAGCTCTTCGGATTCTTCGATCAGCGTGCACACCCAATACGCCTGACGGCCTTCGGCGCAGGCGCCGCGCACCCGTTCGATGACTTCGACGCGGCGGGTGTCGGTGACCAGCACGGTGTTGACCGGCGTTCGGCCCGGCGGCAGTTCGTCGAGGATCGAAGTGTCGAGGTCGGCGTAGGCGCTCATGGCCAGGGTGCGCGGGATCGGTGTGGCGGTCATGATCAACTGGTGCGGGCTCATGCGGCCGCCCACGCCTTTCTGGCGCAGGGCCAGGCGCTGCTGCACACCGAAGCGGTGCTGTTCGTCGATGATCACCAGCGCCAGATTCTTGAACTTCACTTCGTCCTGGAACAACGCGTGGGTGCCCACCACCATCGGGGCGCCGGCGGCGATCTGCTCCAGGGCGGCTAAGCGGTTCTTGCCCTTGAGCTTGCCGGCCAGCCACGCGACTTCCAGGCCCAGCGGTTCGAGCCAGCGCTTGAAAGTGATGAAGTGCTGCTCGGCGAGAATCTCGGTGGGCGCCATCAGCGCCACCTGATAGCCGGCTTCGAGGGCCTGCAACGCGGCGAGGGCGGCGACCACGGTTTTACCCGCGCCCACGTCACCCTGGATCAGCCGCAGCATCGGTTCTTTCTGGCTCAGGTCGTAGGCGATTTCATTGCCGACCCGTTGCTGGGCGCCCGTCGGTGCAAACCCCAGGTTGGCCAGGTATTGCGCAGGCAGGCGCTTGGCCTTGGGCATGGCCGGCGCGCGCAGCGAACGCATGCTCTCGCGCAGGCGCTGCTGGGACAGTTGATGGGTCAGCAGTTCTTCGAACGCCAGGCGATGCTGGGCCCAGTGATGCCCGAGAGCCAACTCGTCGACGTCGGCGTCGGCGGGTGGGTGATGCAGGTAGCGGATCGCATCATCCAGCGGCGCCAGTTGATAGTCGCGCGCCAGTTCCTGGGGCAGCCAGTCGGGCAGGCTTTTTGGCCCGAGCATCGTCAGAGTCTGCATGCACAGTTGGCGCAAGCGCTGCTGGGTCAGGCCCTCGGTGAGCGGGTAAATTGGCGTGAGGGTGGTGTCTACCGGCGGCGGTTCGTCGCCGGTAATCGCGCGGTATTCCGGGTGATAGATTTCCAGCCCCGAAGCGCCGGGCCGGGCTTCGCCGTAGCAGCGCACGCGGGTACCACGCTTGAGGCCTTCCTTCTGGGCGTTGCTGAAGTGGTAGAAGCGCAGGCTCAGGCCGCCGGTGCCGTCTTGCAGGCGCACCACCAAGCTGCGGCGCTTGCCCATGACCACGTCGGCGCCGCTGACGGTGCCTTCAACCACGGCGTCCTGCCCAGGGCGCAAGTGGCCGATGGGCACCACGCGGGTGCGGTCCTGGTAACGCAGGGGCAGGTGGAACAGCACGTCCTGGAGATTTTCCAGCCCGACCTTGGCCAACTTCTCGGCCATGGCCTCCCCGACACCCTTGAGTGCCGTCACCGATACCTGCGACAGCTCAGTCATACCGTTAATTAGCTCGCAGCAGGCGGCTTGGCCACCGAACACAGGCGGATCGAGTCGGCGAGGATTTCAATCGCTTTCGGACGCGGGAAGCTCGCACGCCAGGCAATCGCCACGGTGCGGAACGGTACCGGCGGCGTCAGTGGGCGCACGGCGATCACGCCGGGGGCGTAGTGATGGCTGTCGACCGCCGACAGCGGCAGGATCGAGATACCCAGTCCGGAGGCGACCATATGGCGAATGGTTTCCAGGGAGCTGGACTCCACGGTGGTGTGCTTGGCGCCGTCGTTGCCCTTGGTCAGGGTCGGGCAGGCTTCCAGCACCTGGTCGCGGAAGCAATGGCCTTCGCCCAGCAACAGCAGGCTCTTGTCGTTGAGCAGGCCCGCGTCGATGGTGTCTTTCTGCGTCCATGGGTGGGACGCCGGCATCAGCACGTAGAACGGCTCATCGTAGAGCGGCAGCGTCAGCACATCCGCCTCGTTGAACGGCAGGGCGATGATGATCGCGTCCAGCTCGCCGTTGCGCAGTTTGTCGCGCAGCACGTGGGTGAAGTTTTCTTCGATATACAGCGGCATCTGCGGCGCGACGCGGTGCAGTTGCGGAATCAAGTGCGGGAACAGGTACGGGCCGACGGTGTAGATGGCGCCGACTTTCAGCGGGGCGGTCAGTTGGTTCTTGCCGGCCTGGGCCAGCTCGCGAATGCTCTGGGCCTGTTCCAGAACCTTCTGGGCCTGGGCGACGATGCCTTCGCCGACGGGCGTCAGGCGCACGGCGCTTTTGCTGCGCTCGAAAATCAGCACACCGAGTTCGTCTTCAAGCTTCTTCACACCCACCGACAGCGTCGGCTGGCTGACGTGGCAACGCTCGGCCGCGTGGCCGAAGTGCTGCTCTTGGGCGAGGGTAACGATGTAGCGTAATTCTGTAAGAGTCATAGCGGGCGTCCATGAGGTTGCGGGCCAAGCATACCGGCTGCAATCGATAGACGCACGTTATCAGACAGCGTAGGGGCCGCGACACCGGTTAATCGGGTATCGCCGCCCCGTATTTCACTTTTGCGGGTACTTGAAGGTGAAGGTTTCGGTGAAGGGAGCCCACCATTCAGGCACGCCGGTTTCCTTGTCTACATGGTGGAAGAAGCCCTTGATCTGTGGGCTTTCATAGCGCAGCACCACGGTGTAGGTGCCGGGGCCGTCCATTTTCACGTTGTTGGCGTAGTGGGCGCCGTCTTTGGCCACCATCGGCAACAGCGTGCCGATTTCCTTGTAGTCGGGCGAGCCCTGCTTGACCAACGAGTAGCTGATGGTCAGGTAGGGCACCCACTCACCGTTGGACAGGCCGTATTTGTTGTCGGCGGTGGCGTGCACATCGGTCTCAAGGTGTACCGAGTCCTTGCTCATCACCATGCCTGGCGGCATGGGCGCCATTTCGATGCCCACCAGGTACGAGGAGGCGATCTCCATGTCATTGATCTGCACCGGTCCGCCAATCGGGTATTCGCGGGCTTGGGCGAGGGCGGAAGCGGCCACGGCGCTGACGAGCAGCAGTGCGGCGGCGAAGGGGTTGCGCAGGTGTTTCATGGTGGGGCTCCTGGGGCGGTTAATGTGATTGTGTCGGGCGTGAATGCAGTAAACGGTTACCCAGCACCAGGAGCGAGAGGGTGACGAGCCACGCCACCAATTGAACGCCCAGGGGGCGGTCGGTGTAGCCCACCAGCGCGGTCAACGCGCGGCCGGTGAGGCTGCCATCGGAGACCAGCCAGGAGGTGTCCCAGAGCTGGTAGCCCCAGGCGGGAATCAGGTCGATACCGGCGAGGATCGCGGCGGCCCGGCCAGCCATGCCGGCGGCAAGCAAGGCGATCATCCAGCCGGTAATCGAGAACAGGCGCTTGAGGCTGATGGCGACCAGGCCGCGGTACATCAGCCAGGACAGCGCGGCGCCGGCGACGATGCCGAGCACGCCGCCGGCCAGCATCGACAGTGGGTCTGTCTGGCTGGAGGCGGCGATGCCATAGAGGAACAGCACGATTTCCGAGCCTTCGCGCAGCACGGCCACGGTGATGACCACGGCCAGGGCCCAGAGTGATTTTTCACCCTTGAGTACTGAATTGCCGGCGCTGCGCAGTTGGGTCGCCAGCTCGCGACCATGACTGGCCATCCACAGGTTGTGCCAGCCCAGCATGACCACGGCGACCACCAGGATGGCCGCGTTGAAAATTTCCTGGCCGAAGCCTTGCAGCGCCTGGGTGATTGCGCCGGTAAACAGCGCCAAGATGCCGGCACCGAGCACGCCGGCTGCGATTCCGCCGCCAATGAACAGCCCACGTCTTGCCAGGCCCTGGGTGGCGGCCATCACGATGCCCACCACAATCCCGGCTTCCAGCACTTCTCGAAACACGATCAACAGACAGGCCAGCATGGCTTACTCCTTGGCCGCGACGGCGGTGACCGTGCCTTTGGCCTGGTCGGGGTGGTAGTCATCGAAGAAGGTGTAGGTGCCGGGATGCAGCGGGCCGGCAAACACCGTGATGGTGTTGCCGGGGACGATGATTTTTTCGAATTTCATGTCGTAGCTTTCGAACTCGTCGACGCTTTCGTCGTGGCTGGTGAGCTGGATGCGAAAGCGCTCACCGGCCGGCACCTCGAACGTCGAGGGGCTGAAGGTGTGGTTCTGAATGACCAGGGTGACTAGCTGATCCGCCTGTGCAGCGACGGGTAAAGCCAGTAGGAGGAGAGCCAGCCGGGCAAGGTTGGGCATGCCGAATGTCCGCTAATGAGAACTATTCGCGGATAATTAGCGTTGTCTTTAAGTGTTACAAGTGAAGATCGAGTTAGGTGCCGACTCGTTCAAGCCTGGTTCAGGTTGCGGTGATGCGCGGGGAGGGAACAGCAGCCGTGGGCACCCGAGAGTGCCCACGGTGGGGGTTAGCGGCGACGTTTTTCGATGTTGTAAACGAACGGTGCAACGATCTCGATGCTTCCGCCTTTCAGCATGTCGGCCGGTGGCTTGGGCAGCGGCTGGGCACGACGGATCATGTCGAGGGTGGCGCGGTCCAGGTCGGCGTTGCCGGAGCGGCCCACCAGTTCGTAGGACAGCACGTTGCCATCGGCATCCACCACGAAACGCAGGCGGTTCAGGCCTTCCTTGCCACGCGCCTGGGCGCCCGGCGGGTACTTCTTGTACTTCTGCAGGTGGCCCAGCAGGGTACTTTCCCAGGTGGCCTTGGCCGCGATCTGCTGCGGTGAAGGGCCCGGTTGTGGCTGGGCGGATTTTTCCGTAGGCGCGTTGTTCTGCGGAGTTTCGCTCGGCGGCTCTTCGGAAGGTTTTTCCTTGGGCGGATCGGGCTTTTTCTCCACAGGCTTGGGCGGCTGTGGTTTTGGCTTGGGCTTGACCGGCTTTGGCACCTGGATCGTCGGCTTAGGTGCCTCGGCCAGTTTTGGCAATGGCAGCTCTTCGACTGGCGCAGGCGGCTGTGGCGGCGTGATCACCTTCGGCGGGGCCGGAGGTGGTGGCGCCGGCATCGGTGCCAGGTCGATGACCATGGCGGCCGGAGGCAGCTGGACCATATGTGGCGCCGACCACTGGAGCGCGATGATGATCGCGACGGCGTGGACGCCCAGCACGACGGCGAGGCTGGTGCCATAACGCGTCAGTTTGTGGCGCGTCGTGATCATTTCTTGGCTGCCGTCTCAAGTCCGACCAGGCCTACCTTGAGGTAGCCGGCTGCCCGCAGGGCATCCATCACGCTCATCAGGTCGCCGTAGTCCACGCCCTTGTCGGCCTGGAAGAAGATGGTCGTGTCTTTCTTGCCCTGGGTCTTGGCGTCGAGCACCGCGCCCAGGGTGTCGGATTTGACTTCTTCTTCGCCCAGGAACAGACGCTGGTCCGCCTTCACGCTGAGGAATATCGGTTTCTCCGGCCGCGGCGCAGGTTTCGCGCTGGAAGCGGGCAGGTCGACCTTGATATCCACGGTGGCCAACGGTGCTGCCACCATGAAGATGATCAGCAGCACCAGCATCACGTCGATAAACGGCGTGACGTTGATTTCGTGGTTTTCGACGAGCTCGTCGTCGCCTTGATTCAAATGCAGGCCCATGGCCGATTACCCCACTTTCACCATGTGCGGTTGCGAGCTGCGCTCGGTAGGCAGGTGATCGAGGTCACGGCTGACCAGCAACAGGACTTCTGCCGAAGCGTCCGACACCTGCGCCTTGTAGCCGGCGATCGAACGGGCGAAGACGTTGTAGATCACCACCGCAGGAATCGCGGCAACCAGGCCCAGTGCGGTTGCCAGCAGGGCTTCGGCGATGCCGGGCGCCACGACGGCGAGGTTGGTGGTCTGGGTTTTGGCAATGCCGATGAAGCTGTTCATGATGCCCCATACGGTACCGAACAGGCCGACGAAGGGCGCGGTGGAACCGATGGTGGCCAGCACGCCGGTGCCGTTGCTCATGTTGCGACCGCAGGCGGCAACCAGGCGCTCAAGACGGAAACTGACGCGTTCCTTGATGCCTTCTTTTTCACGGGTGTTGGCAGACAGGCGCATCTCTTCGAGTGCGTCGTGAACCAGCAGGTGCGCCAGGGTGCCCTTCTTCGCCGCGCTTTCGCTGGCTTCTTTCAGGGTGGTGGCTTTTTTCAGGTGGACGATTTCAGTGCGCAGGCGACGCTTGGCGCCCAGCAGTTCGAAGCCCTTGGCGATCCAGATGGTCCAGGTGATGATCGAAGCGATGGCCAGGCCGATCATCACGATCTTCACGATGATGTCAGCGTTCTGGTACATGCCCCACGGCGACAGGTCGTGGGCCATGCCCAGGCTGTTGTCTTCTTCCAGCACGACGCCGGAATCGTCAGCCGGTGCGCCTTCGGCGGCCAGGGCCGGGTCGGTCGCGGCCGGTGCAGCGGCTGGCGCAGGAGCGTTTTGCTCTGTAGCTGGCGCGCTCGCTGCAGGCGGGGCGGCCGGCGCGGTGTTGTCGGCGAACGCGGCGGTCGGTGCCAGCAGGACGCTGAACAGCACTGCAGCAATCGCACGCAAGGCGCGGGATGGGCTGTGAGGCTTGGTTGGCGAAGCGGGGGATGTATTGCGTGTCATGCTGGCCGGACCTGAGAGAAAAAATGAGTGAGCGTCCTTCCAGACCGTAACGGGTCGAGGACAAATGGGCGGTTATTATTGCAAGTAATTCTTGTTAACAGAAGTAATACAGTTACTTTATTTGTCGTTTTGCTGGCCGCTGGTCATCTGCGGGGGCTAACCTTGACCTTTAAGAACGGAGTTTTGTGATGTCTGCGCCTTCTGTGGTGATTGCCGGTTGCGGCGATGTCGGTAGCCGTCTGGCCACCCAATTGCTGGCCCAGGGCTGGGAGGTTCATGGCCTGCGGCGGGATATTTCGCGCCTTCCCAAGGGCGTTATCGGGATTGCCGGCGACCTGTTCAATGAAGACTGCCCCGATACCTGGCCGGTGGGCGGGGTGGATTACCTGGTGTATTGCGCGGCCGCCACCGATCACGACGAGGCGGGTTATCGTGCGGCATACGTGCAAGGGTTGCGGCATGTGCTGGAGTGGCTGAACGACTACGGCCAGGAGCCCAGGCACCTGCTGTTTGTGTCCAGCAGCAGTGTGTATGGGCAGCAGAACGGTGAGTGGGTCGACGAAAGCTCCGAGACCAAGGCAGGCGGTTATTCCGGCCAAGTCATGCTGGAAGCCGAGCAAGTGGCGTTGAATAGCGGCATTCCCGCGAGCGTGGTGCGCCTCACCGGTATCTATGGCCCGGGCCGGGAATGGCTGCTGAGCCAAGTGCGCCAGGGCTATCGCGTGGCGATTGATCCGCCTTTATATGGCAACCGGATTCACGCGGATGACGCGGCGGGTTTGCTGGCGTTTTTGCTGCAGCACGTGGAGCAGGGCGGTGTGCTGGATAAGTGCTACATCGGCGTTGACGATGCTCCGGCCCCGCTGGCCGAGGTGGTTGCCTGGTTGCGCGAGTACCTTGGCGTGACCGAATGGGCCGAGAACGCCAGCGTGCGACGCGCCGGTAGCAAGCAGTGCAGCAACGCCCGGGCCAAGGCGTTGGGCTGGGTGCCGCGTTATCCGAGTTATCGCGAAGGGTATGCGGCGATCCTGGAGGGTTGATCGCGGCGTGAAGAAAAAGGAGCCTGAGGGCTCCTTTTTTGCGTCACTGTTTTTCCAGCAACCACTGTCGTGGCCCGGGGGTAAACGAGGGTACCTCGTCGGCCTGGGCGGTGTTGATCGCCTGGAAGATCTCCAGTTGCTTGCCCTTGCGCGCAAAGATCCACGGGTTGCCCTGGCCGTTCAACTGTAGCCAGATACTGTCGTAGCCGCCGCTCATGGAGGCGCAATCGCCCGCCAGGCACAGCGAGTACTGATCGGCGCCGGGCAAGCCGGTCACCTGGCCATTGGCCTGGAACTGTACGGTGGCGCCTTCGCCAGTGCCGCTGCTGATTTTCCAGGTGCCGCCCATGTAGGCGGCGTACAGGGTGCGTTCGAAGTTGGCACCCAGTGGCGCGCCTTCGGGGGCTGGATCCTTGGCACGGGCGAACAGTTGCTCGGGCTCGTTATCATTGGCCCCTTGCAGCAGCAGCTTGCCTTTACGCTTGAGTTCAGTGGCGGAGCTGCCGTAGAAATCGACACTCCAGGCGCCGGATTTTTCACCCAGCAATTTGCCTTCAGCTACTTCAAAACCGTTGTAGTAGCGGGCCTGGGACGCTTTGGTGTTCACCTCCCATTCGAGGTTCGGACCATAGCTCTGCAGGGCTTCACGCAAAGGGCCGCCCTTGGCTGCCGCGTCGATGGCGGCCTGGTTGATCCAGGTGCCGCTCACATCCAGGTCGGCGGGATTGCTGGCGCAGCCGCCGAGCAACAGGGCGAGCAACGAAGAGGCAACGAGCGCTTTGCGCATTACGAAATCCTTCCAAGAACCAATTCGGCGCAGCCTTCCCGTGGAAGCGCTGCGCCGGATGTTTTACTCGATGACCAGAATGGCGTCCATCTCAACCTGCGCGCCCTTTGGCAGGGCGGCAACGCCGATGGCGGCGCGGGCAGGGTACGGCTGTTCGAAGTATTTGCCCATGATCTCGTTGACCTTGGCGAAGTGGCTCAGGTCGGTGAGGAAGATGTTCAGTTTGACGATGTCCTTGAACGAACCGCCCGCAGCTTCGGCAACCGACTTCAGGTTTTCGAAGACCTGGATGGTCTGGGCTTCAAAGCCTTCAACCAGCTCCATGGTTTTTGGGTCCAGTGGAATCTGGCCGGACATGTAGACGGTATTGCCCGCCTTGATCGCCTGGGAATAAGTACCGATTGCTGCTGGTGCCTTGTCGCTGGTGATAACAGTCTTGGTCATGAATGACTCCTTGTAATGGATGGGCTAGGCGCGCATGCGGGTGATGCGGATGACCCCGGTCAGGGCGCGCAGTTTCTTGATCACGCGGGCCAGGTGCACGCGGTCGTGCACGCTGACCACCAGTTGGACCACGCTGATGCGGCCATCGCGTTCGTCCATGCTGATTTTCTCGATATTGCCGTCGGCCGCGTTCACGCTGCTGGCCAGCAGGGCAATCAGGCCGCGCTGGTGTTCCAGCTCGACCCGCAGCTCGACGTTGAATTCGCCAGTGACATCCTTTGCCCACGAAAGCTGGATGCATTTCTCGGGGTTGTGGCGGATTTCACTGATGTTGCGGCAGTTGTCCAGGTGCACCACCATGCCTTTGCCCGCAGACAAATGGCCGACAATCGGGTCGCCAGGGATCGGCGTGCAGCACTTGGCGTAGCTGAGCACCAGGCCTTCGGTGCCGCGAATCGCCAGCGGGCCTTCGGGGCTTGGCAACTGTTCGCCTTCGCCCAGCAGGCGGCGCGCGACCACATAGGCCATGCGGTTGCCCAGGCCGATGTCTTCCAGCAAGTCCTCGATCAGTTCCTGGCGGTACTCGTGCAACATCGCCTGCACGCGTTCGGCCGGGATCTTGTCCAGTGAGCTGTCGAAGCCGTTGAGCACCTTGTTCAGCAGGCGTTCGCCCAGGCTGATGGACTCGGAACGGCGTTGCAGTTTCAGGGCGTGACGGATGTGGGTGCGAGCCTTGCCGGTGACCACAAAGTTGAGCCAGGCCGGGTTCGGGCGCGCGCCCGGTGCGCTGACGATCTCCACCGTGGAACCGCTTTGCAGCGGTTCCGACAGCGGGGCCAGTCGACGATTGATCCGACAGGCTATGCAGCTGTTACCCACATCGGTGTGCACCGCGTAGGCAAAGTCGACCGCCGTGGAGCCTTTGGGCAGCTCCATGATCCGGCCTTTGGGCGTGAACACGTAGACCTCGTCCGGGAACAGGTCGATCTTCACGCTTTCGATAAATTCCAGGGAGTTGCCGGCACGTTGCTGCATTTCCAGCACGCCCTTGACCCACTGGCGGGCGCGGGCATGGGTGCCTTTTGGCTGCTCGTCGCCGGTGGATTTGTACAGCCAATGGGCGGCGATGCCGTTGTTGGCCATCTCTTCCATTTCGCGGGTGCGGATCTGGATCTCGATCGGCACCCCGTGCATACCGAACAGCGTGGTATGCAGCGACTGATAGCCGTTGGCCTTGGGAATCGCGATGTAATCCTTGAAGCGTCCCGGCAGGGGCTTGTACAAATTATGTACAGCACCCAGCACGCGGTAGCAGGTATCGACCTTGTCGACGATGATCCGGAACGCGTACACGTCCATGATCTCGTTGAAGGCCCGGCGCTTGCCGCGCATCTTCTTGTAGATGCCGTAGATGTGTTTCTGCCGGCCGCTGACCTCGCCCTCGATCTCATCGATCGCCAGGCAATGGCTCAGGGATTCTTCGATCTTGTTGACGATTTCCTTGCGATTGCCCCGGGCGCGTTTCACTGCCTGGTAGATGCGCGCGGAACGCATCGGGTGCATGGCCTTGAAGCCGAGGTCTTCGAACTCGATACGAATGGCGTGCATGCCCAGCCGGTTGGCGATGGGCGCGTAGATTTCCAGGGTTTCCTTGGCGATGCGCCGGCGTTTTTCACCGGACAGCACTTCCAGCGTGCGCATGTTGTGCAGCCGGTCGGCCAGCTTGACCAGGATCACCCGGATGTCCCGGGCCATGGCCATGGCCATCTTCTGGAAGTTTTCCGCCTGGGCTTCGGCCTTGGTCTCGAAGTTCATCTGGGTCAGTTTGCTGACCCCGTCGACCAGTTCGGCCACGGTTTCGCCAAATTGCGCACTGAGCGCTTCCTTGGCAATGCCGGTGTCTTCGATCACGTCATGCAGCATCGCGGCCATCAGGCTCTGATGGTCCATGTGCATGTCGGCAAGAATATTGGCCACGGCAAGAGGATGCGTGACATACGCCTCGCCACTGCGGCGGCGTTGGCCGTCGTGGGCTTGTTCGGCGTAGAAATACGCTCGGCGGACCAGGTTGACCTGGTCTGGGCCGAGGTAGGTCGATAAGCGATCGGCGAGGGCGTCTATGCTCGGCAAAGTATTAACTCCTGCCGTTGGCTGTGACCCCGCGCCGTGCTACGTCGACCAGGCATAGGCTTAGACGGCCTCGTTGGACTCGTCCTCGAACGCTGCAAACAGCGGTTCGTCTTCAACGATTTCGGCGTTGGCGATGAACTCGTAGCTCATCAGGCCTTCAGCGATTTCACGCAGGGCTACAACGGTAGGCTTGTCGTTTTCCCACTGGACCAGGGGCTCTTTGCCGCCAGTGGCCAGTTGACGGGCACGCTTGGTAGAGAGCATGACCAGCTCAAAGCGGTTATCCACGTGTTCTAGGCAGTCTTCAACGGTTACGCGGGCCATGGTATTCCTCGGAGCGAATGCAATATGCGCGCTGCCCGGTTGGGCGAGCGGACTGAACAGTTTAAAAAATCACCAGCGTTTAGGGAAGCGCTGATTTTTCGCAGGCCATCGCAAACGCGCTACAAGTGCCAATGTAAAGCCCCTGCAGCGGTTTTGGGAAGAGCCAATCAGCCGAGCAGTTCGGCCAATAATTTGCCGAAACGCTGCTGCTGACGCTTTTGCTGGAGCTGATTGGCGCGGAAAATCGCTTTCAGATCGTCCAGCGCGTGAGCGAAATCGTCGTTGATGATCAGGTAGTCGTAGTCGACGTAGTGGCTCATTTCACTGACGGCTTCACGCATGCGACCTTCGATGATCTCGTCGCTGTCCTGGCCACGATTGGTCAGGCGCTGGTGCAATGCTTCCAGCGAAGGCGGCAGGATGAAGATCGAGCGGGCTTTGGGCATCAACTGGCGCACTTGCTCGGCGCCCTGCCAGTCGATTTCCAGGATCAGGTCGTGGCCTTCGTCCAGGGTCTGCTGCAGGTGGCTTTGCGAGGTGCCGTAGAGGTTGCCGAAGACCTCGGCGCGCTCCAGGAAATCACCGTGCTCGATCATCTTGACGAACTCGGTGCGCTCGACGAAGTGGTAGTGCACGCCGTTCACTTCACCCGGGCGCATGGCGCGGGTGGTGTGGGATACCGAGATGCGGATCTGCTCGTCAGCGTCGGTCAGGGCCTTGACCAGGCTGCTTTTGCCCGCGCCCGATGGGGCAGAAATGATGTAAAGGGTGCCGGTGCTGTGGGTCATGTCAGGGTGCCTTACTCGATATTCTGTACTTGTTCGCGCATTTGCTCGATCAACACTTTGAGGTTGACCGCAGCCTGGGTGCTGCGCGGATCAAAGGCTTTGGAGCCCAGTGTATTGGCTTCGCGGTTGAGTTCCTGCATCAGGAAGTCCAGGCGCCGACCGGCGGCACCGGCAGACTTGAGCACGCGGCGCACTTCCAGGATGTGGGTGCTCAGGCGGTCGAGTTCTTCGGCCACGTCGCTTTTTTGCGCCAGCAGGACCATCTCTTGCTCCAGGCGCACCGGATCCAGTTCGGCCTGCATGTCGGCGAAGCGGTCCAGGACCTTCTGGCGCTGGGTGGCAAGCATCTGCGGCACCAGTTCGCGCAGGGTCACCACGTCTTCTTCAATGGAGGTCAGGCGGTCGCTGATCAGGCGGGCCAGTTCGGCCCCTTCACGCTCGCGGCCGGCCTTGAGTTCTTTCAAGCCTTGGTTGAACAGGGTCAGCGCCTCGGCGTTCAACGCCTGTGGGTCAGTGGCATCGGCCACCAGCACGCCGGGCCAGGCCAGGACTTCCAGCGGGTTGATGGCGGCAGGCTGCTTGATCAGGCCGGCGATGGTTTCGGCGGCGGCGACCAATTGGGCGGCGCGCTCGCGATCCACCTGCAACGGCTTGCCGGTGGTTTCCTCGGTAAAGCGCAGGGTGCATTCCAGCTTGCCGCGGGAGATGCCCTGGCGCAGTGCCTCACGAACCGCGCCTTCGAGGTCGCGAAACGATTCCGGCAGGCGCAGGTGCGGCTCCAGGTAGCGGCTGTTGACCGAGCGCAATTCCCAGCTCAGGGTGCCTTGGACGCCGGCTTTTTCGACGCGGGCGAAGGCGGTCATGCTGTGCACCATGGAGGTACCTCGCGATGCAGTCCCGCAAACAGGCGGGCTGATGGGTAGATTGAAGCCGACAGGCTGCGAAGGCGCAGGATTGTAGCTCAAGGGGACGGGTGGCCCCAAACAGTGGCTTCGGTGCCCGGGTTTGTAACAGGATTTTTTAGCCGTGCCGATCAGGGCTGGCGGCTCTATAATGCTCGGCAGTTTTTCGTCCTCCGTACAGGTATCCCCTATGAAACGTCCAAGTGGTCGCGCTGCCGATCAGCTCCGCTCGATCCGCATCACCCGCAACTACACCAAACACGCCGAGGGATCTGTACTGGTCGAGTTTGGCGATACCAAGGTTATCTGCACCGTCAGCGTCGAAAACGGCGTGCCGCGTTTCCTCAAGGGCCAGGGCCAGGGTTGGTTGACCGCCGAATACGGCATGCTGCCGCGCGCCACCGGCGAGCGTAACCAGCGTGAAGCCAGCCGTGGCAAGCAAGGCGGCCGCACCCTGGAAATCCAGCGCCTGATCGGTCGCTCCCTGCGTGCAGCCCTGGACATGTCCAAGCTGGGCGACGTGACCCTGTACGTCGACTGCGACGTGATCCAGGCCGACGGTGGTACCCGTACTGCCTCCATCACCGGCGCCATGGTTGCCCTGGTCGACGCGCTCAAAGTCATCAAGAAACGTGGCGGCCTGAAAGGCGGCGATCCGCTCAAGCAGATGATCGCGGCTGTATCGGTCGGCATGTATCAGGGCGAGCCAGTGCTGGATCTGGACTATCTTGAAGATTCGGCTGCCGAGACCGACCTGAACGTGGTGATGACCAGCACCGGTGGTTTCATCGAAGTGCAGGGCACCGCCGAAGGCGCGCCATTCCAGCCGGCGGACCTGAATGCCATGCTGGCATTGGCCCAGAAAGGCATGACCGAGATCTTCGAACTGCAGAACGCCGCCCTGGCCGACTGATTCAACCCCAAGGAGCTACGCCATGAGTGACAGCCAACTTCCACTGCCGACACCGTCCAAGGAAGTTCGCCAGTGGGCGATGCTCTGTCATTTTGCGGCGTTCTTCGGGCTGATGTTCCCGTTCGGCAGCCTGCTGGGGCCCTTGATTCTCTGGCAGGTGAAGAAGGATGCAGACCCGTTCATTGATGACCAGGGCAAGGAAGCGCTGAATTTCCAGATCACCGTGGGCATTGCCTGGGCGGTCTGCTTCCTGCTGGGTTTTATCGTGATCGGCTTCGTGTTGATGACCGTGCTGGTGATCGGCGCGGTGGTGATGACGATCATTGCGGGCATCAAGGCCAACAAGGGCGTGGCTTATCGTTATCCGTGGACATTGCGGTTGATCAAATAACCACCGCCCACAAAAAAACCGACAGTGATGTCGGTTTTTTTGTGCCTGGAAAAAGACCTTAGATGGTCAAGGTCCAGTCGTAGTCCACGATCAGCGGCGCGTGCTGCGAGAAGCGCGGCTGGCGTGGCAGACGTGCGCTGCGCACGAAGCGACGCAAGCCTGGCGTCAGCAGCTGGTAGTCAAAACGCCAGCCGAGGTTGAGCATCTCGGCCTGTTCGTTATCCGGCCACCAGCTGTACTGGTCGCCTTCGCGGCTGACTTCCCGCAGGGCATCCACATAGCCCATGTTGCCGACAATCTCGTCCATCCAGGCCCGTTCCGGCGCCAGGAAGCCCGGGGATTGCTGGCTGTCGCGCCAGTTCTTGATATCCAGCTTCTGTTGCGCCACGTACAGCGAGCCACAGTAAATGTACTCGCGACGTTTGCGCCGCTGTTTATCCAGATAACGGGCGAAGTCGTCCATTAGCTTGAACTTCTGGTTCAAGTCTTCATCGCCATTCTGCCCTGATGGAAGCAGCAAGGTCGCAATGCTGACCTTATCGAAATCGGCTTGCAGGTAGCGCCCGTAGCGGTCGGCTGTCTCGAAGCCGAGGCCGCTGATGACCGCCTTGGGTTGCAACCGCGAATACAAAGCCACGCCGCCTTGGGCGGGAACTTCGGCATCACAGGCATAAAGGAAGTAGCCATCCAGTTGGAAGGCTGGGTCGTCCAGTTCAAAGGCGGAGGCGCGGGTGTCCTGCAGGCAGATGACGTCGGCATTCTGGGCTTGCAGCCAACTGAGCAAACCACGCTCGACTGCAGCCTGAATACCATTGACGTTCACACTGATGATCCGCATAAATGGCCCCAAAAATCGCGTGCGTGTATGATACACGCCGTCTACCTAATTAGCTAAATCCGTGGTATCTGAGGCTTTTTTCATGCAGGCGTATCAACGCGATTTTATTCGTTTTGCCATCGATCGCGGCGTATTGCGCTTCGGTGAGTTCACTTTGAAGTCCGGGCGCACCAGCCCTTACTTCTTCAATGCCGGCCTTTTCAACTCGGGTTCTGCCCTGGCGCAGCTGGGTCGTTTCTATGCGGCCGCCATCGTTGAAAGCGGCATTTCCTTCGACGTGCTGTTCGGCCCTGCCTACAAAGGCATCCCCCTGGCGGCCGCGACCGCCGTGGCGTTGGCTGAACATCACGAGCTGGATCTGCCTTGGTGCTTCAACCGCAAGGAAGCCAAGGCCCACGGCGAAGGCGGCAGCCTGGTGGGTGCGCCGCTCAAGGGCGACGTGCTGATCATCGACGACGTGATCACTGCCGGTACGGCGATTCGCGAAGTGATGCAGATCATCGCTTCCCAGGACGGCGCCAAGGCGGCCGGCGTGTTGATCGCGCTGAACCGCCAGGAGCGCGGCAACGGTGAATTGTCGGCGATCCAGGAAGTGGAACGTGATTTCGCGATTCCAGTGGTGAGCATCGTGTCCCTGAACCAGGTGTTGCAGTTCCTGGAAGATGATCCGCAGCTCAAGCAGCATTTGCCGGCGGTCAAGGCTTATCGCGAGCAGTTCGGCGTTTAGAAGATCCATGTGGGAGCGGGCTTGCTCGCGAATACGGCTTGTCAGTTGATATATGTGTCGACTGACCCGCCGCTTTCGCGAGCAAGCCCGCTCCCACATTTTTAGACCGAGTACATAGAAAAGGCCCCGTTCAATCGAATTGAACGGGGCCTTTTTGTTTACCAGCGCTTAGGGGCGCTTGCGGTTGCTGATCAGGGTACCCACACCGGTATCGGTGAAGATTTCCAGCAGGATCGCATTCGGCACCCGGCCATCCAGGATCAACGAGCTGCCAACGCCGCCTTGCACTGCTTCCAGCGCGCAGCGGATCTTCGGCAGCATGCCGCCGTAGATGGTGCCGTCGGCGATCAGGTCGTCCACTTGCTGGGTCGTCAGGCCGGTCAAGACCTTGCCTTCCTTGTCCATCAAGCCGGCGATGTTGGTGAGCAGCATCAGCTTCTCGGCCTTCAGCGCCTCGGCCACCTTGCCGGCCACGAGGTCGGCGTTGATGTTGTAGGACTCACCGTTGGCACCGACACCGATCGGCGCGATCACCGGAATGAAATCGCCTTTCACCAGCAGGTTCAGCAGGTCGGTGTTGATGCCGATCACTTCGCCCACCTGGCCGATGTCGATGATTTCCGGCTGGGTCATCTCCGGGGTCTTGCGGGTCACGGTGAGCTTCTTCGCCCGGATCAGTTCGGCGTCCTTGCCGGTCAGGCCGATGGCGCTGCCGCCATGGCGGTTGATCAGGTTGACGATGTCTTTGTTCACCTGGCCGCCCAGGACCATCTCTACCACGTCCATGGTCTGGGCGTCGGTCACACGCATGCCGTCGATGAAGTGACTCTCGATGGACAGGCGCTTGAGCAGGTCACCGATTTGCGGGCCGCCACCGTGTACCACCACCGGGTTGATCCCGACGGCTTTCATCAACACGATGTCGCGGGCAAAGCCGGTTTTCAGCTCGTCGCTTTCCATGGCATTGCCGCCGTACTTGATCACCAGCGTCTTGCCGACGTAGCGTCGAATGTAAGGCAGCGCTTCGGAAAGGACCTTGGCAGTATTGGCGGCGGCTTCGCGTTCGAGGGTCATTCAGGGCTCCGGTAAAAAATCAGAACGGTAATTGGAGATCAGGGGCAACACGTTTCAACTGGGCGTGGAACACGTCCTTGATGCGCTGCAACTCAGCCTCGGTATCCGCCTCGAAACGCAGCACCAGCACCGGTGTGGTGTTGGATGCGCGAACCAGGCCCCAGCCTTTGGCGTAATCGACTCGCACACCATCAATGCTGGTCAGGTCGGCGCCTTCGCCCCATTGCGCATCGTGCAGTGCGTCAATGATGCTGAATTTGCTCTCCTCGGTCACATGGATATTGATCTCTGGCGTAGAAATATCATTCGGGAAGGTCTGGAACAGCTCCTGCGCGGTCGATTTTTCCTTGCTGAGGATCTCCAGCAGACGAGCGGCGCTGTAAATGCCGTCGTCAAAGCCGAACCAGCGCTCCTTGAAGAACACATGGCCGCTCATTTCGCCGGCCAACAGCGCGCCGGTTTCTTTCATTTTCTTTTTGATCAACGAGTGGCCAGTCTTCCACATTAGCGGGCGACCGCCGTATTCCTTGATCAGCGGTGTGAGGCGGCGGGTGCACTTCACGTCGAAGATAATTTCGGCACCTGGGTTGCGCGCAACCACGTCACGGGCAAACAGCATCAGCAGGCGGTCCGCAAACACGTTTTCGCCGGTGTCCGTCACCACGCCAACGCGGTCGCCGTCACCGTCGAAGGCCAGGCCGACGTCAGCCCCGGTCTCCTTGACCTTGGCGATCAGGTCCACCAGGTTCTCGGGCTTGCCTGGATCCGGGTGATGGTTCGGGAAGTTGCCGTCTACGTCACAGAACAGTGGGATCACTTCGCAGTTCAGGGCTTCGAGCAGTTGCGGGGCGATCACGCCGGCCGCGCCATTGCCGCAGTCCACCACCACTTTGAGGCGGCGCGCGAGTTTGACGTCGCCGGTGATTTGGTCAGAGTAGCGCTGCAGGATGTCGACTTTGGTGACGCTGCCTTCGCCGCTGGTCAGGTCGTTGGTCTTCAGGCGGGTGTGCAGGGCCTGGATCTGTTCGTTGGCGAGGGTATCGCCAGCGATGACGATCTTGAAGCCGTTGTAGTCCGACGGGTTATGGCTGCCGGTGAGCATCACGCCCGACTTGCCGGCCAGTACGTTGGCTGCGTAGTACAGCGCAGGCGTCGGCACCAGGCCCACGTCGCTGACGTGGCAACCGCTGTCGGCCAGACCCTGGATCAGTTGCTCGACCAGCTCGGGACCGGACAGGCGGCCATCACGGCCTACGGAAACGTTGGGCTCGCCCTGTGCCAGGCTCTGGGAGCCAATGGCGCGGCCGATCCAGTAGGCGGTCTCGGCGGTCAGGGTCTTGGGGACCACGCCACGAATGTCATAGGCGCGGAAAATGCTGTCGGGAAATGTCGGGGCGACTCGGGCTGGGTTGCTCATTGCGGGGGGGAACTCCATCGATAAGGGGCTGGGCTGGCCTCAAGGGTGCTGACCGGCAGGCTCAAACTGAAGGGTAAGACGGCGTTTTTGGCATAGAGTTCGTGGTGCAAAAGTGCCATCGGCGCCGAAGCTCCGCCCTTTTGCCCCCTTAATGCCCTGATTTCACTGGGGAAACCTTGCTGGTAAGTTCCGCGCATTCTTCATCCTGAAAGGCCATGCGTTGGCATCAGGCCGGGTGAGGCACCCGGCTTGTTCGGCTAAGTCAATTCAGCTTAGTCAGTGGCTGCCGGAATGCCCGAAGCCACCTGCGCCGCGTTGTGTTTCGTCGAACTCTTCGACCAGCTCGAAGTGCGCCTGCACCACCGGTACCAGCACGAGTTGGGCAATGCGCTCGCCGACGGCGATATTGAACGCGGTCTGGCCACGGTTCCAGCAGGAAACCATCAACTCGCCCTGGTAGTCCGAGTCGATCAGCCCCACCAGGTTGCCGAGGACGATGCCGTGTTTGTGGCCCAGGCCGGAGCGCGGCAGGATCAGCGCCGCCAGGCCCGGGTCGCCCACGTAGATCGACAGGCCTGTCGGAATCAGAATGGTCTGGCCTGGTTCAAGCACGGTGTCCTGCTTGAGCATGGCACGCAGGTCGAGGCCGGCGGAGCCTGGTGTGGCGTAGGCCGGCAGCGGGAATTCGTTGCCGATGCGGGGGTCGAGGATCTTGGCTTGCAAAGCGTGCATGGAAATTAAACCTGGTTCAGCCGTTGGGCGATAAAAGAGATCAGTTGGCGGGCAATCTTGCCCTTGCTGGTCTGGGCGAAAACGGTAGCGTGCAACTCGCGGTCGATCACGCTGATGGCATTTTCCTCACTGTTGAAGCCGATGCTCGGGTTGGCGACATCGTTGGCGACAATCAGGTCGAGGTTTTTGTCTTTCAATTTGCGTGCGGCATAGTCCAGCAAATGCTCGGTTTCGGCGGCAAAACCGACGCTGAACGGGCGGTCCTCACGGGTGGCGATGGTCGCCAGGATGTCCGGGTTACGGACCATTTGCAGGAGCAGGCCGTCGCCGCTTGTAGGGTCTTTCTTGAGTTTCTGCGGCGCAACCACCTCGGGGCGGTAGTCCGCTACCGCAGCCGAAGCGATGAACAGGTCGCAGGGAATCGCCGCTTCACAGGCCGCCAGCATGTCGCGGGCGCTGACTACGTCGATTCGGGTGACGCGATCCGGGGTCGGCAGATGCACCGGGCCGGTGATCAGCGTCACACGGGCGCCTGCCTCGACCGCCGCTTCCGCCAGGGCAAAGCCCATTTTTCCTGAGCTATGGTTGGTGATGTAGCGCACCGGGTCGATGTTTTCCTGGGTCGGGCCGGCGGTGATCAGCACGTGCTTGCCGGTCAGGGCCAGGTGCTGGAAGCAGTCGGCGGCGCAGTGGGCCAGGTCGGTGGCTTCGAGCATGCGGCCCATGCCCACGTCGCCGCAGGCCTGGCTGCCGGAGGCCGGGCCGAAAACCTTGAGGCCGCGGCTTTGCAGGAGTTGGGTGTTGGCCTGGGTGGCCGGGTCGCGCCACATGGCCTGGTTCATGGCCGGGGCGATCGCGACGGTGGCGTCGGTGGCCAGTACCAGGGTGGTCAGCAGGTCGTCGGCAATGCCTTGGGCCAGGCGGGCGATCAGGTCGGCGGTGGCCGGGGCGATCAGCACCAGGTCGGCCCACTTGGCCAGCTCGATGTGGCCCATGGCGGCTTCGGCCGCAGGGTCCAGCAGGTCGAGGTGAACCGGGTGGCCGGACAAGGCCTGCATGGTCAACGGGGTGATGAATTCACTGCCGCCACGGGTCATGACCACGCGCACTTCGGCGCCTTGGTCGAGAAGCCTGCGAACCAGCTCTGCGCTCTTGTAGGCGGCAATGCCGCCGCCGACGCCGAGAACGATGCGTTTCCGATACAGACGCTGCATTGGCTTGCCTTTCCAGTTCAGTGATGGCGTTGCGATGCCCCCTCCCCAGGTGAAATCGCACGCAAAAAGATGGCCTAAGATACCACAGCGTCCGCCATGCAACAGCGGCGCACATGCACACGGAGGTGCCATGAGTATTCGCGATTGGCCTGCGGCAGAGCGTCCGCGGGAGAAGCTGTTGGAGCTGGGAGCGGAGAACCTTTCCGACGCGGAATTGCTGGCGATTTTCCTGCGCACCGGGGTGTCAGGCAAAAGTGCCGTGGACCTGGCGCGCCATCTGCTGGCGCAATTTGGCAGCCTTCGGGCGCTGATGGAGGCGAGGCAGCCGGTGTTCAGCCAGCATTTGGGGTTGGGGCCGGCGAAGTTCGCCCAGCTTCAAGCCGTACTGGAGATGGCGCGCCGCCATTTGGCTGAACGCCTGCGCAACGATTCGGTGCTGGAAAGCCCGGAGGCCGTGCGCGACTACCTCAAGGCACTGCTGCGCCACGAGCCTCACGAGATATTCGGCTGCCTGTTTCTCGACGCCAAGCATCGAGTGCTGGGCTTCGAAAAGCTGTTTCAAGGCACCATCGACAACGCCATCGTCTACCCGCGACAAGTGGTGAAGCGCGCGCTGGACTACAACGCTGCGGCGCTGATCCTCTGCCACAACCATCCTTCCGGCAGCCCCGAGCCCAGCATCGCTGATCGAAAATTGACCAAGGTGCTGCAAAAGGCGCTGGAGATGGTGGACGTGCGTGTGCTGGACCACATCATTGTGGGGGAGGGTGACCCGCTGTCGATGGCGGAATTTGGGTGGATGTAGGGGCTGGCATGCCAGCCCCTGGCAGGGGTCAGGGCTTGACGCTGACCTTGGAGTAATCCTGGCGCCCGAACGGGCTCACCTGATACCCCTCGACATTCTTGCGGGTCAGCGCAAACGCGGTCGGGTGCGCCAGTGGCAGCCAGAGCGCCTGTTGCTGGATCTGCGCCTGGGCCTGCTGGTACAGCTTGCTGCGCACGCCTTGTTCGCTGGTGGTCTTGCCGGCGCTGATCAGCTTGTCCAGCGCCGGGTCGCAGTAGCGGGCGAAGTTGGTGCCGGACTTCACGGCCGCGCAGGAGAACTGCGGCGTCAGGAAGTTATCCGGGTCGCCGTTGTCACCGGCCCAGCCCATGAACAGCAAGTCGTGCTCGCCGGCCTTGGCGCGGCGGATCAGTTCGCCCCACTCGATCACACGGATTTCAGCCTGGATGCCGACCTTGGCCAGGTCCGCCTGCAGCAGTTGTGCGCCCAGGCTGGGGTTGGGGTTCAGCAGGCTGCCCGACGGCCGGGTCCAGATCGTGGTCTTGAAGCCATCCTTGAGCCCGGCGCGATCCAGCAGTTGCTTGGCCTTGGCAATGTCCTGCGGATAGCCCGGCAGGTCCTTGGCATAGCTCCAGGTATTGGGCGGGTAAGGGCCGTTGGCGGCTTCGGCGGTGCCTTCGAATACGGCCTTCAGATAGCTGGCCTTGTCGAAGGCCAGGTTGATCGCCTGGCGAACTTCCGGCTTGTCCAGTGGCGGATGCTGGCTGTTGATGGCGACAAACGCGGTCATGAAGGCCGCGGTTTTCTCGATCTTCAGGTCGGCGTCTTTCTGGGCGGCATCAATATCCAGGGGCTTGGGCGACAAGGCGATCTGGCACTCGTCGCGACGCAGTCTCTGCAGGCGCACGTTGGCGTCCGGGGTGATCGCAAAGATCAGGTTATCTACCGCAGGCTTGCCGGCGAAGTAATCCGGGTTGGCCTTGTAGCGAATCGTCGCGTCCTTCTGGAAGCGCCCGAAAATGAACGGCCCGGTGCCGATAGGCTGGCTGTTGAGCTTCTCCGGGGTGCCGGCCTTGAGCAGTTTGTCGGCATATTCCGCCGGGTAGATCGAGGCAAAGCCCATGCTCAAGGCGGCGAGGAAGGTCGAATCGGCGTGGTCCAGGGTGAAGCGCACGGTCAGCGGGTCGAGGGCGTCGATCTTCTTGATCAGCGTGGGCAACTGCAGCGACTGGGCGTGGGGGAAGCCGCTCTGGGCGATCTTGTGCCAGGGGTTGGCCGGGTCGAGCATGCGCTCGAAGCTGAAGCGCACGTCTTCGGCGGTCAGGCTGCGGCTTGGCGTGAAGTAGTCGGTACGGTGGAATTTAACGTCCGGGTGCAGCTTGAAGGTGTAGGTGAGGCCGTCCGGCGACACTTCCCAGCTGTCCGCGAGGCTCGGGACCAGCTTGCCGCTGGTGGCGTCGAAATCCACCAGGCGGTTCATCAATACGTCTGCCGAGGCGTTGGTGGTGGTCAGCGAGTTGTATTGCACCACGTCGAAGCCTTCGGGGCTGGCTTCGGTGCAGACGCTCAGGGTAGTGGCCGCCTGGGCGTGTGCAGCAATAAAAAGAGGGGCTAGCAATAGCGGTAGGGCAGCGAGGCGCATATTCGGTTTCCTTTGCAGATCGAAGGCCCATCTGCGAGTGCAGTCTGGAAAAGTCCTACCGTAGTGGGCTGATTGACAAATGACTAGCCCATTTTTGCCTGTGCTTTTGCCGCAAATACTGTTTTGATGGCGCCTCAGGTCGTTTTGCCGAGCACTTTGCAGTGCGCGCGGGCGCTGTAAATCATTCTGTGCGACGAGCGGTTAGCTTCTATAGCGGCCCACCCTGGCAACGGTTCAGGCGTCCATGGCCTGGATTTACGCGTATAAAAGTACACGGCCTGTTGTTGCACTGGGGTCTTTCTGGTATAAAGCAGCGCTCTTTTCTAGGGGCCCGGTTCCTTCGCTAGTAGGTGTAGCCGGTAAGACCCTAAAGAAACGCGGCGCCTGGCGCCAAATGACTGAGAGATTAAGCGGCCAACCCATGCCGGGTTGGGCATGTGGTTTTAGAGGGCTGAGGCATGTCGAGAGTCTGTCAAGTTACCGGTAAGGGTCCGGTGACTGGGAATAACATTTCCCACGCAAACAACAAAACCCGTCGTCGTTTCCTGCCAAACCTGCAGCATCACCGCTTTTGGGTTGAAGAAGAGAAACGTTTTGTTCGTCTGCGCGTATCTGCCAAAGGCATGCGTGTTATCGACAAGCGCGGCATCACTGTCGTGCTGGCCGAACTGCGCCGCGACGGCAAAATCTAAGGAGCTAAATCATGCGTGAATTGATTCGAATGATCTCTAGCGCCGGTACTGGTCACTTCTACACTACCGACAAGAACAAGCGTACTACCCCGGACAAGCTCGAAAAGAAAATGTTCGACCCGCGCGTTCGCAAGCACGTGATCTACAAAGAAGGCAAAATCAAGTAATTGGTTTTCTTTCTTGTGAAAAAAAGCCCGTATCTCACGATGCGGGCTTTTTTTTGTGCCTGATAAATGATCAGGCCTTTTCTTCGAACACCACGTAGATCTTGCGGCAGGGTTCCAGCACTTCCCAGGTGCCGCTGAAGCCGGCCGGAATGACGAAGCGATCACCGGCCCGCAAGGTCTTGGCGTTGCCGTCGGCATCGCGCAACACCGAAACACCCTGCACGATCTCGCAATACTCATGCTCGGTGTAGTTGACCTTCCACTGTCCGACTTCACCTTCCCAGACCCCGGCGCTCATCTGGCCGCACGGACTGTTGTAGTGGTTGTAGACGGTTTGCTCCGGGTCGCCCTTGAGGATTTTCTCCGCAGCCGGACGGTAGCGATCAGGCTCGGTCCTGGCCTGGCTGAAGTCGACGATATTCTGGATGTTCATGGGCGTGTCCCGTCTGGCCTGCGGTTGGAGAGCTCAAAGTCTATGTTTATTAAAATGAACATCGCAAGGGCGTTTGCTGCCGTTATGTCAAATATATTGAAACATCCATCGCCGCTGGTTTAGGGTGGCAGCTGCCTTGAGCCGAACAGCTGGCTGGCCGGGCAAGAATTCTTCGAAGGTGCCTGGGTACATCGCCCGGCCCTTGTATTCAATAAGAGGAGGACACTCGCATGACCACCCTGACCCGTGCCGACTGGGAACAACGCGCCAAGGATCTGAAGATCGAAGGCCGCGCCTACATCAATGGCGAATACACCGCCGCCGTTTCCGGCGACACGTTCGAATGCCTGAGCCCAGTCGATGGCCGCCTGCTGGCAACCGTTGCCAGCTGTGACGTCGCCGACGCCCAGCGTGCCGTAGAAAACGCCCGTGCCACGTTCAATTCCGGTGCCTGGTCGCGCCTGGCGCCAGCCAAGCGCAAAGCCACCATGATCCGTTTCGCCGGCCTGCTCAAGGCCAACGCCGAAGAGCTGGCACTGCTTGAAACCCTGGACATGGGTAAGCCGATCAGCGACTCCCTGAACATCGACGTCCCAGGCGCGGCGCAAGCGCTGAGCTGGAGCGGCGAGGCCATCGACAAGATCTACGATGAAGTCGCAGCCACCCCTCACGACCAGCTGGGCTTGGTGACCCGTGAGCCCGTCGGCGTTGTTGCGGCCATCGTGCCGTGGAACTTCCCGCTGATGATGGCCTGCTGGAAACTCGGGCCGGCGTTGTCCACCGGTAACTCGGTGATCCTCAAGCCGTCTGAAAAATCACCGCTGACCGCCATCCGCATCGCTGCCCTCGCGGTTGAGGCCGGCATCCCGAAAGGCGTGTTCAACGTGCTGCCGGGTTATGGCCATACCGTGGGCAACGCCCTGGCGCTGCACATGGACGTCGACACCCTGGTGTTCACCGGTTCCACCAAGATCGCCAAGCAACTGCTGATTCGCTCCGGCGAGTCGAACATGAAGCGCGTCTGGCTGGAAGCTGGCGGCAAGAGCCCGAACATCGTGTTTGCCGATGCCCCGGACCTGCAAGCCGCCGCCGAATCCGCGGCTGGCGCCATCGCCTTCAACCAGGGCGAAGTGTGCACCGCCGGTTCGCGCCTGCTGGTGGAGCGTTCGATCAAGGATAAATTCCTGCCGCTGGTGATCGAGGCCCTCAAGGCCTGGAAGCCGGGCAACCCGCTCGACCCGGCCACCACGGTCGGTGCGCTGGTGGATACCCAGCAGATGAACACCGTGCTGTCGTACATCGAAGCCGGGCATGCCGATGGCGCCAAGCTGGTGGCCGGCGGCAAGCGCACGCTGCAGGAAAGCGGTGGCACCTATGTCGAGCCGACGATTTTCGACGGCGTGACCAACGCAATGAAGATCGCCCAGGAAGAAATCTTCGGCCCGGTGCTGTCGGTGATTGCCTTCGACAGCGTGGAAGAAGCCATTGCGATCGCCAACGACACCCAATACGGCCTGGCCGCTGCGGTGTGGACGTCGAACATCTCCAAGGCACACCTGACCGCCAAGGCACTGCGTGCCGGCAGCGTGTGGGTTAACCAGTACGATGGCGGCGACATGACCGCACCGTTCGGTGGTTTCAAGCAGTCGGGTAACGGCCGCGACAAGTCGCTGCACGCGTTCGACAAGTACACCGAGCTGAAGGCGACCTGGATCAAGTTGTAAGCCTCCAGGAACACCGCTGTAAAAAATGTGGGAGCGGGCTTGCTCGCGAATGAGGTATCACAGTCGCTGATGTATTGACTGGTACACCGCATTCGCGAGCAAGCCCGCTCCCACACTGTTTTGTGTGATCTCCAAATCATCCACAGGAGCGTGGAAATGCGTTGGGCGACCTATTTCGCCGTGTTGGCGTCGGTCTTGAGCGTGGGCCTGGCCTTGGGCGTGAGCATGCCGCTGGTGTCCCTGCGCCTGGAAAGCTGGGGCTATGGCAGCTTCGCCATCGGAGTCATGGCGGCGATGCCGGCCTTCGGTGTGCTACTGGGTGCCAAGGTCTCCAGCGGCCTGGCCTCGCGCCTGGGCACGGCGAACCTGATGCGCCTGTGCCTGTGGGCGGGGGCGATTTCCATCGGCTTGCTGGCGGTATTGCCCAGCTACCCGGTATGGCTGGTGTTGCGGCTGATGATCGGGGTGATCCTGACCATCGTGTTTATCCTCGGCGAAAGCTGGATCAACCAACTGGTGATCGAACGCTGGCGCGGCCGTCTGGTGGCGCTGTATGGCTGCAGCTATGCCTTGAGCCAGCTGTCGGGCCCGTTGCTGCTGGGCGCGCTGGGTACGGACAACGATATTGGCTTCTGGGTGGGTGTCGGCCTGCTGACGTGCTCGCCGATCCTGCTGCTGGGCCGTTCCGGTGCGCCGACTGCCGAGTCTTTCAGCGTGACCTTTGGCGACCTGCTGCGCTTCTGCCAGGGATTGCCGGCGATTGCCTGGGCGGTGGCGTTGTTCGCCGCATTCGAGGCGATGATTCTTACGTTGTTGCCGGTGTATTGCCTGCAACAGGGTTTCACCGCCGAGATTGCTCTGGCGATGGTCAGCACGGTGGTGGTCGGTGATGCGTTGCTGCAACTGCCGATTGGCGCGCTGGCGGACTACCTGCCTCGGCGCACGCTGTTTCTCGGCTGCGCGCTGATGCTGCTGGTGACGAGCCTGGCGATTCCGCTGTTGCTCGATACGCTGATGATCTGGCCGGTGTGGGTGCTGTTCGGGGCCAGCGCCGGCGGGTTATTCACCCTGTCGCTGATCCTGATTGGCGAGCGCTACCGCGACGACGCGCTGGTGCGCGCCAATGCGCATATCGCGCAGCTGTGGGGCATTGGCTGCCTGATCGGCCCGCTGGTGGCCGGTGCCGGCAGCCAGTGGATCAGCGGGCATGCGTTGCCGTTGTTGATGGCGGCGGGGGCGTTGGGGTTGGTGATCCTGTTGCTGCGCCAAGGTGCGTTCGGCGCCGCACAACCCGCCTGAACTTGAAATGCGATCACCTGTGGGAGCCGGGCTTGCCCGCGATGGCGGAGTGTCAGCACCGGATACGTAAACTGACACTCCGCCATCGCAGGCAAGCCAGCTCCCACAGGTCCTGTCGCTGTTCTTAAAGCATGCGTTCCAGCCCGACGGATGTAGCAAACCAGGCATTGAACCGACGCCACCAACTGCCGGGTTCGCGGGTCAGGGTGTGCAGTTGGCCGTTGTCTTCGGTCACCCATACCACCTGGCCATCCTGCAGCTTCGCCTGGTAGCTCAACGGGGGCGCCATGCCCTCCAGTGCCAGGTTGCGCACGTGTTCCGCCAGTTCGGGACTGTCCACCAGCACCCCGACTTCGGTGTTCCACAGCACCGAGCGCGGGTCGAAGTTGAATGAGCCGATGAAGGATTTCTCCCGATCAAAGATGATCGCCTTGCTGTGCAGGCTGGAATCCGAACCGTGGAATGTACCTTTGCGGAACAGATGAGGGCCGCTGCCGCCACCGTCTCCCGGCTGGCGACGCAACTCGTATAGCTTCACCCCGTGTTCCAGCAGCGCCTTGCGATAGGGCGCATAACCGCCGTGCACGGCCGGTACGTCGGTGGCTTCCAGGGAGTTGGTCAGCAGGCTCACCGATACGCCGGCGTCCGCGCGACCGGTCAGGTACACCAGGCCAGGCTGGCCTGGAACGAAGTAAGCCGAAATCATCATCAGCTCATGGCTGACACCTTCCAGCTCGGGCGCCAGTTGGGTGGTCAGCAGCAGCCGTGGATCCGGATCGGCCTTGGCCAGCACCTTGCTCGGCGCATCCCACAGCGCCTGATTCCAGGCCCAGATCAGCTCGCGACGCCAGATGTCCATGCGCGGCTGGGTCTTGTAGGTGCGCAGGCGGTTGTACAGGGCATGGTTTTGTTGGCGAGACTCGGCAAGGGAATCTTCCAGGCGTACGCGGGCACTGGCCAGGTCGCCTTTGGAAGCGCTGCTGACGAAGTCACCAATGGGTTTGCTCAGGGCACTGTTCCAGTACTGATCGAAACTGTGGCCCAGTTGCTCGGCCACCGGGCCCACGCTGAGCATGTCGATATCGGTGAAGTTGAGGTTGGGCTCGGCGTCGAAATACTCATCCCCCAGGTTGCGCCCGCCGACGATGGCCACGCTGTTGTCTGCCAGCCACAGCTTGTTGTGCATGCGCCGGTGTTGCAGCGACAGGTCGAACAGCCGCGCCATGGCCCGCGTCACGCCGGTGCTGCGGCCCAGGTGCAGCGGGTTGAACAGGCGAATCTGGATCTGCGGGTGGGCGGCGAGGGTGGTGATGATCTGGTCCAGGCCGTCGCTGGTGGTGTCGTCCAGCAGGATGCGCACGCGCACGCCACGGTCGGCGGCCTTGAGCAGTTCATCCACGAGCATGCGGGTGCTGATGCCGTCGTGGACGATGTAGTACTGCAAGTCGAGGCTGGTCTGGGCGTTGCGGATCAGTTCGGCGCGGGCCATGAAGGCTTCGCTGCTGTTGGGCAGCAGGCGGAACCCGGAGCGGCCTTTGTAGGGTGCGGCCTGGGCCTGGATCGAGCGGCCGAAGGAAGATTCGCTGGCCGGCAGCGCCTCGCTGGGTGTGCGTGGCGCGTCGATGGTGGCGCAGCCGCCCAGGGCCAGGATGCCCAGCAGGAAAAACGGTAATAGCCGGTGGGTCATCAATGACATGGGTTCCGAATCAGGGCGATTGTCGGCATATGACGGCTATTTCCCGTAAAAGGTCAGTCCATCGCTTCGGCCAGCAACCGGATGGCGGTCGCGCCGACCTTGCGTACAGCCTCTTCAATCTGCGGCGTTGGTTTGGCAGCGTAGTTCATGCGCAGGCAGTTCCTGTACTTGCCGGAGGCGGAAAAGATACTTCCCACTGCAATCTGTACACCTTCATCCACCAGCAGCCGGTTGAGTTTCAGGGTATCGAAGCCTTCCGGCAGTTCCACCCACAGCATGAAACTGCCCTGGGGGCGGCTGGCGCGGGTGCCCGCCGGGAAATAGCGGCTGACCCAATCGAGCATCAGGTCGCGATTGCGCTGGTATTGCGTGCGCATCCGCCGCAAATGTGGCTCGAAATGTCCACCTTTCAGAAACTCGGCAATTGCGATCTGCGGCTGGGTCGCGGTGGAGCCGGTGCTGATGTATTTCATGTGCAGCACACGCTCCAGATAGCGACCGGGTGCGACCCAGCCAATCCGCAGGCCGGGTGCGAGGGTCTTCGAGAAAGAGCTGCACAGTACGACGCGGCCATCTTCGTCGAAGGACTTGATGGTGCGTGGCCGCGGGTAGCTGTAGGCCAGTTCGCCATACACGTCGTCTTCGATGATCGCCACGTCAAAGCGCTGGGCCAGGGTCAGCAGTGCGCGTTTGCGCGACTCCGGCATGATGTAGCCCAGTGGGTTGTTGCAGTTGGGGGTCAACTGTATGACTTTGATCGGCCATTGTTCCAGTGCCAGTTCCAGCGCTTCCAGGCTGATACCGGTGAGTGGGTCGGTGGGGATTTCCAGGGCTTTCATGCCCAGGCCCTTCAGGGTTTGCATGGCGCCGTGGAAGCTTGGCGAGTCGACGGCAACGATGTCGCCGGGCTCGCAAATGGCGTGGATGCTGGCGGACAGGGCCTCGTGGCAGCCGGTGGTGATCACCAGGTCCTGGGGCGTCAGTTGGCAGCCTGAATCGAGCATCAGGCGGGCAATCTGTTCACGCAGGTCCAGGTTGCCGTGGATAGTGTCGTAATACAGCCCCGGCATGTCCTGGCGCCGACTGATCCGGGCGAGGCTGCGTAGCAGGGGTTTCATGGTCGGCGACAATACATCCGGCATGCCCCGGCCCAACTGTATGGCGTCTTTGCGTGGCACCGCGCGGATCAGCTCCAGCACTTGGTCCCACTGGGAAATTTCCACCGGGCGCTGGGCCGGGCGGCCTACGGCGGGCAATGCCGGCAAGTCGCGGCCCACCGGTACGAAGTAGCCGGATTTGGGTTTGGGCATCGCCAGGCCGTTGTCTTCCAGTACGCGGTAGGCCTGCTGCACGGTGCTCAGGCTGACCCCATGCTCCACACTCAAGGCCCGAACTGACGGCAATCTGTCGCCCGGGCGATAGAAGCCCTGCTCGATGCGCGTGCCCAACAGTTCGGCGAGGTTGACGTATAGGGTCATGGCGGTGCTTCCCGGTTACCAGTACAGATAGGCCGAAAATACAGGATTCAGCGGCCGATAGGCAGTATCTGTATGGATTTAATACAGGGTGGTTGAATCTGTCATGGTTTTACGCGCCGGCTCATCCTACGTACTCATGGCAACACGTTAATGAGGGGCAGGAAAATGAGCGGTATGAGCGATGTGCGGTTGGCGTTACACAGTCAGGAACTGGAAGCCGGGCAGGAGCGGCGCATGGCGGCGCGTACCAAGGCCCCCACACTCAGTTCATGGGCGTTGTTCTGGCACCGCATGCATACGCGCAAAACCTTGCTGGAGCTGACCCCCGAGCAACTGCGAGACGTAGGCTTGAGTGCCGAGCAGGCGCGCCGGGAAGGCTTGAAGTCCTTCTGGCGCGGCTGATTCAGACCAGTTCTTTCAATCGGTGCCAGAGCATTCCCAGCGCCAGCAGCGGCGAGCGCAAATGCTTGCCGCCCGGGAAAGTGATGTGCGGCACCTTGGCAAACAGATCAAAGCGCCCGCTTTGCTGGCCGCTGATGGCTTCGCCCAACAGTTTGCCTGCCAGGTGGGTGGCGTTGAGGCCATGGCCGGCATAGGCCTGGGCGAAATACACATTGGGCTGGTCGGCCAGCCGGCCAATCTGCGGCAGGCGGTTGGCGCCAATGCCGATCATCCCACCCCACTGGTAGTCGATTTTCACGTTGGCCAGTTGTGGGAACACCTGCAGCATTTTCGGACGCATATAGGCACCGATGTCCTTCGGATCCCGTCCGGAGTAATGGCAGGCACCGCCGAACAGCAAGCGTCGGTCGGCTGACAGCCGGAAGTAATCCACCGTCACCCGCTGGTCACACACCGCCATGTTTTGCGGCAGCAACTCGGCTGCCTGGGCTTCGCTCAAGGGCTCGGTGGCGATGATGTAGCTGCCGGCGGGCAGCACCTTGCCGCTCAGATGCGGGTTGAGGCCGTTCAAATAAGCATTGCAGCCCAGCACCAGGGTCTTGGCGCGCACATTGCCCTGGGCGGTGTGTACGTTGACCTCCGGGCCGTAATCGATCCGCACCGCCTCGGAATGCTCGAACAACTGGACGCCCAACTGCTGTGCAGCGGCTGCCTCGCCGAGGGCCAGGTTCAGCGGGTGCAGGTGGCCGGAGCCCATGTCGATCATGCCGCCAACATAGCGGTTGGAGCCGATCACACTGCGCATCTCGCTGGCTTGCAGCAGGCGCACTTCATGGCGATAGCCAAGGCCTTGCAGCTCTTCGGCGTCGGCGGCCAGGTGTTCCAGGTCGCGGGGTTTGTTGGCCAGGTCGCAGTAGCCCCAGGTCAGGTCGCAGGCGATCTGCGAACGTTCGACCCGCTGGCGCACGATTTCCACGGCTTCCAGGCCCATCAATTTCATCTGGCGCACGCCCTCGGTACCGATGACGTTGGTGAACTGATCCAGGCCATGACCGACGCCACGAATCAGTTGCCCGCCATTGCGCCCGCTGGCGCCCCAGGCAATCTTGCGGGCTTCCAGCAGGACCACGCTGAAACCCCGTTCAGCCAGTTCCAGAGCGGTGTTGAGCCCCGAAAAGCCGCCGCCGACCACGCACACATCGGCCACGATTTCACCTGTCAGCACCGGATAATCAGGCTGCGGGAAACTGCTGGCGGCGTAGTAGGAATTGGCGTGCCGGGCGCTGGCGGTCATGGGGAGCATCCCTGTTTGGAAAATTTGACGCAGGATACAGCGGTCGGGCGAAGCTGTCTCACCGGGGGCTTTTAGGGCAGAATCCACGCCTATTCGCCGTTCGGTCCCTGTGTCGATGAGTTGCAACAGTCAGAAAGTCAACGCGCTGCGCCGGCAGATTCCCTCGTTCGAGTGTGTCCCGGGTTGCCACGACTGCTGTGGGCCGGTGACCACGTCCACCGAGGAAATGTCGCGCCTGCCGCGCAAGACCGCTGCCGAGCAGGAAGCGGCGATGGACGAGCTCAACTGCGTGCACCTTGGCCCCAATGGCTGCACCGTGTACGACGAGCGCCCGCTGATTTGCCGCTTGTTCGGCACCACGCCAACCTTGCCATGCCCCAACGACCGCCGCCCGGTGGAGTTGATCCACCCACGGGTGGAAAAGCAGATTCATGCGTACATGGCGTCGACGCGTCAGGTATTGGTCTAGCGGATGTCCCCGCTCCCACATTGGCCTGTGGTGCTGTCTTAATCCGGGATCGGCAGGTTCAGGCTCTCTTTCACCTCTTCCATCACGATATAGCTCTTGGACTCCCGTACGTGGGGCAGCTTGAGCAGGATATCGCCGAGCAATTTGCGGTACGACGCCATCTCCGAAATGCGCGCCTTCACCAGATAGTCGAAATCCCCCGACACCAGGTGGCACTCCAGCACGTGGGGCAGTTTCAGCACGGCGCGTCGGAATTCTTCAAAGGTGTCGCCGGACTTGTAGTCGAGGCTGATCTCGACAAACACCAGCAGGCTGCCCTTCAAATGCTGCGGGTTGAGCCGGGCGTTGTAGCCCATGATGATCCCTTCGCGCTCCAGGCGCCGGACCCGCTCGGTGCAGGGCGTGGTCGATAGCCCGACCTTTTCCCCCAGCTCCGTAAACGAAATTCGCCCGTCGGCCTGCAGGATGCGCAGGATGTTGCGGTCGATCTTGTCCAGCTCCCGCTTGGTCTGAGTGTTGGTCCGCATAGGGGATGCTCCTCCGTGAAAAGGGTTTTTGCCGAGAATTGTCGCCAAATATAGGCAGTTATATAGTGAAATGCACTGGTGATTGCTTTTTATACTGCCCACATCTTTGTGCTGAACAACAAACGTCAGCGGTCAAGCCGTGATGAGGGAATAAAAATGCGCGTTCTGGTCTTGGGTAGCGGTGTCATTGGCGTGGCCAGTGCCTACTATTTGGCACGAGCTGGTTTTGAAGTGGTCGTGGTCGACCGTCAGCCGGCTGTGGCCATGGAGACCAGTTTCGCCAACGCCGGGCAGATCTCGCCAGGCTACGCCTCGCCATGGGCTGCGCCGGGTGTGCCGCTCAAGGCCATCAAGTGGCTGCTGGAGCGCCACGCGCCCCTGGCGATCAAGGCCACCGCCGATATCGACCAGTACCTGTGGATGGCGCAGATGCTGCGCAACTGCACCGCCAGCCGTTATGCGGTGAACAAGGAGCGTATGGTGCGGCTGTCCGAATACAGCCGCGATTGCATCGACGAGCTGCGTGCCGAGACCGGCATCGCCTACGAAGGGCGCACTTTGGGGACTACCCAACTGTTCCGTACGCAGGCTCAGCTGGACGGTGCTGCCAAGGACATCGCGGTATTGAAAGAGTCCGGTGTGCCTTACGAGCTGCTGGACCGCGCCGGGATTGCCCGCGTCGAGCCGGCCCTGGCGAGCGTCACCGATATTCTTGCCGGTGCCCTGCGCCTGCCGAACGACCAAACCGGCGACTGTCAGATGTTTACCACCCGCCTTGCCGACATGTGCAAGCAACTGGGTGTCGAATTCCGCTTCGAGCAAGATATCCAGCGCCTGGACTACGCCGGTGACCGGATCAACGGCGTGTGGATCGACGGCAAGCTGGAAACTGCCGACCGCTACGTGCTGGCCCTCGGCAGCTACTCGCCGAAATTGCTCAAGCCGCTGGGAATCAAGGCGCCGGTGTACCCGCTCAAGGGTTACTCGATGACCGTGCCGATCACCAACCCGGCGATGGCCCCGACCTCGACCATTCTCGATGAGACCTACAAGGTCGCGATCACCCGTTTCGACAACCGTATTCGCGTCGGTGGCATGGCTGAGATAGCCGGTTTTGACCTGTCGCTGAACCCGCGTCGGCGGGAAACCCTGGAGATGATCGTCAACGACCTTTATCCTCAGGGCGGTGATTTGAGCCAGGCCAGTTTCTGGACCGGCCTGCGCCCGACCACGCCAGACGGCACGCCGATTGTCGGTGCTACCCCGTTCAAAAACCTGTTCCTGAACACCGGCCACGGCACCCTCGGTTGGACCATGGCTTGTGGCTCTGGTCGTTTGCTGGCCGATTTGATGGCGAAGAAAACTCCGCAGATCAGTGCCGAAGGCCTCGATATTTCCCGTTATGGCAACCACCAGGAGTCTGCAAAACATGTCAATCCAGCGCCAGCTCACCAATGAGCGCATGAGCCAGATCGTTGTTCACAGCGGTACCGTGTATCTGGCAGGGCAGGTCGGCGACGACATGAGTGCCGGGATTGAACAGCAGACCCGCGAAACACTCGTCAATATCGAGCGTTTGCTGGACCTGGCCGGTACCGACAAGACCAAGCTGCTGTCGGTGACCATCTACCTGAAAGACATCGACGCCGATTTCGCCGGGATGAACGCGGTATGGGACAAGTGGCTGCCAAAAGGCGTCGCGCCGGCCCGTGCCACGGTTGAAGCGAAACTCTGCGAACCGGAAATCCTGGTGGAGCTGTCGGTTGTGGCCGCTCTGCCGTAAGCAAAAAATCCTCTCCCGGTGCCTGCGTTGTCAGCGGGTACCGGTTTTTTCTTCCCACCGCCGCCTAGAAGCCTGCCGCCATGCGTCCTGCCCGTGCCCTGATCGACCTCCAAGCCCTGCGCCATAACTACCAACTGGCCCGTGAAGTCACGGGTGGGGCCAAGGCCCTCGCCGTGATCAAGGCCGATGCCTACGGCCACGGTGCCGTGCGTGTTGCCCAGGCGCTGGAAGCCGAGGCGGACGGGTTTGCCGTGGCCTGCATCGAGGAAGCGCTGGAGCTGCGGGCCGCCGGGATTCGCGGGCCGGTGCTGTTGCTCGAAGGTTTTTTCGAAGCCGACGAGCTGCCGCTGATCATCGAGCATGATTTCTGGTGCGTGGTGCATTCGCTGTGGCAGCTGGACGCGATTGAACAGGCGCAACTCAGCAAGCCGCTGACCGTCTGGCTCAAGCTTGATTCGGGCATGCACCGCGTCGGCCTGCATCCCAAGGATTATCACGACGCTTACCAGCGCCTGCTGGCCAGCGGCAAAGTCGCGAAGATCGTGCTGATGAGCCACTTCGCCCGTGCCGATGAGCTGGACAGTACCAGCAGCGAAGAGCAAGTGGCGGTGTTTGAAGCGGCGCGCCAGGGCTTGTCGGCCCAGGTCAGCCTGCGCAATTCGCCATCGGTGCTGGGCTGGCCGAACGTTTCCAGTGACTGGGTACGCCCGGGCATCATGCTCTACGGCGCCACGCCGTTTGGCGAAGGCCAGGCCATCGCCGCGCGTTTGCAGCCGGTGATGACCCTCGAATCGAAAGTCATCTGCGTACGTGAACTGCCGGCCGGCGAACCTGTGGGCTACGGCGCCAGGTTCATTACCCCGAAACCGATGCGCATCGGGGTAGTTGCCATGGGCTACGCCGACGGCTACCCGCGCCACGCACCCACCGGCACCCCGGTGCTGGTGGCCGGCCAGCGCAGCCAGTTGCTGGGCCGTGTGTCGATGGACATGCTGTGTGTCGACCTGACCGACGTGCCCCAGGCCGGGCTCGGTTCCACCGTCGAATTGTGGGGCAAAAACATCCTCGCCAGTGACGTTGCCACCGCCGCCGACACCATTCCGTACCAGATCTTCTGCAACCTGCGCCGAGTGCCACGGCTCTATTCCGGCGCTTGAGCGGCACCCACGAATGGCAGATCCCGGGATTTAGGCCAAAGTGTTGTAAATACTGAACGCTGTCGCCATGATAACGCTCAATTACAACAACGCCTGAATCCTAGGAGGCTCCTGCATTGGACGTCGGCGAACGACTGCAATCCATCCGTAAACTGAAAGGTCTTTCCCAGCGTGAGCTAGCCAAGCGCGCGGGCGTCACCAACAGCACCATTTCGATGATCGAAAAAAACAGTGTCAGCCCCTCCATCAGCTCCTTGCGCAAGGTGCTGGGCGGCATTCCCATGTCGATGGTGGAGTTCTTTTCCGAGGAGATCCTCCAGGAAAAACCGACCCAGATCGTCTATAAAGCCAATGAGCTGATCGATATCTCCGACGGCGCCGTCACCATGAAACTGGTGGGCCGCGCGCACCCGAGCCGGGCGATTGCGTTCCTAAACGAGATCTACCCGCCAGGTGCTGATACCGGCGAAGAGATGCTCACCCACGAGGGCGAGGAAACCGGGATCCTGGTGGAAGGTCGCCTGGAGCTGGTGGTCGGCCTTGAAACTTTTGTGCTCGAAGCCGGCGATAGCTACTACTTTGAAAGCACCAAGCCGCACCGTTTTCGCAATCCGTTCGAAGTGCCGGCGCGACTAATCAGCGCAGCCACACCCGCGAACTTTTAAGAAAAGAGGCGTCCTGCCTATGTCGCAGAGACGCCCGTAGCAGCATTCTGTCTTGCTGAATCTCCCCTTGGTTAATAGGGTTGTTTCGGCGGGGCGGGCTAACCGTTATACTTTCGCCGCCTGCGAAACCGTGGCCGCAGGCGTGAATAGCCACCATTGAGGGTGAACGCGTGAACCTAATTATGAAAATGCTGGCTGCACCAGCAACCGTACTGGCCCTATGGGCTGTCAGCGCTCAAGCTGCGACCAATGATGAAATTGCCAAGCGCCTGGAGCCTGTAGGCCAGGTGTGCGTCCAGGGGCAAGAGTGCAAGGGGATGGAAGTGGCAGTGGCTGCGGGCGGCGGCGGCGGTGCGAAATCGCCGGATGACGTAATCGCCAAGCACTGCAACGCTTGCCACGGTACCGGCCTGTTGGGCGCACCGAAAATCGGTGACACCGCCGCCTGGAAAGACCGCGCGGACCATCAGGGTGGCCTCGATGGCCTGCTGGCCAAGGCCATTACCGGTCTGAACGCCATGCCGCCAAAAGGCACCTGCGCCGATTGCTCGGATGCCGAGCTTAAAGGCGCGATCGAGAAGATGTCGGGTCTGAAATAAACCGATCTTCGCCAAAAGAGCCGCTGACCAGCGGCTTTTTTGTGCCCGCGATTTGCCTTTTGAGGCTGTTCTTTGCAGCAAAGACCCGGCAAGCTCGGTCCAACCCCAATTCATGGAATGTTCGGGAGAAGTCGGATGGTGCAGTTGTGTTCAATCGAGCAAGCAGTCGACGACGTACTGGCACGGCTGCCGGCGCATATTCACATGGGCATGCCCCTGGGCCTGGGCAAACCCAACCTGTTCGTCAACGCGCTGTACCGGCGTATCGCCAAGTTGCCGGACCGGGCGCTGACCATCTACACAGCCCTGGCCCTGGGTCGCCCTACCTTGGGCGATGGTTTGCAGAAGCGCTTTCTCGAGCCCTTTATCGAACGGGTCTTCGGTGACTATCCCGAGCTGGACTTCCTCGCCGCACTGCGCAAGGACAGCCTGCCGTCGAACATTCACGTGCAGCAGTTCTTCATGCAGCCCGGCAGTTTGCTTCACAGCCTTTCGGCGCAGCAGGATTACGTCAGCAGCAACTACAGCCACGCTGCCCGTGATATCAATGCCGCCGGCCTGAACCTCGTCGCGCAATTGGTGGCCAGCAGCGCCGAACATCCGGATCGCCTGAGCCTGAGCTGCAACCCCGACATCACCCTCGACCTGTTGCCGATGATCGCCAAGCGCCGCGAGGCCGGTGAAACCATCCTGGTGGTGGGCCAGGTTCACAGTGATTTGCCCTACATGCCCGGCGACGCCGAGCTGGGCATGGATGAGTTCGACTTCCTGATCGACGAGAAGGACAGCACCACGCTGTTCTCCACCCCGAACATGCCGGTGGGTTTCCAGGATCACTTTATCGGTTTGCACGCCAGCACCCTGGTGCGCGACGGCGGTACCTTGCAGATCGGCATCGGCTCCATGGGCGATGCACTGACTGCGGCCTTGCTGGCGCGCCAGGCCGATAACGAGGCGTATCGCCTGTTGCTCACCGACCTGGATGTGTACCAATGGGCACCGCTGATCAGCCACGAAGGCGGAGTCGCGCCGTTTGCCCGTGGGCTGTACGGTTGCAGCGAAATGTTCGTCAATGGCCTGCTGGTGCTGGCCGATGCCGGGATTGTGCGGCGCAAGGTATACCCGGACGTCGCGACCCAGGAGCGGGCCAACGCCGGCACCCTGGACGAAGCGGCACAGACCGACGGCATCTCGGTGCATGGCGGCTTCTTCCTCGGGCCTCGTAGCTTTTACGAGCGTTTGCGGGACTTGCCACAGAGCAAGCGCCTGGAATTCAACATGACCCGCATCAGCTACATCAACGAGCTGTACGGCCAGGAAGAACTCAAGCGTTTGCAGCGCCTGGATGCGCGCTTCATCAACAGCGCGTTTACCGTGACCCTGTTGGGCGCGGGCGTGGCCGACCAGTTGGAAGACGGCCGCGTGCTCAGCGGTGTTGGCGGGCAATACAACTTTGTCGCCCAGGGCCATGCGCTGGAAGGCGCGCGCTCGATCCTGATCCTGCGCAGCTGGCGCGAATCGGGCGGCGAGGTCAGTTCCAATATCGTCTGGGAATACGGGCACTGCACGATTCCCCGGCACCTGCGAGACATCGTCATCACCGAATACGGCATCGCGGATTTACGCGGGCAGACTGATGCCAGGGTGATCGAGGCGCTGCTGAATATCACCGACTCACGGTTCCAGGAAGATTTGATCGAGCAGGCGCAAAAGGCCGGGAAGTTGCCGAAGGATTTCCAGCTGGATCCGCGGTTTGCCGACAACACGCCGGAGCGTCTGCAGGGGATTCAGGCGCGGCATCCACGGCTGTTCCCGGAGTATCCGCTGGGCAGTGACTTCACGGATGAAGAGCGGGATTTGTTGCGGGCGTTGAACTGGCTCAAGAGCAAATTCAAGCTGACGGAGATTCTGGAGCTGGGCAAGGCAGCGCTGGATGCACCGGAGCCGGAAGCGTTTCCCGAGCATTTGGTACGGATGCGACTGGATAAGCCGGAGGGGTTGAAGGAGGACTTGTATCAGCGCCTGTTGCTAGCGGGCCTACAAGCTACCGCGCACTAGAAAACACAGGAGATCAAATGTGGGAGCGGGCTTGCTCGCGAAAGCGGTGGATCAGTCGACCTATCCGGTGACTGACACACCGCTTTCGCGAGCAAGCCCGCTCCCACATGTTTAACCGTGCCCGCACCGATTACTCGATAAAGGTCACAACCCCACCCGCCAACGACTGCACCCGCGCCAGCGACTCAACCCGGTAACCCTGGGCATCCAGCTCCGCACGGCCGCCCTGGAACGACTTCTCGATCACAATCCCCAAACCTGCAACGGTCGCGCCGGCCTGTTTGATGATCGAGATCAGCGCCTGGGACGCCTTACCGTTGGCCAGGAAGTCATCGATGATCAGCACGCGGTCGCTGCTGGTCAGGTGGCGCGGGGAAATCGCCACGGTGCTTTCGGTTTTCTTGGTGAAGGAATACACCGTCGCCGACAGCAGGTTTTCGGTCAGGGTCAGGGACTGTTGCTTGCGGGCGAAAATCACCGGCACGCCGAGGTTCAGGCCGGTCATGATCGCCGGTGCAATGCCCGAGGCTTCGATGGTGACGATCTTGGTGATCCCCGAATCCTTGAACAACGCAGCAAACTCGTCACCGATCAGTTTCATCAGCGCCGGGTCGATCTGGTGGTTCAGAAAGGCGTCGACCTTGAGTACCTGATCGGAAAGCACGATGCCTTCTTCGCGAATTTTCTTGTGCAGTGCTTCCACGAAAGCTTCCTCTGTTGGCGCAACACGCGCCGAAAGTAGATTAAAAAGTAGTCGATTCTAGCGCTTTAACATCGCGCGTATATCCGCCAGGGCGGTGTTGCCGCGAACGGCTTTGACTTCGGTCGGTGTGTCGTCGTTGCCTTCCCAGGCCAGGTCGTCCGGCGGCAGTTCGTCGAGGAACCGGCTGGGGGCACAATCGATGATCTCGCCGTACTGCTTGCGCTTGGCGGCAAAGGTGAAGGCCAATGTCTGACGCGCGCGGGTAATGCCCACGTAGGCCAGGCGCCGTTCTTCCTCGATGGTGTCGGCTTCGATGCTGGAGCGGTGCGGGAGGATTTCCTCTTCCATGCCCATGATGAACACGTAGGGGAATTCCAGGCCCTTGGACGCATGCAAGGTCATCATCTGCACGCCTTCGGCGCCGTCTTCCTCTTCCTGCTGGCGTTCAAGCATGTCCCGCAGCACAAGCTTGCCGATGGCGTCCTCGACGGTCATCTCGCCTTCTTCGTCCTTCTCCAGGGTATTTTTCAACGCCTCGATCAGGAACCACACGTTGCCCATGCGGTAATCGGCAGCCTTGTCGCTGGAGCTGTTGGTGCGCAGCCAGTTCTCGTAGTCGATGTCCATGACCATGCTGCGCAGGGCGCTGATCGGGTCTTCGCCGGCGCACTGCTCGCGCACCTTGTCCATGAAGCGCTTGAAGCGCGCCAGGCGGTCGGTGAAACGAGTGTCGAGGTGCTCGCCCAGGCCGATTTCGTCGGTGGCGGCGTACATCGAGATCTTGCGTTCGGTGGCGTAGTTGCCGAGCTTTTCCAGGGTAGTCGAACCGATTTCCCGGCGTGGGACGTTGATCACCCGCAGGAAGGCGTTGTCGTCGTCCGGGTTCACGATCAGCCGGAAGTAGGCCATCAGGTCTTTCACTTCCTGGCGTCCGAAAAAGCTGTTGCCGCCCGACAGGCGATAAGGAATCTGGTGGTGCTGCAGCTTCAGCTCGATCAGCTTGGCCTGGTAGTTGCCGCGGTACAGGATCGCGAAATCGCTGTAGGGCCGGTCGGTGCGCAGGTGCAGCGTGAGCAGTTCGACGGCCACGCGCTCGGCTTCGGCGTCTTCGTTGCGGCAGCGGATCACGCGGATCTCGTCGCCGTGGCCCATCTCGCTCCACAGTTGCTTTTCAAACTCGTGGGGGTTGTTGGAGATCAGCACGTTGGCGCAACGCAGGATGCGGCTGGTGGAGCGGTAGTTCTGCTCCAGCATCACCACTTTCAGGGACGGGTAGTCGTCCTTGAGCAGCATCAGGTTTTCCGGGCGGGCGCCGCGCCAGGCGTAGATCGACTGGTCGTCATCGCCCACCACGGTGAACTGGTTGCGCTTGCCGATCAGCAGCTTCACCAGCAGGTATTGGCTGGCGTTGGTGTCCTGGTATTCGTCCACCAGCAGGTAGCGGACTTTGTTCTGCCACTTTTCGAGGATGTCGGCATGTTCCTGGAACAGCTTCACCGGCAGCAGGATCAGGTCGTCGAAGTCCACCGCGTTGAACGCCTTGAGCGTGCGCTGGTAGTGGGTGTAGACAATGGCGGCAGTCTGCTCCTTGGGGTTGCGCGCAGCTTCCAGGGCTTCGGCGGGCAGGATCAGGTCGTTTTTCCACGAGCCGATCATGTTCTTGATCTCGTCGACGCCGTCGTCGCCCGCGTATTCCTTCTGCATGATGTCGGTCATCAGCGCCTTGACGTCTGTCTCGTCAAAGATCGAGAAGCCCGGCTTGTAGCCCAACCGCACGTGCTCCTTGCGGATGATGTTCAGCCCCAGGTTGTGGAAGGTACACACGGTGAGGCCACGGCCTTCGCCACCCTTGAGCAGGGTGCCGACGCGCTCTTTCATTTCCCGCGCCGCCTTGTTGGTAAAGGTCATGGCGACGATGTACTGGGCGCGGATGCCGCAGCTCTGGATCAGGTGCGCGATCTTGCGGGTGATCACGCTGGTCTTGCCGGAACCGGCACCGGCGAGCACCAATAGAGGGCCGCCGACGTAGTTCACGGCTTCTTGCTGCCGGGGATTGAGTCGGGACATACGAAATTCAGGAGGTCATTGATCAAAAGGGCGGGCATTTTAACAGGCTGGCAAGATTCTGCTGCCTCTGAACGACAGTGTGACGTACCACTCGATCTAAATTTGCCGGTTTTGTTACTTTGCCGCAGGATGTGCAGGGTATTTAGGACTATTGTTCGGTCTAGAGCTGCACAGTGCGCATTTGATAACCCATATCATTGGTCATTATCGGGGCGCACGTCATAATGCCCGCCGCCAACGAAATTTTGCAGAGTCTAGGGAGCTAGCTTGTCTACGCCTGTCGAACCCTTGCGTTTGCTGCTACTGGCCGATGAGCCAGCGTGGGCAGCGTTATTGCGCGAGTGCCTGGCGCCGATGGGCGACGGAGCTGTGCTGATCAGCGCGCCAAACTGGGAGTCTGTGAGCAACCTGTTCGACGACGATCACAGCGCGGTGCTATTGACCACGGCCAACCTTCAGCCCGGCCCCGGTCGCTGCAGCTTGCCAACGGTATTGCTGTTGGAAGAGGAACCCCTGGTTTCGCCCCTCGGCGTCAGCGACTGGCTGATCCTGAATGCATTGGATGTCGATACATTGCGCCGTTGCCTGCGGCATGTGCGCGAGCGCGGTGTACTGGAAAACACCCTGCAACGCCTGGCCGAACAGGACCCGCTGACCGGTATCGCCAACCGCCAGGGCTTCCAGACCCTGCTGACCGCCCGCCTGGCGGAAAACGAAGGCCGTGGCGTTGCCCTCGGCCACCTCGACCTGGACAACTTCCGTCACGCCAACGACGCCCTCGGCCACCAGGCCGGCGACCGGCTGATCCTGCAAGTGGTCTCGCGGCTCAAGAGCCAGCTGGAGGCCGGCGATCAACTGGCGCGCCTGGGCAGCGACGAATTTGCCCTGCTGATCGATACCCGCCGTGCGCCCCAGCGCGCCGAATGGATGGCCGAGCGCATCGTCGAAGCCATGGCCGAACCCTATTGGGTCGATGGCGAAAGCCTGCTGATCGGTTGCAGCCTCGGCGTGGCCCATGCCCGCGCCAAGGCTGGCGCCGACCCGTTGATGTGGCACGCCCACATCGCCATGCAGCAAGCCAAAAGCACCCAGGGCTGCACCTTTCATATCTTCAACGAACGCATCAACCGCAATGCCCGCAGCCTCGCCGACCTTGAGAGCGAACTGCGCCGGGCGTTGCGCCGTGACGAACTGGAACTGCATTACCAGCCCCGCCTGGACCTCGACGATGGGCATATCGTCGGCCTGGAAGCGCTGGTGCGCTGGCGCCACGGTGAGCGCGGCCTGTTGCCGCCGAGCGAGTTTGTGCCGCTGGCCGAGCAGAGCGGCTTGATCGTGCCGCTGGGCTACTGGGTGATTTCCCGGGCCCTGCGCGACATGCAGGACCTGCGCGAACGCGGGATTGCGCCGTTGCACATGGCGGTCAACCTGTCGTTCCGCCAGTTTCAGGACAGCCAACTGCTCAGCACCCTCAGCCGGCTGATTGCCGAGCGCGGCGTGGAAGCCCAGTGGCTGGAATTTGAGCTGACGGAAACCGCCGTGATGCGCCGCAGCGACCTGGTCAAGCAGACCATGGATGCGCTGGGCCGCCTGGGTGTGCGCTTTTCCCTGGATGACTTTGGCACCGGCTTTTCGTCGTTCGTGCACCTCAACAGCCTGCCGATTGCCTTGCTGAAGATCGACAAGAGCTTTGTCGGCGGCATGGAAGAGCGCGAAGAGAATCGCAAGCTGGTGCACGCCATGATCAACCTGGCTCATAACCTGAACCTGGAAGTGGTCGCCGAGGGCGTGGAAACCGCCGAGCAACTGGCGTTGCTGCGGTTGTTCGGCTGCGATCAGGCCCAGGGTTACCTGATCAGCAAGCCGTTGCCGTTGGCGGAACTGGTGGACTACCTGACGTTTGGTGACAGCCAGGAACTGGTGGGCGGCGTGATCTGATGTTGTGAACCCGATCAAAAATGTGGGAGCGGGCTTGCTCGCGAATGCGGTATTTCAGCCAACCAATTCATGGCTGACCCACCGCATTCGCGAGCAAGCCCGCTCCCACATTTGACCGAGTACAGCCGTTACTCCGGCTGCGCGGCTTGAAATCCTTGGTGGGTTTCAGGCTCCTGGCGAATCATCCGCTTCATCTTCCGTTCAAACGCCCAGGTCAGGCTGACTGCCGCGCACGCCAGGCCCAGGGCCAGGCCCCACCAAACGCCCGTCGGCCCCCAGCCGAGATTGAACGCCATCAACCATGCGGCCGGTGCGCCGATCAGCCAGTAGCAGCCCAGCCCGACCAGGAAGGTGGTCTTGGCATCCTTGAGCCCGCGAATGCAGCCCATGGCGATGGTCTGCACGCCGTCGAACAGCTCAAACCATGCGGCCACCGCCAGCAGGCTGACGGCGAGGTTGATCACGTCGCGAAACGCCGGGTCATGCTGGTCGAGGAACAGGCTGATCAGTGGGTGCGAGAACAACCACAGCACCGCTGCAAAGCCCAGCATCACCACCGCGCCAAAGCCTATGCCAACTCGCCCGGCCAGCCGCGCTTCCAGCAACTGCCCGGCACCATAATGCTGGCCGATACGCATGGTGATCGCGTACGACATGCCCGCCGGCACCATGAACGCCACCGACACGATCTGCAGGGCGATCTGGTGCGCAGCCAATTGCGTACTGCCCATGGTGCCCATGCACAGCGCGGCGAACGCAAACAGCCCGACTTCCACCGCATAGGTGCCACCAATCGGCAGGCCCAGGCGCCACAGTTCCCTCAGGTAATGCAGGTTGGGCCGCAGCAGGCCCTTGCGCAGCGGGTAGGCGTCGTACGCACGGTTGTATTTGATGTACCAGATCAGCGCCAGGGCCATGCAGTTGGCAACGATGGCGGTGACCAGGCCAATGCCCACCAGCCCGAGTTTCGGCAGGCCGAACATGCCTTCGATCAACGCGTGGTTGAGCAGGTAGTTGATCACCGTGCCGCACAGGCTGATCACCATCACCGGCGTGGCCTTGCCGATAGCGCTGGTGAAGCCGCGTAGCGCCATGAACGTCAGGTAGCCGGGCAGGGCGAACGGCAGGATGGTCAGGAACTGGCCGGCGGACGCGACGTTGGTTTCGGTCTGGCCGAACATCAGCAGCACTGGCTTGAGGTTCCACAGCAGCAAACCAGCCACCAGCGCCATCAACCAGGCCAGCCACAGCCCGGCCTGGGTCAGGCGGGTGGCGCCTTCGATGTCGCCGGCGCCCTGGCGGATCGCGACCAGCGTGCCCACGGCAGCGATCACGCCGATGCAGAAAATCGACACGAACGAATAGCTCGCCGCACCCAGGCCTCCGCCGGCCAGGGCCTCGGGGCTCAGGCGGGCCATCATCAGGGTGTCGGTCAGCACCATCAGCATGTGGGCCAACTGTGAGGCAATCAGCGGCCCTGACAGCCGCAGAATGGCCCAGAGTTCGGTACGTGCCGGATGCTGCATGATCATCACGCTCAAAAAGTCAGGGAAGGGTGGAAGGGTTGATTCTCGGCGCCCACAGCGCATTGCACAAAGGGATAAATCCGATGGTTCGCATGATTAAAACTCATGCCTGAATGATTCTGGTAGGGTTTCGATATTGCGCCGTCGGAGTTTTCGCCATGTCTCGTCGTCTTCCTCCTCTTTACGCCTTGCGCGCGTTTGAAGCTGCGTCCCGCTACAACTCGTTCACCCGGGCGGCGGAAGAGTTGTCGATTACCCAAAGTGCGGTGAGCCGGCACATTCGTACCCTGGAAGAGCATTTCGCCTGCCGCCTGTTCCAGCGCAGCGGCCGCACCTTGCAACTCACAGAGGCGGCGCGCCTGTTGCTGCCGGGCGTGCGTGAAGGCTTTGCGGCCCTGGAGCGCGCCTGCCATACCTTGAATGCCGAGGACGACATCCTGCGCATGAAGGCGCCGTCCACCCTGACCATGCGCTGGCTGCTGGCGCGCCTCAGTCGCTTCCGGCACCTGCAGCCGGGCAATGAAGTGCAACTGACCAGCGCCTGGATGAGCGTCGATGAGGTGGATTTCAACCAGGAACCATTCGATTGCGCGGTGTTGTTGAGCAACGGGCATTTCCCGCCGGACTGGGAAGCCAGCTACCTGTTTCCGGAGTTGCTGATTCCGGTGGGCGCGCCGAACCTGTTGAGCGACGGACCCTGGGACGTTGCACGCCTGGCCTCTGCCGAGCTGCTGCACCCGACGCCGGACCGGCGTGACTGGCGCAACTGGCTGGAGCGCATGGGGCTGTCATCCCAGGTTTCGCTCAAGGGCGGGCAGGTGTTCGACACCTTGGAGTTGGGCATGATCGCCGCCGCCCGAGGGTACGGCGTGTCCATGGGCGACTTGCTGATGGTGGCCGAAGACGTGGCCCAGGGCCGCCTGAGTCTGCCATGGCCCACCGCTGTGGCCAGTGGGGAAAATTACTATCTGGTGTGGCCGAAGACCCGGCCGGGTGGCGAGCGTTTGCGACGGCTGGGTGACTTTCTCCAGGGCGAAGTGCAGGCCATGGAATTGCCCCAGGTCGAGCGCCTCGACTGAGTGGATTGCGCACCGGCCAGCAATCGTTTGCGCGATACCCCTGTGATTCGCTCAAGTATTGAGCCTACCCGCCGAAGTAGGGTTGTTGGAACTACCGTTCTGCAACGTTTCCCCTATTAGAATTTTGCCGAGCAGCGCTATGAGATCAGGATGATCCTGGCCTCGGCCAGGAGCCTTCATGTCTCAACCTCGCGCCCGGATTGCCTCTCAACTGGGGCTTGCCCTCGCCGTGATACTGGCTGTCGTCATCAGCGGCAGCACGGTATTCGCGTTGCGTTCGCTGGACTCCGCCAACCTCGACACCCGCGAGGAGCACCTGGCCAGCGAGGCCCGCTTGCTGGCCGACCAACTCAATACCTTCCACAGCACCTTGCGCGAAAGTACCCAGCGTTTGAGCGGGCTGTTTGAAAAGCGCTTCAGCGCCGGCTTGAGTACGCGCCCTGAGCAACCGGTGACGGTGGCGGGCGTGCAGACGCCGGGCCTGTACCTGGGCGAGGAAGTGCTCAACAACAACTTCGCTGAAGTCGATGAGTTCAAGCAGATGTCCGGCGGCGTGGCGACCTTGTTCGTACGCAGCGGCGAGGACTTTATCCGCGTCAGCACCTCCCTGACCAAGCAGGATGGCAGCCGCGCCATCGGTACGGCGCTGGATCACCAGCATCCGGCCTACCAACGCTTGCTGGGCGGGCAGGGCTACGTTGGCCGTGCGGTGTTGTTCGATCGCTCCTACATGACCCAGTACAGCCCGGTGCGTGATGCCAGCGGCAAAGTGATTGCGGTGCTGTTTGTCGGCTTCGACTACACCGATGCGCAGAACGCCCAGTTCGACAACCTCAAGCGCTTCCGCATCGGCCAGACCGGTTCCCTGGCGCTGCTGGACGAGCAGAAGCACTGGCTGGTACCGCCCGCTGGCGTGCAGGCGCTGGATCAGTCGATTCCGGTGATGCTCGACCTGGCCGCCAAACCTGGAAAAGGCCGTTTCTGGAGCGACAAAAACGAAGACTTCTACAGCGTTGCCGTGCCGTTTGAAGGCGGCCCGTGGTCGGTGGTGGCGAGCATGCCGAAAGCCGAAATTCGCGCGGTGACCTGGTCGGTGGGGATTCGCCTGGCGATCGGCAGCTTGCTCGCGATGCTGCTGGCGGTGGGCGCGGCGGTCTGGTTGCTGCGCAGCAAGTTGCAGCCATTGGGCGACCTGGTGCGTCAGGCCGAAGCCCTGGGCGCCGGTGATTTGAGCGCACGGCTGAACGTTTCCAGCCATGACGAAATCGGCCAACTAGCCCGCAGTTTCAACCAGATGGGCGAAGCGCTGTCGACCATGGTGTCGCATATCCGCAAGGCGGCTGAAGACGTGAACAGCCGCGCCCAGGCACTGTCGGGGTTGTCCGGCGGTGCGTACGAAGGCATGGAGCAACAGTCCGGCGAGATCACCAGCATGGCCGGCGCGGTGGAAGAGTTCAGCGCCACCTCGCTGAATATTGCCGACAACATGGGCAACACCGAACGCCTGGCCCAGGACAATGCCCAGCAAACCAGGATCGGCCGCACCTCGATGCAAGAAGCGTCGTCGTCCCTGGAACACATCGCCACTGCGCTGAACAGCACGGCCACGGTGATCAACACCCTGGGCCAGCGCTCCCAGGAAATCGGCGGGATTGTCGGCGTGATTACCGCGATTGCCGAACAGACCAACCTGCTGGCGCTCAACGCAGCCATCGAAGCGGCGCGGGCCGGTGAGCAGGGGCGTGGGTTTGCGGTGGTGGCCGATGAAGTGCGCAACCTCGCATCGCGCACTCGTCAGGCCACGGATGAGATTTCCGGGATGATCCAGAGTATCCAGCAGGAAACCGGCAACGCCATCAGCACCATGGAGCAAGGCAACGTGCTGATGCAGGAAGGCCTGGCTCGCAACGCTGACGTCGCCTCTGCGCTGGCGCGGATCGACGAGCAAAGCCGCTCGGCGGGCCAGCAGTTTGCGGCCATTACCACGGCGACCCAGGAGCAGAGCAGCACGGCGACCCTGCTGAGCAGCAACTTGCAGAGCATCGCCCTGGCCAACAGCGAGCAGCGTGAAGTGGTGTCCAACCTTGCGATCACCGCCAAGGAACTGGAGACCCTGGCGGCGGGCTTGCGGCATGAGGTTGACCGGTTTCGTTGATTGACTGTTCGGGCCTCATCGCGGGCAAGCCCGCTCCCACAGTTGACCGTGTTGTTCTGGAGTACGCGGTCCACTGTGGGAGCCGGGCTTGCCCGCGATGACGGCCGATTCGACGCCTCAAACGTCGGATCGGTCGCCCAGCCCCGGGTCCACACGCTTGCCAATGTCCTTGAGTCGCGCCAGTTGATCAACCATCCCTGGCGCTTCATCCAGGCTGCTGACAAAGGTCCACAGGTAAGTCATCACCGCATACACATGGCCGGCCTTGACCGCCGGCGACAGCGCCAACTGGCTGATGGCGACCACAAACAACAGCGCCGCCAGCGTGCCGATAAACAGGAACGCTGCGGCCTCGCGGTCCGACAGCCAGATGCGCAGGCGTGACAGCACCTGGTAGTGGCGCTGCAAGGTCTGTGCGCCGACCTTTTCCACCAGGCCGATTTCCTTTTCCAGGCGGTCATTCAAGCGCTCATGCAGTTCCTGATTGCGCCGGGCGAAACGTGGCAACAAGGTAGTGCACAGCACCAGCGCGGTCAGGCACGCCAGGCCGATCCACGGCTCGATCACCAACAGCATCACTGCCGCACCGACGATGGAAACCAGCGCCGTCGCGATGATCGGCACGTGTTTTTCGAAGAAGTCGACAAAGTCCCGCGCCAGCACCACCCGCGCTGCCGCCCGGGAAGTGCTGTGGTTTTGCAGGCGCTGGTTGAGAATCACCGGCACCGCAAGGTCCGCGTAGATGCGGGTGAAGGTGCGTGTATCCAGCGCCCGTCGCGCCGCCCCGACCACCCAGAACGCCAGCACCACGGCGGCGTAGAACAGCGCGCTGCCGGCATCGCCGCGGATGATCGAGTCCACCGCGAACCCCGCAAACAGTGGGTAGGCCAGCAGCAATGCGTTCTCCAGGGCCACCAGCGACAAGGTGCAGAACAACTTGCCGGGATAGGCCTTGGCGATCGCCTTGAGGGTTTGGCTGGCGGATTGTTGCCCGATCTTTTTGCTTTCTTCGATCAGGATCTGGGGTGTTACGGATGACATGGGGTGCACCGAGAGTGAGATAAACGCTATTATTGAGCGACTGCTCAAGTATCCTTGAGCGACCGCTCAAAAAGCAAGCGCCGTCGATCTGCCGGTGCCTGAAGGAAAAGCCTCATGTCGCGTATCGACCGTAAAGACCAGATCATCGCCGCCGCCCTGGAGCTGTTTCGCAGCAAAGGGTTTGCCGATGTTTCCACCCGCGACCTGGCGGAGCATGCCGGGCTGTCCCGCAGCCACGTCTATCACTACTTCAGCGACTGGAAAGAGCTGCGCCGCGAAGCGTTCGTGCGGTTCGCCAACGAGCAACTGGACGAGGTGAGGGCGCCGCTGGTGGATCTGCCACCATTGGAAGCCCTCGAAGGTTTCCTGCGTGACTGCCTGCCCTCCACGGCAGACGCCGGTTGGGCGCTATGGCTGGATGCCTGGGACGAAGCCATGCATGACGAGCCATTGGCCCAGGCCTACCTGGTGATCAACGCCCAATGGCAAGCCATGCTCGCCGAGATCATCGAGCAAGGTGTGGCGGCCAAAGTGTTCCGCTGTGAGTCGCCCAAGCGCGCTGCGCGACAACTCTTTGCCGTAGCGATGGGCTATGCCGATGACTTGTTGCTCAAACCCTCCGTTGAGTCAGCTGAAGCGGTGATGGATGAGGTGATGGAAGTGGCGGGGCTGCTTCTGGCGTTGCCTAGGACGCGCTAGCAGGGCGGTACTGCAAGGCCTCCGCCAGATGATGGCGTGCGATGGCTTCCACTTGTTCCAGGTCGGCCAGGGTGCGGGCGACCTTGAGCAGGCGATGGGCCGCCCGCAACGACAGCGTCAGCCGTTCGCAGGCGCTTTCCAGCCAGCCTTCATCAGCCTTTTTCAGTTTGCAGTGCTGGCGTAGCCCCGGCAGGTCGAGAAACGCATTGGCGCAGCCCTGGCGCCGTTGTTGGCGGTCCCGGGCATCGGCGACGAGGACGGAGGCGCTGGCGGTGTCATCACCGGACTGTATGCCCGGGTTCAGCGCGGTGCTTTCCCGGGCGACGGTCACGTGCAGGTCGATCCGGTCCAGCAGCGGCCCCGAGAGTTTGTTGCGATAGCGCTGAATCTGCTCCGGCGTGCAGCGACAGCGCCCACTGGGCTCGCCCACATAGCCGCAAGGGCAGGGGTTCATCGCCGCCACCAACTGAAAGCGCGCCGGGAAACGCACCCGGTCGCGAGCGCGGGAAATCACGATATGCCCGGACTCCAGCGGCTCACGCAGCACCTCCAGGACTTTGCGATCAAACTCCGGCAACTCGTCGAGAAACAACACACCGTGATGGGCCAGGGTGATTTCCCCCGGCTGCGGTTTCGAGCCGCCGCCCACCAGCGCCGGGCCGGATGCCGAATGATGCGGCTGGCGAAATGGCCGGTGTGGCCAATGGCTCAGCGGCGCCAGGCTGACCACCGATTGAATCGCCGCCACCTCCAGCGCTTCCTGTTCACTCAAGGGCGGCAACAACCCCGGCAGACGGCTGGCGAGCAACGTCTTACCGGTGCCCGGTGGCCCGCTGAGCAACAGGTTGTGGGCGCCCGCCGCAGCGATCAACAGCGCACGCTTGGCTGCCAGTTGGCCCTGCACTTCACTCAGGTCCGGGTAGGGTTTGTTCAAGTACATCAGGCCGCTGGAGACGAAGGGCTCGATCGGCACGTGACCGTTCAGGTGCGCCACCACTTGCAGCAGATGATCCACCGCAATCACCTTCAACCCCGAAGCCAGGCAGGCTTCCTCGGCATTGGCCCGTGGCACGATCAAGGTGCGCCCGACCTTGCGCGCCGCCAGGGCTGCCGGCAACACACCTTTCACCGGCCGCACCTCACCGGACAGCGCCAGCTCGCCCAGGCATTCCACGTTGTCGAGGGTCAGCGCCGGTACCTGCACGCTGGCGGCGAGAATCCCCAGGGCAATCGCCAAATCAAAACGCCCGCCGTCCTTGGGGAGGTCGGCGGGTGCGAGATTGAGGGTGATGCGGCGGGACGGGTATTGCAGCGCAGAATTGAGAATGGCGCTGCGCACGCGGTCTTTGCTTTCCTTGACGGCGGTTTCCGGCAGGCCCACCAGCGTCAGCGACGGCAAGCCGTTGGCCATGTGCACCTCGACGGTGACGGCGGGCGCTTCGACGCCTATCTGGGCGCGACTATGGACGATGGCGAGGGACATGCTGGTTCCTTGAAATGAGTGGCCGCTTCCTGCGGTTTTTCAAGGGTAGTTGAGTGATGGCGACGCGCGGCGGCGAGGTTTTACAGAACGTATCGCGCTAGCGGTCCGACGGCGGCACACACAGAAACTCCTTCGCCAACGTCAACCACGCCTGCGCCGCAAACGACAATTTGCACTGGCGCCGCCACGCCAGCATCAGTCGCCAGTTCAGGGCCGGCGACTGTATTTCCGCGATGCTGAACTGGCTCGCATCAAGGGTTTCGCAGAATGCCCGGGGCAGCAGGGTGATGCCCACGCCCAGTCGTACCAGGGAGGCAATAAAGTCCCATTGGCTGCTGCGGCCACTGATCCGCGGCTCAAAACCGGCTTGTGCACAGGCATCAAGTACGAATTGGTTCAGGGTGAAGGTGTCATCGTAAAAGATGAATTCGCAGGCTTGCAGTTCGCTCAGCTCCACCGAGCTGCGGCCTTGCCAGGGCGAGTCATGGGGCGCGAGCAGGCACAGTGGCGATTCGAACAAGGGCATGGATTCGAATTCGGACCAGATGTCCGCCACGCGCGGCGAGTCCAGGATGGTGCCGAACTCCAGCGTGCCCTGGCGCAGATCCTGGATGGTGATATTGCCGCCGCTTTCAAACAGTTTCAGTTCGATCTTCGGGTAACGGGCGTGATACTCCGCAAAGATCGGCGCCAGTGCGAGGTGGGTAGAGGGCGAAAGCCCCATGCGCAGGGCGCCGCGCCCGACATGCTGCAAGTCTTGCAGCTCTACCGTCATTTCATCGTGCAGCGCGATCATTTCCTTGGCGCGCTTGAGCACAATTTCCCCGGCGTCCGTCAGGGTGAAGCGTTTTCCCATGCGGTCGAGCAGCTTCAGGCCAAGGCTCGACTCCAATTGCTGCACCATCTTGCTGACTGTTGGCTGGGTCAGGTGCAGCTTCACAGCGGCTTTGGTAAAGCTCTGCTGGTCGACGACTTCTACGAAATAACGGAGCGCCCGGATGTCCATCTTGCATTCCAATTTTGCATGGTTTTCATAATATTAATTCATTATATCTTTAAAAAATGGCTGGATAAGATTTGTTACATCTGTTCCCAGCCAGCGCTTCCATGACGCCTTAAGGGCCTTGCCAGACGCTTCCATGGCCAGATTTCTCGCAGTGTATGAATCAAAGGCAACGCTATTTCTGGAGAGCAACTGTGCTTAACAAAACGCGTCATTCTTTTTCCGGTTCTGATGAGATGTCTCAGGGAGCGCGCTTCGTTAAGGAGTTGCTGGCGCAGGCGCAGATCGAGGTCAACGGGCCATCGGCTGCCGATATGCAACTGCACCACAGTGCCACATTTGATCTCGCCCTGGCCAAGGGCAATCTGGGCCTTGGCGAAGACTACATGGATGGCGGCTGGGACGCCGAGGCGCTGGATGAGTTTTTTTTCCGCCTCATGCGCTCCGGCGTGATCGACCAGGCCAACCCGGCCACCTTGTTGTTTCACGCGTTCAGCTCCCGCTGGCTGAACCTGCAAAACAAGAAACGCGCCTGGCAAGTCGGCGAAGCACATTACGACCTCGGCAATGACTTCTACGCGCGCATGCTCGACTCGCGCATGACCTACACCTGTGGCTACTGGAAAGATGCCACCACCCTGGAGCAGGCGCAGTTCGCCAAGCTGGACCTGATCTGTAAAAAACTGGGGCTCAAGCCGGGCATGCGCGTGCTGGATATCGGCTGTGGCTGGGGCAGTTTCATGAGCCATGCGGCCGAGCACTACGGGGTCGAGTGTGTCGGCGTGACCATCTCCAAGGAGCAGGCGGAGTGGGGGCGGGCCAAGTATTCACATCTGCCGATCGAGTTTCGTCTGCAGGACTATCGGGATATCGACGAGCAGTTCGACCATATCGCCAGTGTCGGCATGTTCGAGCATGTGGGGCGCAAGAACCATCGGGCGTATATGGAGGTCGCCAACCGCTGCCTGAAAGACGATGGGTTGTTCCTGCTACACACTATCGGCAAGAACCAACGCAACAGCACGCCGGATCCGTGGATCGACAAATACATCTTTCCCAACGGTGATTTGCCCTCGATCGGGCAGATCGGCGACGCCATGGACGGGTTATTTGTTGCCGAGGATTTGCACAACTTTGGCGCCGACTACGACAAGACGCTGATGGCCTGGTGCGAAAACTTCGAACTGGCGTGGCCGGATTTCGCAGACACCTTTGGCCAGCGCTTCTACCGGATGTGGCGCTATTACCTGCTGTCGTGTGCAGGGGCGTTTCGCGCGCGGGATATCCAGCTGTGGCAGTGGGTATTGTCGAAGAAGGGGGTTGTCGGCGGGTATCAGCGGGTGAGCTGAGGGTTGCAACGGTTTAACGGGGACAGGTGAAACCTGCCCCGGTTGGGCCGGCTTATTCGGCGGCAGGCGTCAATCGCGCTTCCAGCTCCGCCACCTTGGCCTCAAGGCTTTCCAACCGCGCCCGAGTGCGCGCCAGCACCACCATCTGGCTATCAAACTCTTCCCGGCTTACCAGGTCCAGCTTGCTGAAACCGCTTTGCAGCAGCGCCTTGAACTGGCTTTCAATTTCATTGCGTGGCAGCGGCGTGTCGCTGCTGAACAGGCGGGAGGCGTGGCCGCTCAGGGCGTCGAGGAGGTCTTTGGGCGCGAGCATGGGAAATAGTCCGGAAAATCTGTTGGCCGGCAGTGTATCACGCAGCGTCTATAGTCTTTTCCAGCCCCTGCGGCGCACGCTTTTCGCGCATGAGGACGGGCGGTCGCGCACCGTTTTCGTGCGTATCTTCGCTGTCGTGGCGCCCGGTAGGTGGGCACAGGCGAACAAAGGACTGATTTCAGTGATTTTTACGGAGCTGGCAAGCTTTCTGCTTAGACGATCATGACCCATGCACTGATGCAGTCGCTGTGACGATGCAGTGCGCCGACGGACCAGCGGTACATGTTTCGTCACCAGTGGTTAGCGAGCGTCGCAATGGCAAATGCCAGGGCGACGAAGCGTTACAAAGCCAGGCACTGCGCTTAGACTTGAGACGGGTTTGTTTTCCTGGGGCAAGTCCACCAATTCGGGAGAGAGTTTTCATGAAGCTAGTCACTGCCATCATCAAGCCGTTCAAGTTGGACGATGTACGCGAGTCACTGTCCGAGATCGGCGTGCAGGGCATTACCGTTACTGAGGTCAAAGGCTTCGGTCGGCAGAAGGGTCACACCGAGCTGTATCGCGGCGCGGAATACGTGGTCGATTTCCTGCCAAAGGTGAAGATTGATGTCGCCATTGACGACAAGGATCTTGACCGGGTTATCGAGGCGATAACCAAGGCCGCCAACACCGGCAAGATCGGTGACGGCAAGATCTTCGTGGTCAATCTGGAACAGGCTATTCGCATCCGTACCGGCGAAACCGATACCGACGCAATCTAAGCCGCCAAACCCCAACGCCCCAGGAGAAAACAATATGACTCTGCGTAAATTCGCAGGGCTAGGAGCCCTGTTGTCCCTCGTAATGCCGGCCCTGGCCATGGCGGCGGACCCAGTACCTGCTCCAGTCCTCAATTCCGGCGACACCGCGTGGATGCTCACGTCCACCGCGCTGGTGCTGTTCATGACCATTCCAGGCCTCGCGCTGTTCTACGGCGGCATGGTTCGCTCCAAAAACATTCTTTCCGTGATGATGCAGTGCTTTGCCATCACCGGCCTGATCACCATCCTGTGGTTCGTGTACGGCTACAGCATGGCGTTCGACACCACCGGTATGGAAGCAGGCGTCGTCAACCTCAACTCGTTTGTGGGAGGCTTGTCCAAACTGTTCCTCTCGGGTGTGACCCCGGCCAGCATCACCGGCCCGGCGGCGTTGTTCCCTGAGGCCGTGTTCGTGACCTTCCAGATGACCTTCGCGATCATCACCCCGGCGCTGATCGTCGGTGCATTCGCCGAGCGGATGAAGTTCTCCGCGATGCTGATCTTCATGGGCGTCTGGTTCACCCTGGTCTACGCACCGATTGCCCACATGGTGTGGGGCGGTCCGGGTTCGTTGCTGGGCGACTGGGGCGTGCTGGACTTCGCAGGCGGCACCGTGGTGCACATCAACGCCGGTGTGGCCGGCCTGGTAGCGTGCCTGGTACTCGGCAAGCGTAAAGGCTTCCCAACCACCCCAATGGCCCCGCACAACCTCGGTTACACCCTGGTGGGCGCGGCGATGCTGTGGGTCGGCTGGTTCGGCTTCAACGCGGGCTCCGCTGCTGCGGCCAACGGCACTGCCGGCATGGCGATGCTGGTGACCCAGATCGCTACCGCTGCTGCGGCCCTGGGCTGGATGTTCGCCGAGTGGGTCACCCACGGTAAGCCAAGCGCACTGGGCATCGCCTCGGGTGTGGTTGCGGGCCTGGTGGCAATCACCCCAGCCGCTGGCACCGTGGGCCCGATGGGCGCCCTGGTGATCGGCCTGGCTGCCGGTGTGGTGTGCTTCTTCTGCGCCACTACCCTGAAACGCAAACTGGGCTACGACGACTCCCTGGACGCCTTCGGCGTGCACGGTATCGGCGGTATCCTCGGCGCGATCCTGACCGGCGTGTTCGCCGCACCGTCGATGGGTGGCTTCAACGCCGCTACTACCGACATTGCCGCACAGGTCTGGGTTCAGGCCAAAGGCGTCGGCTTCACCGTCATCTACACCGCTATCGTGACGTACATCATCCTCAAGGTGCTGGACGTGGTGATGGGCCTGCGGGTGACCGAAGAAGAAGAGGCGGTTGGCCTCGATCTGGCGCAACACAACGAGCGCGGCTACAACTTGTAAGTACGCGAAAAAAAGATGCCCGGCTTGCCGGGCATTTTTTTGCCTTGGGTTTGTCTGTGGCTAAAGGTGTATGGGTTTTTTTGCGACTTTGTGATGGGATCCGCACTGCACTTTTCAGTGTGCGAATGTCTTACAGGCATGTAGGCGTATTCGGCACTTTGTTTTTTCCCTGAGCGCGCTAGAATGCGCGCCGATAGGCGGAGAACTGTATGTGGCAACAGACCCTGATAACCCTGCGGGCCAAGCCCCGGGGCTTTCATCTGGTGACGGACGAGTTGCTCGCCGGCCTGCCTGAATTGAAGGCCTGTCGGGTGGGACTGTTGCATTTGTGGCTGCAGCACACCTCGGCCTCGTTGACGGTCAACGAGAATGCCGACCCGGCGGTTCGCCGTGACTTCGAGCGTTTTTTCAATGCGCTGGTGCCGCAAGGCACGGCGGGATATGAACACAACGACGAGGGTCCGGATGATCTGCCGGCGCACTTCAAGGCCAGTCTGCTGGGCTGTCAGCTGAGTTTGCCGGTAAGGGCCGGCCGCTTGGCGATGGGGACCTGGCAAGGTGTTTATCTGGGCGAGCACCGTGATCATGGCGGTGCTCGTAAAGTCCTCGCCACCTTGCACGGTGATGGGGCATAAGCCACTGGTTAACCGGTGGATGTTGATTTTTTTCCGGCGGCCGTCGACAGGCGGCGAAGCTGGGCTATAACTAATCTGCTTTTCGCAAGTCATGAGGTAGAACATGAGCGACGATGATCTGGAAAACGACGACCTCGAAGTAGGCGACGACGACGAAACCGAAGAAGGTCTTGAGGCGGCTGCCGAAGACGTGGCTGACGACGACGGTGGCGACGATGCACCGGTCCCGGCAGCCAAGGGCAAGGCCAAGGCTGCAGTGTCGGTTGACGAGTTGCCGAGCGTAGAAGCCAAGAACAAAGAGCGCGATGCGCTGGCCCGGGCGATGGAAGAATTCCTCGCCAAAGGCGGCAAAGTGCAGGAAGTCGAGGCTAACGTGGTGGCAGATCCACCGAAGAAGCCGGATAACAAGTACGGCAGCCGGCCTATCTAAGGCCTGCTGTTTGCTTGCTGAAAAAGCCCGCCGTCGCTGCGGGCTTTTTCATGGGCGCTACAAAATGGTCAGGGCCAACACCCATCCAAGGATGAAGAGCGTGTGTGGCGAGGGAGCTTGCTCCCGTTGGGGCGCGAAGCGGCCCCTGGTTGGGTCGACGCGGTCTTTCAGAAAGGCCGTCGTGGCTGGTTCAGGGGCCGCTTCGCAGCCCAGCGGGAGCAAGCTCCCTCGCCACAAAAGCCCTTCATCATCAGGTTATGCATTCCAGCGGGCTAGCACGTCGGGTAGCTCGGTCAGGCTGCGAATCTCGGCATCCGGCAATTTCTCGGCCTCCCAGGCCTTGCCTGCCGGGTTGAACCACACCGCCCGCAGCCCCGCCTGCTGCGCACCGTCAATGTCATCCCCTGGATGGTCACCCACATGCACTGCCGCGCCCGGCGCTACGCCACCGCGCTGCAAGGCTTCCTGAAACAACCGCGCATCCGGCTTGGCAATACCCATGTCTTCAGCCCGGAGTGCAAAGTGGAAGTAGTCCGCCAACCCCACACGTTGCACATCGGCATTACCGTTGGTAATCACCCCCAGCAGATAGTCGCGGCGCAGTGCTTGCAGCATCGGTTCCGCTTCGGGGAATACCGTGAGTTGATGCCGGGCATGGATGAACGCTTCAAAGCACACATCCGCCATCTGCGCCGCTTCCGGCAGCGGGTACCCGGCTTCCTCGAAGGCGTATTGCAGCACCTTGTGACGCAACACGCTGATGCGATATTTCAGCTCGGGATGACGCTCCAGCACCTGCTGGCGCAGGCTGGCAAACTTCTCCAGGGGCAAGTCGCCCACCTTGGTGGCGTGGGTCGCCAGCCACTCGCGCATCGATGCCTCGGCGCTGATGATGACCGGCACGTTATCCCAGAGCGTATCGTCCAGGTCGAAGGTGATCAGCTTGATGCTCATGAGTCACTGCCCTTAATGCGTTTGGCCCGTGGATGGGCGCTGTCGTACACCGTTGCCAGGTGCTGGAAGTCCAGGTGGGTGTAGATCTGGGTGGTCTTGATGTCGGAGTGGCCCAGCAGTTCCTGCACCGCACGCAGGTCCTGGGAGGACTCCAGCAAGTGGCTGGCAAAGGAGTGCCGGAGCATGTGCGGGTGCAGGTTCTGCCCCAGCTCGCGCTCGCCGGCGGCCTTGACCCGCACTTGTATGGCCCGGGGCCCGAGGCGCCGGCCTTGCTGGCTGATAAACACCGCGTCGTCCGCCGGGTTGGCCAGGGCGCGCAGGGGCAGCCACAGTAGCAAGGCTTCGCGGGCCTTCTTGCCCACCGGTAATACGCGGGTCTTGCTGCCTTTGCCGAGCACTTGCACCAGGCCATCCGCCAGGTCCAGTTGATCGAGGTTAAGCCCGGTCAGCTCCGACAGGCGCAGGCCCGAGGAGTAGAAGAGTTCGAGGATTGCCTGGTCGCGATGGGCCAGGAAGTCGTCCTCCACGGCGCCATCGAGCAATTGCAGGGCGCGATCCGTGTCGAGGGTCTTGGGCAGGCGGCGTTCGCCCTTGGGCGGCGCCAGGCCGTTGGCCGGGTCGTGGTCGCACAGGCCTTCGCGGTTCAGGTAGTGATAGAGGCCGCGTACCGCCGACAGCAGGCGCGCCAGGCTGCGGGAGGATTGGCCTTGCTGGTGCAGGCGGGCGATCAGGCTGCGCAGACCCTGGATGTCCAGGGCCTTCCAGCTGCCGATGTGTTGTTTCTCGCAGAACGCCAGGACCTTGTTCAAGTCCCGCCGGTAGGCTTCCAGGGTATGCGGCGACACCTGGCGCTCGCTGCGCAGGTGAGCGCAGTAGGCGTCCAGTTGTCGTTCCATGGCTAGCGCACCGCGCGCAATGCGCTGGTGAAGCGTGGCAGGACGCGGCCCAGCACTTCGGCGATGTAGCTCAGGAACAGCGTGCCCACCGAGCTTTTGTAATGCTGCGGATCACGGCTGGCGATGGCCAGCACGCCATGCAAACCTTGATGACTGAGGGCAACCACGGCGGTGGAGCCGATCTGCTGGCGCTGCTCGGCGCCAAACAGGAAGTCCAGCTCATGCTCGCGCAAGGTGCCGCTGATGGTCTTGCCTTCGGACAGCAGGCCGCCAATCGCGGTCTGGGCATCGCTGCCGCTGACCCAGCGACCCACCGGCATCGGGTTGTCGCTGAACAGGATCAGGCTGACAAAGGGCACCTGGAAGTCCTGGCGCAGGCTGTCTTCGACGGCGATCACCGCTTCTTCCAGGCTGGCGGCGTCCATCAGGGTCAGGACCAGGCGGCGAGTCTTGTCGAACAGGCGGTCGTTGTCGCGGGCCACATCCATCAGCTGCGAGAGCCGATGGCGCATTTCGATATTGCGCTCGCGCAGGATCTTCATCTGCCGCTCCACCAGCGACACGGTATCGCCGCGCTGGTGGGGAATACGCAGGGCCGGCAGCAGTTCTTCGTGTTCGACGAAGAAGTCCGGGTTAGCCTCCAGATACGCCGCAACGGCTGCGGCCTCCAGACTTTCGCTTGGGGATGCTTGCGCGGGTACTTGAGGCTTATCAGTCATTAGATTTGCTCACTCATAGACGGACCTGTCCTTCGTAGACGCGGGTGGCCGGGCCGGTCATTTTCACCGGTTGGCCGGGGCCTGCCCATTCGATGGACAGGCGTCCACCGGGCAGGTCGATCAGCAGCGGCGAATCCATCCACCCCTGGCTGATCGCGGCTACGGCAGCGGCGCAGGCGCCGGTACCGCAAGCCTGGGTTTCGCCGGCCCCGCGTTCCCAGACGCGCAACTGCGCACGGGAACGGTCGATGACCTGCAGGAAGCCCACATTGACCCGCGCGGGAAAGCGCGGGTGGTTTTCGATCTTCGGCCCCAGTTCATGCACCGGCGCGTTGTTGATGTCATCCACCCGCAGCACGGCATGGGGGTTGCCCATGGACACGGCAGCCAGGTTGACGGTCTTGCCGTCCACGTCCACCGGGTAGCTCAGGGCTTGCTCGGTGGCCTGGAACGGAATGTCCGCCGGCACCAGCCGTGGCGCGCCCATGTTGACGCCGATCTGGCCGTCGCTGCGAATATCCAGCTCGATGATGCCGCTTTTGGTCTCGACGCGAATCTGCCGCTTGGCGGTCAGGCGCTTGTCCAGCACAAAACGGGCGAAACAGCGGGCACCATTGCCGCACTGTTCCACTTCGGAGCCATCGGAGTTGAAGATCCGGTAACGGAAATCCACTTCCGGGTTACTTGGCGCTTCCACCAGCAACAATTGGTCGAAGCCGACACCGGTGTGCCGGTCGCCCCACAGCTTGGCGTGCTTGGGCAGGATGTGCGCGTGCTGGCTGACCAGGTCGAGGACCATGAAGTCATTGCCCAGCCCGTGCATCTTGGTAAAACGCAGCAACATGACCTTACTCCGGCAGCAGGCTTTCGCCAGCAAACAACTCGGCTACCGTCTCGCGGCGACGCACTTCAAACGCTTGATCACCGTCCACCAGCACCTCGGCGGTACGCCCGCGGGTGTTGTAGTTGGAGCTCATGACAAACCCATAGGCACCGGCCGAATGCACGGCCAGCAGGTCGCCTTCTTCCAGGGCCAGCTGACGTTCCTTGGCCAGGAAGTCGCCGGTCTCGCAGATCGGGCCGACGATATCGTAGCTGCGGCCTTCGCCTGCGCGTGGCTTGACGGCCGTCACATTCATCCAGGCCTGGTACAGCGCCGGACGGATCAGGTCGTTCATCGCCGCGTCGACGATGGCGAAATCCTTGTGCTCGGTGTGCTTGAGGTACTCGACCTGGGTCAGCAGCAGGCCGGCGTTGGCGACGATGTAGCGGCCCGGCTCGAACATCAGCGTCAGGTCGCGGCCTTCGAGGCGCTCGCGCACGGCCTTGATGTAGTCGGACACCAGCGGCGGCTCTTCATCGCGATAACGCACACCCACGCCGCCACCGAGGTCGATGTGGTGCAGGTAGATGCCGCACTCGCCGAGGCGGTCGACCAGCGCCAGCAGGCGGTCGAGGGCGTCGAGGAACGGTGGCAGGCTGGTCAGTTGCGAGCCGATATGGCAGTCGACACCCAGGACTTCCAGGTTCGGCAACTGCGCGGCGCGGATGTACACGTCCTCGGCGTCGGCAATGGCGATGCCGAACTTGTTCTCTTTGAGACCGGTGGAAATGTACGGGTGAGTGCCGGCGTCGACGTCCGGGTTGACCCGCAGGGAGATCGGCGCGCGAACGCCCATCTCGGCGGCCACCACTTGCAGGCGCTCCAGCTCGTCGGTGGATTCGACGTTGAAGCAGTGCACGCCAACTTCCAGGGCGCGGCGCATGTCTTCGCGGCTCTTGCCGACACCGGAGAACACAATTTTGTCAGCCTTGCCGCCGGCGGCCAGTACACGCTCAAGCTCGCCCCGGGACACGATGTCGAAACCGGCGCCCAGGCGCGCCAGGACATTGAGTACACCCAGGTTGGAGTTGGCTTTTACGGCGAAGCACACCAGGCTCGGCGTGCCTTCCAGCGCATCGGCAAAGGAGCGGTATTGCGCTTCGATGTGGGCACGGGAGTACACGTAGGTCGGGGTACCAAAGCGCTCGGCGATGGCGGACAGCGCGACACCTTCCGCGAACAGCTCGCCGTCCCGGTAGTTAAAAGCGTCCATGATGTTCCCTTAGTAGGTGTCGTGCTTGTGCGCTTTGGTTTGCGACGATTGCGCCTGTTCATTCGGGTCTTTGCTGTCATCGGGCAGATACAGCGGGCCTTTTTGACCACAGGCACTAACGAGGCAAGCGACCGCGACGAGCGCAGCAAGGGAAGAGATCAGGCGCTTCATGGCGAAATCCTTGAATATGCATTAATTGCGCCCGAGTATACCGACCACCCGCCGGATTGCCTATGCGCCGAAATACCCGTCCGGCGGGGCTTTGCCGAGTTTGTCGCGATTGTGCTTACACCAATCAGGGATAATTCACGCAGCTGCGGGTAATGAAATCGGTATCCTTTGCAATCATGATGGCGCGTCCGTATTGTGCGGCGCTTGAGCGAGACCAGACACTTTTCGAGGTTCCCACAATGAGTTTGACCGAAGCGCGTTTTCACGACCTGGTGGATGCGACCCAGCAAGCGCTGGAGGATATTTTCGACGACAGCGGTCTGGATGTGGACCTGGAGAACTCGGCCGGTGTGCTCACCGTCAAGTTTGAAAATGGCACCCAATTGATTTTCAGCCGCCAGGAGCCCCTGCGTCAGCTATGGCTGGCGGCGCGTTCCGGTGGTTTTCACTTCGATTACGATGAAGAAGAAAAACGCTGGACCCACGACACCACCGATGAGCTGCTGAGCGAAATGCTCGCGCGTCTCACCCAGGAACAAGCCGGCGTCGAGCTGGACTTCGACGAGATCTGATCGTGACGCAGCCCGTTCCCGTACGCCCGCCCAAGCCGCTGTTCAGCAATGTCAGCCCGGCGGTGCCGTCACCTTGTATCAGTTTATGTCGGCTGGATGAGCACAAAGTCTGCCTCGGTTGCTTCCGTCATGTGGAAGACATCCGCGAATGGCGCTCTGCCGACGATGCGCGACGCCGCGTGATCGTCGCCCAGGCCGAGCAGCGCAGGACCTGCGCCTGAGGCCGTCTTGTTTATTTATTGTGCTGTGGTAGTGTCCGGATACACCTCAACTCATCGAGGTCCGTGAGAACCCCGCCTTTTCCTGGCGGGGTTTTGCTTTTTTGTGCAGAAAAAAGGAGTCTGCCTGAATCATGACCGCACCTTCCATCATCCTCACCCGTCTTGACGTGCAGCGTCTTGAGCAACTGATCGACCGTGTCGGCGAGGCGTCGCCGGGCGTTGAAGCCCTGCAACACGAACTCGACCGCGCCGAAGAAGTGGTTGGCCACGATGAAGTGCCTGCATCTGTCGTGACCATGAACTCCAGCGTGCATTGCCGTGAACAAGGCAGTGGCAAGGACTATCACCTGACCCTGGTCTACCCCAAGGACGCGAACGCCGACGAAGGCAAAATCTCGATCCTGGCGCCGGTGGGCAGTGCATTGCTGGGCCTGCAAGTCGGCCAGCACATCGACTGGCCAGCACCGGGTGGCAAGACCCTCAAGCTTGAATTGCTCGGCGTCGAAGGCCAGCCGAAAGACGGTGGCGCCTTTCCTCTCTAAACCTGGTTCAGCGCTTCATTGAGCGCCAGTTCCAGATCAGCCTTGTAGCGCAGGTACAGATTGCTCGGGCTTTGAACATCACCGAGCAGGCCGGACAGGTCCAGATCGGTGATGTAGCAGCGGTAACGCTCGGCTTCCCGGCGTTGCCCGACGATTTGCTGGGCGACCACCGCAAACAGTTGGTCGCCAAATTCCAGCTCGGAAAACTCCCGTTGATTGCAGTACAAGGTGATCCCCACCTGGCCCGGTGCTGCCTTGCCGATAATCGCCTGCACGTCGTAGAACGGCTTGTTGGCCGGGGTTTGCGGCGCTGGGCGCGGTTCGGCCCGCCGTGCACGGCCGCTGCCTGACGGCAACAGCTGGTAATACAGGATTTGCACCGCGCCGAAGGGCTGTTGCGGGTCCAGCGGCAGCAGCGCGTCGCGGCGATAAATGATCGACTGCAGGAAGCGCTGCAACGGCACCAACAGGCTTTGCTCGTCGTGGAACGGCAGGCGCTGCTGCCAGAGCGCGTTGAACTCATCCAGCACGTACAGCTCGGCAACTCCGTCGTTGATCCGGTAGAACACCTGCACACAGTCGGGCAGGCCCATGGGCAGCAGCAGCGCCAGGTCGTGGTCTTCCAGGGCCATGGTGTCCAGGTGCAGCGGGCTGTAGCTGGCCAGTTCCTCACTGAGGTAGGCGATCAGCGCGTCCTGGGTCGCCAGTGACACATGGTTGGCCTGGCCGGGTGTCAGCTCCATCACGTGGTAGTGCTGCTGCACCTGCACCAGGTAGCGATGGTTTTCCTGGCCCAGCAGCAGGTTTTGCGCAGTGTCGAAGATTTCTTCCACGCGCTGGGCAATGAACTGCGCGCGGTTGTGGCAGAAACAGCGCACCCGCAAGCGCGGCAAGTGATTGGGCGGTAGCTGATTGAGGTAGTCGCGCAGGCAATCGAGCAGCGCGTGGGAGCCGTCATAGCGGCTGACCATCACCTCGTTCCAACTGTTGAGCGTGACCTGGTCCAGGGTCAGCACCAGGTTTTCCCGTACACCCGCGTAACTCAGGGAGTCGGTGCGCTCGGTGGTCATCAGGATGTTCAAGTCCCGGTGATGCTTGAGCGGGTCGACGCCGACGTTGATCAGCAGCAGCACTTCCTCGGGCACTGCCGAGCGCAGCAGGCGGTCTTCATCGACGCTGGCCAGGGGCAGGACGACGGTTTGTTGCAGGCTGCCCAGCAGGTTGAACAGCTCGAATTCGGTCATGTCACTGCTGCCGGGATGCAGCGCCAGGCGGGTACTGCTGTCGATCACGCCGTTGCGGTGGCACCAGGTGAGCATTTCCAGCAAATCGCGGCTGCGCTTGATCGGCGCGAAGTGCTCCCATTCCAGGGCGGTCAGGCTGCCGTTGTACAAGCCCCAATGATGCTGGCCGGGCTCTTTGCGGTTGGGCGACTGCACCAGGGTCAGGGTGTCTTCGGCAAGGTCGGGCGCAATGCCGGGGTTGATGAACTCGACCTTGCCGGCCTTGCGCTCGAAGGCGGCGTACAGGCGCCGGCCCAGCACATTGAGGTCGCGCTTGTTGATCAGGCTGACGGTCTGTTCGGTTCGGGCAAACTGGGTCAGGAAGCGATAGCTGTAGTTCAGCTCGTTGACCAGCGCCCGGCGTTCGGAGGCCACCTGGCGGACTTTCCATTGGCTGCGGCTGTCCAGCAGGGCCAGTTGGCGCTGGTCCCAACCCCATTCGCTGGCCAGGCGCTCCAGCAGCAAACGCTGCCACCCGGTGCGCTGGCCCGCGCTGAGCTTGCGGTTGACCTTCAGGTACAGGCTGCGCCGCACCAGTTCCAGGCGTTCCGGCTCATTACGGGCCTTGAGGTACTCCTCGATCCGGCGGTAGACGACGATGTACGGGTCCAGCTCGTCCAGGTCCAGCTGATTGGCAAACACAGCGCGCTTGAAGCGCAGGCTCAGGCACTGCACCTTCGGGTGCTCGCTGGCGTAGACCTCGGTCAGCAGGAGTTTCAGTACTGATTTGTAGGGCGATTCGATGCCCTTGAACAACTGCCACAAGCCGGCACCGATAAATTCACCCGGCGGGACGTGTGCCAGGTGGCCCAGGTCGAGGGTTTCATCGGCGCGAATAAAGCGTTTGGAAATCAGCGCGTGGGTGAAGTCGGCATAGCGGGTTTCTTCGTACACCGGCACCAGCCACCAGATCGGCGTGCGCCCGGCCAGCCAGATGGCCGTGCGGTAGAACTCGTCCAGCAGCAGGTAATGCTGGCTGGTGCCGCAGTCTTCTGAACTCAGTTGGGTGTCGCGCTCGCCCTGGATAAACCGCGTCGGCTCGATCAGGAAGAAGTGCGCCTCGGCGCCCATGCTCAGGGCCCAGGTTTCGAGCAGTTGGCATTTCTTGCGCAACTCGGCCAGCTCGTTCTCGCTGAGATCGGCCGCATGGCAGACCCACACGTCCATATCACTTTGATCGGCCTGGGCCAGGGTGCCCAGGCTGCCCATCAGGAACAGGCCATGAATCGGCCGCGGTGGGTTGCCGTGGCGGGGCTTGTAGGAAAACGTGCGGGTCAGGCGCTGGGCCTCGGCCAAGGCTTGCGCGTCGGGTTCAAAATTCGACAGGCCGGCCGGCGTGCTGCCCGACACATAGCCCGGCAACAGCGGGTGATTCACGTGGAAAAACAGCGGCAGCAGGGTCAACACGCTTTGCTGGCGTGGCGTCAGCCCTTCGACGGCCCGGGCCATGCGGCCTTCGTTCAGGGCCAGAAACCGCGCGCGCAACTGGGCCAGCACCTTGCGGTCGATGCCTTCGTCCAGGTCGGGGCGGATTTCGTGGGTGCGGGTCATGTCGAACTCGGTGGCTCGCAGGGCCCGACGTGGGCGGCCGTGTGGGAGTTTACAGCCAGTAGCGTAGGAGGTTTAGAGGGAATTTGTTTTTGACGCCGGAATTTTATCCCGGGCGCGGGAATGCCCGCGGAATCCGTGAAAAGAGGATCCCGTGGGCGATACGAGGTGTCAGGCGGCTTCTTTGGCGGTCGTCAGAATAGTCAGCAGGCTTTGTGCGTGTTCGGCAGCGTCCCGGCCGAGGCTGGTGAGGTAACCACCGTCTGGCTGGTCGATCAGGTCTTTATCAAACAGGCGCCGGGCGGCGGCAATGGCAGTGGGAGCGGCAGTCTGATGAACTTTCAGACCTTCCTGGGAGCTGCCCAGGTTGAAGAGTGCAAGGATTTCCAGTTCGGCAACCAACTCAGGGGTATACGACATAAGGACTCCAGACTTTCTAGGAATTTTTAGACGTTAGCAGCCATAAGGTGAACGCACTTGGGCGAGCTGTCCAGTCGGAACTCATGCGGTGTTGATGTGGGGCAGGATTGTGGCCAGCAAGAGTTTGCTGGCCAGCGCGGTGTGAGGCTTATTGCTTCTCGGGCGGCAGCTCCGGCAGCGCACGCAACGCAGTTTCATACCATTCGGTATTGAAGGCGCGATCTTCTTCGAGCAGCGCGTCAATTTCGATGGCGAGGACGTGGGCCATCATTTGCAGGATGTCTTCGCGCTCGTAGCCCACCAGGGTCAGCTTGTTGAACGTGGCCTTGGCGGCGGGCGGGTTGTCGCTTTCGATCTGGTTTTCGATCGCTTCAATCAAGGTGGTCTCGGCGAACTCTTCTTCGTCGTTGTCGATATCGGTTGGCTCGCTCATGGCAGGCTCCTGGAGGAAAGGGCGCCAGTCTACCCCCATTCACTCGGCTGATGCTGCTGGCCAGGCGCGGCCTCCCGATCTATAACCACTGCTGCCAACCCCGTACACGGCCTGGAGGCTTTGTGATGCTCAAGCTTTATGGATTTTCGGTCAGCAACTACTACAACATGGTCAAACTGGCGCTGCTGGAGAAAGGGCTGCCCTTCGAAGAGGTGCCGTTCTACGCAGGCCAAACCCCGGAAGCGCTGGCCGTGAGCCCGCGGGGCAAGGTGCCGGTGCTGGGTGTCGAGCAAGGGTTTATCAACGAAACCAGCGTGATCCTCGAATACCTCGAACAGACCCAGGGCGGGCGATCGCTGCTGCCGAACGAGCCGTTCCAGCGCGCCCAGGTGCTGGCGTTGTGCAGGGAAATCGAGCTGTACATCGAGTTGCCGGCCCGGGCGTGTTTTGCCGAGGCGTTTTTCGGAATGCCGGTGCCGGAGGCGATCAAGGAAAAGTCCAGGGCGGAGTTATTGCTGGGGATCGCATCGCTGGGGCGGCACGGGAAGTTTGCGCCGTATGTGGCGGGGGACAGTTTCACGATTGCGGATTTGTATTTTGTGTACAGCGTGGACCTGGCCTGTGCCGTGGCCGGGAAGCTGTTCGGGCTGGATCTGTTGGCTGAGTTGCCGAAGGCCAAGGCGTTGCTGGAGCGCTTGCAGGCGCTGCCGAATGCCCAGCGGGTGGCGGCGGACAAGGAAGCGGCGATGCCGGCGTTTATGGCGATGATTGCTGCGAAGAAATAAAAACTGCTTTTGTGGCGAGGGAGCTTGCTCCCGTTGGGCAGCGGAGCGGCCCCAAAAATGGGACTGCTGCGCAGTCCAACGGGAGCAAGCTCCCTCGCCACAGGTTCAGTGTTCGCCCTTGTTTGCCGGGGTACTTACCTTTGGGTTAGCGGCTGGCGAGCAATGCCTGGCCGCGAACCACGGCAGCCTTCACCTGCGCCGGCGCAGTCCCGCCGACATGGTTACGGGCATTCACCGAGCCTTCCAGGGTCAGCACCGCAAACACGTCCTGCTCGATCTGGTCGCTGAACTGGCGCAGTTCTTCCAGGCTCATTTCCGCCAGGTCCTTGCCGGTGTCCACGCCGTACTTCACGGCATGCCCGACGATCTCGTGGCAGTCGCGGAACGGCAGGCCACGGCGTACCAGGTAGTCCGCCAGGTCGGTGGCGGTGGAGAAACCGCGCAGGGCCGCTTCACGCATGATGGCGTGCTTGGGCTTGATCGCCGGGATCATGTCGGCAAAGGCACGCAACGAGTCGCGCAGGGTATCGGCGGCGTCGAACAGCGGTTCCTTGTCTTCCTGGTTGTCCTTGTTGTAGGCCAGCGGTTGGCCTTTCATCAGGGTCAACAGGCCCATCAGCGCACCGAATACACGGCCGCTCTTGCCGCGTACCAGCTCCGGCACGTCGGGGTTTTTCTTTTGCGGCATGATCGAGCTGCCGGTGCAGAAGCGGTCCGGCAGGTCAATGAACTGGAATTGCGCGCTGGTCCACAGCACCAGCTCTTCGGAGAAGCGCGACAAGTGCATCATCGCAATGCTGGCCGCGGCGCAGAATTCGATGGCGAAGTCACGGTCCGACACGCTGTCCAGGGAGTTGCCGCCCACGGCGTCGAAACCCAGCAGCTGCGCGGTGTATTCGCGGTCGATCGGGTAGGTGGTGCCAGCCAGTGCAGCGCTGCCCAGAGGCATGCGGTTGGCGCGCTTGCGGCAGTCCACCAGGCGCTCGTAGTCGCGGCTGAGCATTTCGAACCAGGCCAGCAGATGGTGGCCGAAGGTCACAGGCTGTGCGGTCTGCAGGTGGGTGAAGCCGGGCATGATGGTGCCGGACTCACGCTCTGCCTGCTCCAGCAGGCCTTTTTGCAGGCGGGTGATTTCTGCCAGGATCAGGTCGATCTCGTCCCGCAGCCACAGGCGGATATCGGTAGCCACCTGGTCGTTACGGCTGCGACCGGTGTGCAGTTTCTTGCCGGTCACACCGATGCGGTCGGTGAGGCGGGCCTCGATGTTCATGTGCACGTCTTCCAGGTCGACGCGCCAGTCGAAGGTACCGGCTTCGATCTCGCCACGGATGGTGGTCAGGCCGTCGATGATGCTGTCGCGCTCGGCGTCGGTCAGCACGCCGACCTTGGCCAGCATCGTGGCGTGGGCGATCGAGCCCATGATGTCGTGGCGGTAGAGGCGCTGGTCGAAAGTGACGGAGGCGGTGAAGCGCGCGACGAAGGCGTCGACGGGTTCACTGAAGCGGCCGCCCCAGGACTGGTTGGTCTTGTCGGTGCTCATGGATTCGCTCGTGATCTGCTGGAAAGAGGGCATGAAAGTGTGGCGCCGATAATAACAGGGTTGCCCCCGGAGGCGACGATGCCGGGGCGGGGCATTTTTATTTGTTTCCAAGATGGCTAAGTGCCTTGCCCCCGGACTCGCGCAGGACGAGACTGGAGCCAGGACCGATCGGGGGGGAAACTTGCGGTCCTTGGTCAAACAAAGCGTGTTTATTGAAACGATATTTGACGATTGAGCAATATCGTCTTCGCCAGCGTCTACAGTTGCACTGATAGAGCTTCGCGCTGACAGAAGGTGCACTGCACCAATGCCGGGCGATGAGGTCGAACTCCAGGCTATCCATTAGAGAGGGGGTGTTCGTATTGTGTATCAGCAAACCCTACGACGATGCCCGAAGGCAGCAGGCTTTGGGCGCGATTGAACAGGTCCGGGTAAATATTGGTGCCACTCTCGGGGCACTTTTTGCCGCTCGCGCTAGTCTTAGCGTGGATCGCCGTGACGGAAGTCACCGCACCTGTCTACGCTATCCTTGTGCGAGACTCACGCAGGAATCCAGCGCAATATGAATGTCCTGATCGTTGATGACGAACCCCAAGCCCGCGAGCGACTGAGCCGTTTGGTCAGTGAACTCGAGGGTTACAATGTCCTTGAGCCGAGCGCCACCAGTGGCGAGGAAGCCTTGGCCCTTATTGACAGCCTCAAGCCGGACGTCGTGTTGCTCGACATCCGCATGCCGGGCCTTGATGGCTTGCAGGTGGCTGCCCGCCTGAGCGAGCGAGAATCGCCGCCTTCGGTGGTGCTGTGCGCCTCCCAGGATGAGTTCTCTTCCGAGGCCCTGGATGCCAGCGGCGCCAGTTTCCTGGTCAAGCCGATCAATGCCGATGCGTTGCTTCGCGCCTTGAAAAAGGCCGAGCGTCCCAATCGTGTCCAACTGGCAGCCTTGACCCAGCCCGCAGCCCAGGGCGGCAATGGGCCACGCAGCCATATCAGCGCCCGTACCCGCAAGGGCATCGAGTTGATTCCCCTGGACCAGGTGGTCTACTTCATCGCCGATCACAAGTACGTGACCTTGCGTCACGAGGCTGGTGAAGTGCTGCTCGATGAGCCACTCAAGGCGCTGGAAGACGAATTTGGCGACCGCTTTGTGCGCATCCACCGCAATGCGCTGGTGGCACGGGAGCGCATCGAGCGCCTGCAGCGCACGCCGCTTGGGCATTTTCAGCTGTTCCTGAAGGGCCTCAACGGTGACGCGTTGATCGTCAGCCGGCGCCATGTCGCCGGCGTGCGCAAGATGATGCAGCAGCTTTAGCCCGAGGGCCGAGGCGAGCTTCACCGCCCATATCCCGGTGCGACGCGGCCAGGGAGGCCCCGCACTTGCTGATTCAAATCAAAGCGCATTTGCCTGAGCTGTTATTATCTGCCGTATCTATTCAGTACGGATTGATCCATGTCCTCTCGCGAAATCCGCATCGCCACCCGTAAAAGCGCCCTGGCCTTATGGCAGGCCGAATACGTCAAAGCACGCCTTGAGCAGGCTCATCCTGGCCTGAAGGTGTCCCTGGTGCCCATGGTCAGTCGCGGCGACAAGCTGCTTGATTCGCCATTGTCGAAAATCGGCGGCAAGGGCCTGTTCGTCAAGGAACTGGAAACCGCTCTGCTGGAGAACGAAGCCGACATCGCCGTGCATTCTATGAAAGATGTGCCCATGGACTTCCCCGAAGGCCTGGGCCTTTTTTGCATCTGCGAGCGCGAAGACCCCCGCGATGCCTTCGTTTCCAATACCTACGCCTCCCTGGATGAGCTGCCGCTGGGCAGCGTCGTCGGCACCTCCAGCCTGCGTCGCCAGGCGCAGTTGCTGACCCGCCGCCCGGACCTGCAAATCCGCTTCCTGCGGGGCAACGTCAATACTCGCCTGGCCAAGCTCGACGCCGGTGAATATGACGCGATCATTCTCGCGGCAGCCGGCTTGATCCGCTTGGGCTTTGAAGACCGCATCACCTCGGCCATCAGCGTCGAAGACAGCTTGCCGGCCGGCGGGCAGGGCGCTGTGGGCATTGAATGCCGCACCGCCGACAGCGAAATTCATGCGCTGCTCAAGCCGCTGGATCACCAGGACACCGAAATTCGCGTCACCGCCGAACGTGCCCTGAACAAGCACCTCAACGGTGGCTGCCAGGTACCGATCGCCTGTTACGCCGTGCTTGAGGGCGAGAACCTCTGGCTGCGTGGCCTGGTGGGCGACCCGAGTGGTGGGTTGTTGCTCACCGCAGAGATTCGCGGGCCGCAAAGCGAGGCCACCAGCCTGGGTATCAAGGTCGCCGAGGAACTGCTGGAAAAAGGCGCCGGTGCCATTCTGCAAGCGGTGTACGGCGAGGCCGGGCCGCAGTGATGCAATGGCGTGTGCTGCTGACGCGGCCTGCCGAGGAGTCGGCGGCCCTGGCGGCGACGTTATCCGAAGAAGGTATTTTCAGCAGCAGCCTGCCGTTGCTGGAGATTGAAGCGCTGCCTGTCACGCCTGAACAACAGGCGGTCTTTCGCGAGCTGGACCGCTATTGCGCGGTGATCGTGGTGAGCAAGCCGGCCGCGCGCCTGGGCTTGCAGTTGTTGGCTCAACACTGGCCGCAACCGCCGGCGTTACCGTGGTTCAGTGTCGGCGCTGCTACGGCGCAGGTGTTGGCCGAGCATGGCCTTGATGTCAGTTATCCCCACGACGGCGACGACAGTGAAGCCTTGCTTGAACTGGTCGCCTTGCGCGAGGCTATCTCGAAGCCCGGCGCCCGGGTGCTGATCCTGCGGGGCGAGGGCGGGCGAGAGCTGCTGGCTGAGCGTTTACGCGAGCAAGGTGCTAGTGTCGACTATCTGGAGTTGTATCGCCGTTTCCTGCCGGACTACGACCGTGCAACGCTGACCCAGCGCATAAACGTGGAACGCTTGAACGGCGTGGTGGTCAGCAGTGGGCAGGGTTTTTTACACCTGCAAGCGCTGGCCGGTACAGATTGGCCCCAGGTGGCACAGCTGCCGTTGTTCGTGCCCAGCCCGCGAGTCGCCGAGATGGCGCGTGCCGCTGGCGCGCAAGAAGTTGTGGATTGTCGTGGCGCCAGTGCCGCGGCTTTGTTAGTGGCGTTACGGAGTGTTTCCGTTCCCACTCTCTAATACGCAAAGGATGGATACGTGAGCGAAACAGCCTTGCCTAAAGATGAAGCTCAGCCCGCGCTTGATGCGCCTGTTGAGACACCGGTCACCACCGCCCCGCGCCGTGGCAACGGCCTGGCCATCGTGGCCTTGTTGCTCGGCGCCGCCGGCGTTGCCGCCGGTGGCTGGGGGATCTGGCAGGTCCGCGCACTGCAGGCGAGCAGCCAGCAACAGCTGGGCCAAGTGCAAACCCTGGACGACCAATCCCAGAGCCTCAAGCAGAGCCAGCAGCAGCTGTCGGCCCGTCTGGGGCAACTGCCCGGCGCCGATGAGCTGGAAGAGCGTCGCCGGCTGGTGGCGCAATTGCAGGGTGATCAACAACGCCTGAGCCAGCGCCTGGAAACCGTGCTGGGGGCCAGCCGCCAGGACTGGCGCCTGGCCGAGGCCGAGCACTTGATCCGCCTGGCCAGCCTGCGTCTTTCCGCCTTGCAGGACATCAACAGTGCCCAGGCACTGGTCCAGGGCGCTGACGAAATCCTCCGCGAACAAAGTGACCCTGGCTCCTACGCCGCCCGTGAGCAGTTGGCCAAGAGCCTCGCCGCGTTGCGCAATATCGAACAGCCGGACCGTACCGGGCTGTACCTGCAACTGGCGGCATTGCGCGATCAGGTCGTGCAGTTGGCGGCCATCGCGCCGGAATACCAACTCCCTGAAGCGGCCAATGATGGGCGTCCGACCACCGACACGGACAGCCGTTGGAGTCAGTGGTGGGCGCAGATCTCGCGGTATTTCCGCATCGACTTCAATCCTGATGACAACATTCGCCCGCTCCTGGCAGGGCAAGGCCTGAACCAGGTGCGCCTGGCCCTGAGCCTTGCACTTGAGCAGGCGCAATGGGCGGCGCTCAACGGCGAGCCGGCGGTGTACAGCCGATCCCTGGGCGAGGCTCGCAGCGTGTTGCAGGACAACTTCAATCAAGACAACCCGCAAAGCAAAGCCATGCTGGCCCGTATTGCCGAGCTTGAGCCCAAGGCCGTCTCGGTGGTCACGCCGGACCTGGCCGCGAGCCTGGCTGCCGTGCAGGCTTACCTTGACCGTCGCCACCTGTCTGCCGAGGAAGCCAAGGCTTCCGCTGGCAAGCCGGCGACCCAGGAGTAAAGCCGATGAAGCGCTTCTATGTGATCCTGGTGCTGGCGATTGCGATCGCCCTGGCACTGGCCGTGGGCATTTCGAAACATACCGGCTACGTGCTGATTACCTATCCCCATGTGCTGCATTACGAGTCCGGGCTGTGGTCGACGCTGGTGGCGTTGTTTGCCATCGGCCTGGTGATCTATTTGGCCAGGGTGCTGCTGGGCCTGGTGCTGACCTCGGGTGGCGTGGTCAATCCGTGGTCGCGGCGCAACCGCAGCCGTCGGGTCCAGGTTGCCATCGAGCAGGGCCAGATGGACCTCGCCGAAGGGCGCTGGGCCAGTGCCGAGCGCCACTTGCACCGTGCGGCCGAAGCCGAACGCCAGCCATTGCTCTACTACCTCGGCGCGGCCCGTGCGGCCAACGAACAGGGCCGTTATGAGGAAGCGGATGGCCTGCTGGAACGCGCGCTTGAGCGCCAGCCCCAGGCCGAACTCGCGGTAGCCTTGAGTCATGCGCAGTTGCAGATGGACCGCGGTGACACCGATGGCGCCCTGGTCACCCTGCAGGCCATGCATGAGCGTCATCCGCATAACGTCCAGGTATTGCGCCAACTGCAGCGGCTGTATCAACAGCGTGGCGATTGGTCTTCGGTAATCCGGCTGTTGCCGGAGTTGCGCAAGGACAAGGTGTTGCCGCCTGCCGAGTTGGCCGACCTGGAGCGACGCGCCTGGGGCGAGAACCTGACCCTGGCTGCCCAGCGCGAAGAGCAGGGCGAGGCCGGGCAGCAATCCCTGGAGCTGGCCTGGCAACAACTGACTTCGGCCCAGCGCCAGGAGCCGCAACTGGTGCTGGCGTACGCCGAACAACTGCGCCAGTTGGGCGCGGACGCCAAGGCCGAAGAAGTGCTGCGCGGTGCCCTCAAGCGCGAGTACGACAGTCATCTGATCCGGCTCTACGGGCTGCTGCGTGGCAGCGATCCGGCGAAGCAGTTGAAGTTCGCCGAAGGCTGGCTCAAGGACCATCCAGGCGATGCCAGCCTGCTGCTGACCCTGGGGCGCCTGTGCCTGCAAAACAGCTTGTGGGGCAAGGCGCGGGACTACCTTGAAAGCAGCCTGCAGGTGCAGCGCAACCCTGAGGCCTGCGCCGAGCTGGCACGCCTGCTGGCGCAGTTGGGCGACACCGAGCGCAGCAACCAGTTGTTCCAGGAAGGCCTGGGCTTGCTGGACAAGCGTTTGCTGGCGTCACCGCTGCCGGTGCCGGCACGGGTTTGAAGTAGGAAACAGAGTAAGGGTTGCCTCAGAATTGTCTGGTGGCCAACCCTTCAATAACGCCCAATAGCTGTAGTCAATACGGCTTGTAGTAAACTCCTACGTAGACGCGCGTTTAATCGCTCGCCTTCTGACGGGATATCCCTACGCTCTCGCGGAATCGTCTGCTCTGGGGCGTATTGAAAGGGGTAAGGTCTTTCCTCTACCGTAACTACCTATCTCTTGCGTTGCGGATAAACAATGTCTTTGGCCCCCTCACGCTCCCTGTTCCTCCTGGCGTTCCTGGCTGGTGCGCTGACGCTGGGCGCGTCCTTTTACCTGGAATACGCCGCGTTTTTGCGGCCTTGTTTCCTGTGCCAGGTGCAACGAATTCTTGTGGCTGCCTTCACGCTGATCAATCTCGTGGCGGCGATTCATGGGCCGAAGCGGTCCGGGATCTACCTGTATTGGGCGGCGAGCATGGGGTGTGCAGTGCTGGGCGCCATTACCGCCGTACGCCAGGTGCTGCTGCAAAATACGCCGCCGGAACAGTTGCCTGCCTGTTGGCCCGGCCTTCAATCCATGATCGAGAACCTGTCGCTGAGAGAGACGTTGGCCTTGATCTTCAAGGGCACCGTCGACTGCGTGGAAATCAACTGGACGCTGTTCGACTTGAGTATTCCCGAGTGGAGCCTGCTGTTCTTCGTGGCGATGCTGATCCTTGGCATCGCGCAGTTCTCGCGGTTGCTGCTGAGCCAGCGTTTTGGCCTTGCACGGCACTGACAGGTAACCGCAGGTTGTAGGAAGGGATTAAACACTTGTATGAACTTTCTCTCCTGCGTACCTTGATGACATAGTCGTGCGGGCATAATCTGGCCCGCACGCGTTATTGAAACAGACTGTTCGATGCACCTTTGCCCGGTTGCCGCTTTAACCTTGAAGTGTTGCGCGGGCAGCGTGCGGCGCCCCTATAGGGAAGAGAGATCATCATGCTGGAAAGTTGTCAGAATGCTCAGGAACGCTGGGGTGGGGTGCACAAGCTGATCGATGGTTGGTTGAAAGCGCGTCACGAACTGGTTCGGGCCTTTGATGCTCTCGGTGCCAAGCCCGAAGCGCTCAGCGAGAACCGCAAGCCATTGCAGGAATTCTGCGGCGTATTGGTGGACTACGTATCGGCGGGGCACTTCGGTGTCTACGAGCAGTTGACCAAAGAGGCCGAGGCTTTCGACGATCAACGTGGCCTCGATTTGGCGGAGACGATTTACCCGCGCATCGATGTCATCACCGAGAAGCTGCTGGCGTTCAACGACCTGTGTGATGCCGGCCAGTGCGTTGCAGAAAAATTCAAAGAGCTGGGTGGTTTGCTTCACGAGCGTTTCGAGCTGGAAGATTGCCTGATCGAAGTGCTGCACAACGCTCACAAGGAAGAGTTGACGGCTAAGGCCTGACTCCCCCCGACACAAGAAAACGGTGCGCATTGCGCACCGTTTTTCGTTTGGGCTCAGGCGCCCGCCTTCAGCAATTCGATCTCGAATACCAGCGGCGTATAAGGCGGGATCAGTTCGCCTGCGCCATCAGCGCCATAGGCTTGGTCGGATGGAATCACCAGGCGCCACTTCGCGCCCACCGGCATCTGTTGCAACGCACTGCGCCAGCCACTGATCACACTGTCCAGGCGAAACCACTGAGGTTGTGTGCTCTTGTCGAAGACGGTCCCGTCGGGTAACCGCCCAACATAATTCACTTGCACGCGATCATCGGCCGCCGGTTTCTTCCCGCTGCCAGGGGTCAGTTCGGTCAGCAGGATGCCGTCTGCCAATTCACGCACACCACTTTTGGATTTCTCACTGGCTAAAAATTGTTGCTCGGCAGCGAGTGCCTTTTCACTTTGTGGTGCTCGATTGTCCGGCGCGTTTTGTGCTTCGTGCTGGGCAAGGATCTGTTCGATGCGTGTGTCGTCCAGGGCCAGTGGCTTACCTTGATAGGCCTGTTTGAGTCCGTCGATCAGCGCCTCTACCTGCAACCCAGGCATCTCCTGGCGCAGGCGCTCACCCAGGCTCGCGCCCAGGCTGTAGGCCAGGTCGTGGTCATCTTTGGAGGGGGATTTCTCGCTTGCGTTGGCCACGCAAAGCACCACGCTCAACACTAAAAAAAGGTAACGCGACATGGGCGTTCTCCAGCCGAAAGTGCGATGGATTATGCCAGTGTGAATGCTTAAAAAGTGGCGTGGATTTTCGTTATATCAATAAGAATTTTCGTGCGGTGCAACGCAAGCCAATCGATACTGTCAACATGCCCTAGCGGCGGTAAGAGCAGAGGGCTAGTATGAGCCGCACCCACGTCAGCCAGGAGGTAAACCATGTCGGCCAAACAGAAGCCTGTAAATACCCCGTTGCATTTGCTCCAACAACTTTCGGGCAGCCTGCTCGAACATTTGGAAAGCGCCTGTTCACAAGCCTTGGCTGATGCTGAGAAGTTGCTCGCCAAGCTTGAAAAACAACGCGGCAAGGCTCAGGAAAAACTGCACAAATCCCGCACCAAACTGCAAGGCGCAGCGACCGCTGGCAAAGCCAAGGCACAAGCCAAGGCCAAGGACGCCGTCAAAGAACTTGAGGACTTGCTCGACGCCCTCAAGGATCGTCAATCCGAAACCCGCACCTACATTTCCCAACTCAAGCGTGATGCTTCCGAGAGCCTGAAATTGGCCCAGGGTGTTGGTCGTGTGAAGGAAGCTGTAGGCAAAGTGCTGAGCACCCGTGCTCCGGCTAAGGCCGTTGCAGCCAGCGCAGCGAAGAAGCCAGCCAGCAAAGCAGTCGCCGCCAAGGCACCTGCGAAAGCTGCGGCCAAGCCTGCGGCAAAAGCACCGGCTAAATCGGCTGCCAAACCAGCGGCTAAAACTGCTGCTGCAAAACCAGCTGCAAAACCAGCTGCTAAAACCGCTGCTGCAAAACCAGCTGCCAAACCAGCCGCTAAAACCGCTGCTGCAAAACCAGCCGCGAAGCCAGCTGCTAAAACCGCTGCTGCGAAACCAGCCGCCAAGCCAGCTGCTAAAACTGCTGCTGCGAAACCAGCTGCGAAGCCAGCCGCTAAACCTGCTGCTGCAAAACCTGCCGCGAAGCCAGCCGCTAAAACTGCTGCTGCAAAACCAGCTGCCAAGCCAGCCGCTAAAACTGCTGCTGCAAAACCAGCTGCGAAGCCAGCCGCTAAACCTGCTGCTGCAAAACCAGCCGCGAAGCCGGCCGCTAAACCTGCTGCTGCGAAACCAGCTGCCAAGCCGGCCGCCAAACCTGCTGCTGCCAAACCAGCTGCCAAACCAGCCGCCGCCAAGCCAGCACCAGCCAAACCAGCTACTCCAGCTGCAAAGCCTGCGACCCCGGCTGCACCTGCTGCCAGCACCACAGCGCCAACCGCTCCGGCCAGCAGCACGCCTGCACCGGCAGCGCCAAGCGTCACCCCAACCAGCGCTTCCTAAGTGCCGGTAACCGCGGCGCGCAGCTGATGCAGCGCGTCGTGGTCAAGGTTGGCGGCTTCGGCCGCCAGTCCTTCAACCCATGCTTGATGATTCACCTCGGCCATCGGCCAATGCTGCGCCACACCTTCCAGGCGTGATAGCAGCAGCCTTTCTGCATCCAATTCCAAAGCCTTGACCCGCTCCCGTAACGCTCCCAGCTCAACATCCTGCTGCGCCATGGCCCGCCATTGCGTGCGTACTTGCCGCAGCGGCCCGACCACCTCCGCCTGCCACGGCCCGGCGATCTGCCGCAGTGCCTGCAAACGCGACGTTTCCGGCGCCACACCCCGCTGCTCCAGCCACAACCCGCACAACACCAGGCACACATCAGCCCCTTGCGCCTGCAAGCGCAGGCACGCGTCCTCGACGCCCGAGCGGGCGTAGGTCGAGAGGGCAAAGCTCCACAGGTCAGCGCACATATTCACACCCAAGCCAGCGGCCAACGAAGCTGGTAGACTCCGCCGCCATTATGATCCGACTTCAAAGCCTAACATTACAGCGTGGCCCGCAACGTCTTCTCGAAGACGCCGAGCTGACCCTGCACGCCGGTCACAAAGCCGGCCTGATCGGTGCCAACGGCGCCGGCAAATCCACGTTGTTCGCCTTGCTGCTGGGTGAGCTGACTCCCGACTCCGGGGATTGTCTGCTGCCGGCCGACTGGCGCATCGCCCATATGCGCCAGGAGATCGACACCCTCGACCGCATTGCGATCGACTACGTGCTCGATGGCGACCTGCGCCTGCGCCAGGTGCAACACGACCTCGCCGAGGCCGAGAAAGCCCAGGACGGCGCCGCACAGGCCCGCCTGCACTCGGAACTGGACAGCGCCGACGGCTACACCGCCGACGCGCGTGCGCGCAAGATGCTTGCCGGCCTTGGCTTTACCAACGAACAGATGGACCGCCCGGTCGCCGACTTCTCCGGTGGCTGGCGCATGCGCCTGAACCTGGCCCAGGCGCTGATGTGCCCCTCGGACCTGTTGCTGCTCGATGAACCGACCAACCACCTGGACCTCGATGCGATCCTGTGGCTGGAAGACTTCCTGAAAAGCTACCCGGGCACCTTGCTGCTGATTTCCCACGACCGGGATTTCCTCGACGCCGTGGTGGACAACATTGCCCACGTCGACCAGAAGAAAATCACCCTGTACCGCGGTGGCTACAGCGCCTTCGAACGCGCCCGTGCCGAACGCCTGGCCCAGCAACAGCAGGCCTACGAGAAGCAGCAGGCGCAGCGCGCGCACATGGAAAGCTACATCGCCCGGTTCAAGGCCCAGGCCACCAAGGCCCGTCAGGCCCAGAGCCGGATCAAGGCCCTGGAGCGCATGGAAGAACTGTCGGCGGCCCACGTCGATTCACCGTTCGACTTTGTGTTCCGCGAGTCGGTGAAAATCTCCAGCCCGTTGCTGGACCTTTCCGATGCCCGCCTGGGCTATGGCGACAAGACCATCCTCGAGAAGGTCAAGTTGCAGCTCACCCCTGGCGCGCGGATCGGCCTGCTTGGCCCCAATGGCGCGGGCAAGTCGACCTTGATCAAAAACCTCTCGGGCGAATTGCAGCCCCTGGCCGGCCGCCTGGTGCGCGGTGAGAACCTGGTGGTGGGCTACTTCGCCCAGCACCAGCTGGATTCCCTCGACGCCAAGGCCAGCCCGCTGCTGCACCTGCAGCGCCTGGCGCCGACCGAACGCGAACAGACCCTGCGGGACTTCCTCGGTGGTTTCGACTTCCGTGGTGCGCGCATTGACGAGCCGGTGCTGAATTTCTCCGGTGGCGAAAAGGCCCGCCTGGCCCTGGCCCTGATCGCCTGGGACCGGCCAAACCTGTTGCTGCTCGACGAACCGACCAACCACCTCGACCTGGAAATGCGCCTGGCGTTGACCATGGCCCTGCAGGAATTCAGCGGCGCGGTACTGGTGGTGTCTCACGATCGCCACCTGCTCAAGAGCACCACGGATAACTTCCTGCTGGTGGCTGACGGCAAGGTCGAGGAATTCGACGGCGACCTGGAAGACTATGCCCGTTGGCTGTCGGACTACCGCCTGCGCAACGCGCCGGTCAGCAACACGCCGGTCAACCCGGACAAGACCGACAAGAAGGCCCAGCGCCAGGCCGCGGCTGCATTGCGTCAGCAACTGGCCCCGCACAAGCGTGAAGCGGACAAGCTGGAAGCCGAATTGGGCAAGATCCACGAGAAGCTGGCGAAGATCGAAACCAGCCTGGGTGACAGCGCCGTCTACGAGCCGGCCCGCAAGGATGAATTGCGCGACCTGCTGGCCGAACAGGCCAAGCTCAAGGTACGTGAAGCGCAGTTGGAGGAGACCTGGATGGAAGCCCTCGAACTGCTGGAATCCTTGCAAGCGGAGCTGGAGGCGCTGTCCTGATGGAAGCGCTGCAACTGCCGCTGCCGGCCCAATGGATCGCGCCGATCTGGGTGGCCGTACAGATTCTGCTGATCCTGCTGGCCGGCTATCTCGCCCAGCGTTTCGTCGCCAAATGCCTGAACCGCCTGGGGGAACGTTATCCGTTCCCGCCGCAGTTGCTGATGCCGCTGCGCGGCGGCCTGCGCTGGCTGATCATGGGCAGCGCGCTGATCTTCGTGCTGGAGCGCCTGGGCGTCTCTGCCACGGTGTTGTGGACGGCGTTGTCGGGTTTTGTGGCGGTGGCCGCGGTGGCGTTCTTCGCCATGTGGTCGGTGTTGTCCAACCTGCTGTGCGCCATCCTGATCTTCACCGTCGGGCCGTTCCGCCTGGGCGATGTGGTCGAGTTGGTGGACACCGTCGACAAGCCCGGCGTCAAAGGCCGGGTGGTGGCGATCAACCTGCTCTACACCACGCTGATCGAAGTGGAAGAGGCCGGAACCGGCAGTGTCATGGTGCAAGTGCCCAACAGCCTGTTCTTCCAGCGCTCGGTGCGCCGTTGGCGCGGCAGCGACGTGCTGCCTTAACCTGTGGCGAGGGAGCTGCCTCGCCACAAAGGCGCACCCCAAAATTTTTCTAGCCATTTCTCAGCCGGCAGCGTTAGTTTAGAAACATTCAGCAAACTAAGCTCTGAGGTGTGTAATGGCGCTCGACACATGGCTGGCCTTTTTCCTGGCCAGTTGGATCATCAGTCTTTCCCCTGGCGCCGGTGCCATTGCGTCGATGTCCAGCGGCCTGCAATACGGTTTCCTGCGTGGTTACTGGAATGCCCTGGGCCTGCAACTGGGCCTGGCGATGCAAATCGCCGTGGTCGCTGGCGGCCTGGGGGCGATTCTTGCCGCATCCTCCACCGCGTTTTATGCGATCAAATGGTTTGGCGTAGCGTACCTGGTGTACCTGGCCATCAAGCAATGGCGCGCGCTGCCAACCGACCTGAGCGATGACGGGGCGATTCGCCCGATCGGCAAGCCGATGGCGATGATGTTCCGCGGGTTCCTGGTCAACGCCAGCAACCCCAAGGCCCTGGTGTTCATGCTGGCGGTGCTGCCGCAGTTCGTGAACCCGCAGGCGCCGCTGCTGAACCAATACCTGATCCTGGGCGCGACCATGATCTGCGTGGACATGATCGTGATGGCCGGCTACACCGGGCTGGCTTCGAAAGTGTTGCGCCTGTTGCGCACACCAAAGCAGCAGAAACGCATGAACCGTACGTTTGCCGGGTTGTTTGTTGGTGCGGCGGGCTTTCTCGCAAGTCTGCATCGCGCAACGGCGTAACTGACGAAACCGGATCAAAAAATGTCGGAGCGGGCTTGCTCGCGAATGCGCAGTGTCAGTCACCAGATGTATTGACTGACCCACCGCATTCGCGAGCAAGCCCGCTCCCACATTGGTTTTATGTCGGTAGCGGGATTTTCGTTCAGCGCAGGATCTTCGGCGCTTCATCCCGTGGCAGGTTATTGCGCAATGCAGGCTGTCCAGGTGCTTCCTGATAACCACCGCCGAGTTGTTCGGCCAACTGCCGCGCCACATCCTCGCCCAACGCCTTCGACACTTCCCGCACCACGCGAGGCCGGTTCAGGCTCACGCGCACGTCACGGTTGTTCACCAGCTTGGTGTCCTGGCCTTCGCCCATGGCGGTAAACGCCGAGGTGATCTCAAAGGTGCGGGTGTTGATCAGGCTGAAATCCGCCACCAGCGTCAGGCCCAGCACCGCCGAGTAGCTGTTGGTGTGGTCCAGCGCGTTGACGTCCTGGGTGAAGTCGATATCCGACAAGGTGCCGAACAGCACGTAGTCCGCACCCTTGAAGTTACCGGCCTTGATCCGCTTGATCACGTCATACACATCGCCCTTGGCGTCCGCGGTGTAAGGCGTGCCCTGCACCAGCTGGAACTGCCGCGACTTGAGGATTTCCCCCTTGATGTCGCCGCTGAACTTGCGCAGCTCGGTCTGCTCGATGTAGCTAGTACGACTTTCGTATTCGCTGTAGCTCGAGGCGCCGCTGGCGTTGTAGGCGCTGGCCTGGAAATTATTGCTGGCCGCGACCTGGTGGATGTACTCCTCCACGCGAGCCTCGTAGGCCAGGTCGGTTACCGCGATCTTCGGTGCGGCCGAGGCGCCAAAGGCGCACAGCAGGCCGATCATGCCGATCCATGCACGCATTGCTTAGCGCTCCGTGGTCTTGCGGATTTCTTTTTCGTCCATCCATTCGGCCAGGCCGCTTTCGACGTCGACCAGTTGCAGGCTGAACTTGTAGAACACGTCCTTGTAGTCCGAGCTGCGCTTGACGATGGAGCTGATGGAGCCTTCCAGGCGGTACTTGGCGGCGACCATGTTGCCGGTCTTGCTGACGGTCGACTTCTTATACAGGCCGCTCTGGTTCTGCAGCTTCAGCTGGTCGACCTGGCTTTGCATGTCAGTGTTGTCGCTGGCGAAGCGGGCGGTGCCGGTCTTCATCAGCTGGGTCTTGATCGACGTGGTGATCTCGCGGGTATCGATGTACTCGCTGGTCTTGTTCTTCACGTCATACACCTGCACCACCGGGCGGCCTTGCAGGATGCCGGACTGGGCCAGGGAGCGGGTCATGCTTTCGGCGATCATCTGCAGGTCGGTGGAGCCGAACTCGTTGGTCACCAGTTCCACGGCCTTGCTGTCGCCGTAGCTGATGTTTTTACCGCCCAGGACTGGCGAGGTGTTGGCGCAGCCGCTGGCCAGGACGGCCACCACGGCGAGGAACGAGAAGCGTGCAAACATGGGGATGTCTCTCTGAAACTGAATGAGTGGGTGGATCAAGGCGTCTTCACTTCAAGGCGGAAGTCGGCAGCCTGGGGCAGGTTGGCGATGGCCGGCAGGAAGGTCGCCTGGTTTGCGTAGAGGTTCAGCACCTTCCAGGTCTCTTCATCACCCACCGGGAAACCGTCGGCACCCAGCCAGGCGAAGCGGTAATACATCATCTGGTTGCTGCTGGTGATGTTGCTCAACTGCACCTTGGCGGTCAGGAAGCCGTTTTCCCGGGCGACCCGGATGGCGCCGACGGCGATGCCCTTGAACTTGCCCATCACCACGATCTTGCTCGCGGCGCTTCCGGGTTCCGGCGGTGGCGGGGTGGCGCAACCGGCCAGCAGGATCAGCGCCAGGGCGCCGAGGATGAAATGACGCATAGCGTGCTCCTTAAGGTTGTTTGAGAGTGGCGACGGCCTGGGGCGGATTGTTCTGCACCACGTGGGCTGCAAGACCGCCGGCGAAGACCTGGTTGCCGACCACGCGCAGGGTGATCACCTGGTAGCGCTGATCGGCCTTGACCGTCACCAGCGTGCCGCCCAGTGCGTTGGGCAGGCTGACCTGGTGCTCGCCGTGCTTGAGGCGCAGGCGTGTCACCTGGGTCATGTCCGGCAGGGTGCGCCAGGTGCGGGTGTCGGCGCCTTCGGTGACGGCCGAGGCAATACCGAGTACCAGGCCCGCCATCGGGTTGGTCTTGTTCAGGTTGTTCTGGGTGATGCCGCGAGTGACGGCGCGCACGGTGGTGCGCAGGATGATCCCCGGCATGTCATCCCGCAGGGCGCGGCGGGACATGGCGGTGGTGCTGTTGAGGGCAGTGAGGTTCTGTTGCCGGCCGTCGACACCGATCTGGGCGAAGGGCGCGGTCGAGGTGTCGGGCTTGATCACCGGGAACGACAGTGGCGTGATCACCAGGTGGCCGTCGATGGGGATCGGCAACGGCAGGCGAATCGAGTCGCGGGCCGGCGCCAGGCCGCTTTGCACCACGATCAGCACGTCAGTCTCGTCCGCACCGACCTTGGATTTGTCCAGGTCGAGCAGGGCCTGTTCCAGCAGCGGTGTGTTGGGGCGCAGTTCGGCGGCCTTGCGATAACCCGGTGCGGCCAGGTCTTTTTCGCCCAGGGCTTCGTAGACGAAGCCGGCCAGATAGTGGCTGAACGCGCTCTGGTAGCTGTTCTTCAGGCCTACCACTTCAGGGGCGTTGAGGCTTTCCACCGGGTAGCCGCGCAGGTCCTTGAACTGGGTTGCGATGCCCTGGCGCTCGGCCTCGTTTTCGCTCTTGAGGTATTCCTTGTCCCGCAGGTCCGCAATCACCGCTTCGCGTTCGTGGGTCTTCTTGATCTCGGTGCGGGCACCGTCGAAGTCATTCAGCGCCAGCAGGTTGAGGGCCATCTGGGTGGTCAGCATGACCTTTTCGTAGTCGTAGCCTTCGTAACGGCGGACCTTGTCATTGACCAGGAAGGCGCCGAACTGCGCGAGGTACTTGTCGGTGTCGAACTTGACCGACTCTTCCCACTTGTAGACTTGCAGGTCGGCGCTGCGCCAGGCGACCTGGCTGCCGGTCAGGTCGCCCTTGGCACGCAGCAACTCACCCTTTTCGAAGTAGTAGAGAAGGTCCTTGTCGTCGCCGGTGTTGTTCTTCTCAAGCAGGGTCAGCGCGGCGTCGACGTTGCCGGTGGCCAACTGCTGATTGGTGGCTTGCAGCTCGGTGTCGTAGCTGCGAAACATCGAACAACCGGACAGCAAGGTCACTGCCGCGAGCGCGAGCGAGGTAAAGGCGCGAGATGCCATCGAAGAGCTTCTTCCCTGAACGTAATCGGCCGAATGTGCTGGTCGGGCCGAATCACCAATGGCAGGAAGGCGTTGCATCCTGCCAATTCCTCATAAAAAGAGGAGCGTAAATGCCATTTCGCAATAACGAAGGCGCGGCATTATAAGCCCGATTACTGGCAAAACAATGGCCTTTTGGATCCATTTTCCGGTAACGAGGCCATCATCCGCCTCTTGGTAAACCCAGGCCCACATCACTTACAACTTGAGTCAAACCCCGTAAGGTTTGACAATGTGTTACTTCGTATTTCCATTTGAGATCCATTCATGATTGCCCCCTTCCGTTTTCTTGCCTGGCTGGTGCTGCCGGCGTTGATGTCGTGCAGTTTCAACCTGCTGGCTGCAACTGCCGAGGGCGCGCCCCAAGCCCTGCATTTACTGGACTACATCGGTGCGGACTACCCCCCGACAGTGGAGGCGGGCAAGGTTATCGATGATTCCGAATATCGTGAACAGGTAGAGTTTCTCGGGGTGTTGCAGGGGCTTGTGGCCGATCTACCGGAAAAGCCCGAGCGCGCCGAACTGATCAAAGGCGTGGATGAACTGCTGGCCGCCGTAACGGCCCATCAGGACGGCGCGGTGGTTGCGCACCAGGCCCGGCAATTGGGCGCCAAGTTGGCAGTGGCCTATGAAGTCAGCCAGGCCCCGGCCATTACCCCCGATCCGACGCGCGGTGCGCCGCTGTACGCGCAGAACTGCTCGGTGTGCCACGGCGCCACAGGCGCCGGCGATGGCCCCGCAAGCGTGGGCATGACGCCGCCGCCCGCCAACCTGCGGGACGCTGCACGCCTCGATCGCTTGAGCCTCTACGCGATCTACAACACCCTGGGTCTGGGCGTGGAAGGCACCGACATGCCGTCGTTTGCCGATCAACTGGACGACCGCCAGCGCTGGGACCTGGCGACCTATATCGCCGGCTTCACCGCCGACCCGGCTGCCGCGAACAGTGAAAAGTCCTTCAACCTCGCCGACCTCGCGCGCCAGACCCCCAACGAAGTGCTGGCTGCCGAAGGTCCCGGCGCAGTTGCCACCTTCCGCGCCCAGCGCGCCCAACCGCCGCAGGTCAAGCGTGGCCCGGCGCAGTTGCTTGATTACACCGCGGCCACCCTCGACAAAAGCCTCGCCGCGTTCCGCAATGGCGAGCACGAGCAGGCCTACGACCTGTCGGTAGCCGCCTACCTGGAAGGTTTCGAGCTGGTTGAAAGCTCCCTCGATAACGTTGATGCCAACGTGCGCAAGGACACCGAAAAGGCCCTGATGGCCTACCGGCAGTCATTGCAGGACGGCTTGCCGATCGAGCAAGTGCAGCAGCGCCTGGATGTGGCCAAGGGCAAGCTCACCGAGTCGGCCGGCCTGCTGGGCAGCGATGGCTTGAGCTGGTCCCTGAGCTACATCTCCGGTTTGCTGATCCTGCTGCGCGAAGGCCTGGAAGCGATCCTGGTGTTGGCGGCGATTCTCGCGTTCCTGCGTAACACCGGCCAGCAATCGGCGGTGCGCAGCGTCAACGTCGGCTGGGGCCTGGCGCTGTTGGCCGGCTTGGCGACGTGGGCGTTGGCGGCTTATGTGATCGACGTCAGCGGCGCCCAGCGCGAGTTGCTGGAAGGCTGCACGGCGCTGTTTGCCAGCGTGATGGTGCTGTGGCTCGGGGTGTGGATGCACGACCGCCGTCACGCGGCCGCCTGGCAGGACTACATCAAGAGCAGCCTGGTAGGCGGTGGCGGGCGCTTCGGTTTTGCGATGCTGGCGTTCTTCTCGGTGTACCGCGAGCTGTTCGAAGTGATCCTGTTCTACGAAACCCTGTGGTTGCAGGCCGGCCCTGCCGGGCACAACGCGGTATTGGCCGGTGGCGCCACGGCGCTGGTGCTGTTGGTGGGCCTGGCCTGGGTGATTCTGCGGGGCTCGGCGAAACTGCCGCTGGCGCTGTTCTTCGGCATCAACGCGGCGTTGCTGTGCGCGCTGTCGGTGGTATTCGCCGGGCATGGCGTCAAGGCGTTGCAGGAAGCCGGGATCTTCGGCACCCGGCCGGTCGCGTTCTTTGACTTCGACTGGCTGGGCATTCACGCCGATGCCTATTCCCTGAGCGCCCAGGCTGTGGCGATCCTGGCGATTGTGGTGCTGTACGGTCGCAGCCGGCTGGCTGAAAAGCGCCGGGTGGTGGCTTAACCATGCGCGTGTGGATCGATGCAGACGCCTGCCCCCGGGCAGCCAAGGATCAGGTGGTGAAGTTCGCCCTCAAGCGCCAGTTCGAAGTGGTGCTGGTGGCCGGGCAGAGCCAGATCAAGCCGAGCTTCTCGTGCGTGAAGTTGATCGTGGTGCCCAGCGGCCCGGACGCGGCCGATGACTACCTGGTGGAGCACGCCGTGCCCGGTGACCTGGTGATCTGCAGCGATGTGCCGTTGGCCGACCGCTTGGTGAAGAATGGCGTGGCTGCGCTCGACCCACGAGGCAAGGAGTTCAGCCCGCAGAACATGAGCGAGCGGCTGGCGGTGCGTAACCTGTTCACCGATCTGCGGGAACAGGGCCAGATGGGCGGTGGCCCGCCGCCCCATGGGGACAAGGACAAGCAGGCGTTTGCCAATTCGCTGGATCGGATTCTGACCCGGCTGATGAAGGCCTAATCGTTCTCGTGGGTCAGTTCCAGCACCCGGTCCACCAGCTTGTTGATGCCTGACGCCACTTCGCTGATACGTTTGCCCAGCATGTAGGCCGGGGTACTCACCAGCTTGCGCGCCTTGTCTTCGACGATGTCGTCGACCGCGCATTCCTGGTGGGTGGCGCCCATCTTGTCCATGGCGGCTGCGGTGTCGGCGTCATTGCCGATGGTGCAGGTCACGCCTGGGCCATAGATCTTCGCTGCCAGCGCCGGCGAGATGCAGATCAGCCCGACGGGCTTGCCCGCTTCGGCAAACGCCTCGGCCAGTTCCAGCACCTGCGGGTTGACGCTGCACCCGGCGCCTTCCACGGCAAAGTTCGACAGGTTTTTCGCCGCGCCAAACCCCCCGGGCACGATCAGTGCGTCGAAATCCTCGGCGTTGGCCTCACGAATATCCTTCACCTCGCCACGGGCAATGCGCGCCGACTCCACCAGCACATTGCGCGACTCGGGCATCTCCTCGCCCGTCAGGTGGTTGATCACATGCAACTGGGCAATGTTCGGCGCAAAACACTGCACCTCGGCGCCGCGCTGGTCCAGGCGCAGCAGGGTGATCACGCTTTCATGAACCTCGGCACCGTCGTACACGCCACAGCCGGAAAGGATCACTGCAATCTTTTTGCTCATGGGCATTTCTCCTGATTCATGGCGTTAAATGTCTACTCATTTGTCACTCATTGCCAATGGGATATCCAGCCGCTACACCTACTCTAGATGTAACAATAATTGACCGGACTTGCCCATGGACTTCGTCCCTTACGCGGTACCGTTTTTCATTGCCTTGATCGTGGTCGAGCTGCTGGCCGACTACCGGCGCGGCCAACGCAACTACCGGGTGGCCGACGCCATCAACAGCCTCAGCACCGGCGTGCTGTCCACCACCACAGGGCTGCTGACCAAAGGGGTGGGCATCCTCACCTACGCCTTCGCCCTCAAGCACCTGGCGATCATCGAGCTGTCGGCCCAGAGCGTCTGGACCTGGGTGTTCGCCTTTGTGTTCTATGACTTCTGCTACTACTGGCTGCATCGCATGGGCCATGAGCGCAACATCCTCTGGGCCGCGCATTCCGTGCATCACCAGAGCGAGGACTACAACCTCAGCACCGCCTTGCGCCAGACCAGCACCGGCTTCCTGCTGAGCTGGATCTTCTACTTGCCGCTGGCCGTGTTGGGCGTGCCGCTGGTGGTGTTTATCAGCGTGGCGTCCCTCAACCTGCTGTATCAATTCTGGGTGCACACGCGGCATGTGCCGAAGCTCGGCTGGTACGAGTGGTTTTTCGTCACGCCGTCCAATCATCGGGCCCACCATGCACAGAACGCTCTCTACATGGATCGCAACTACGGCGGGGTGTTCATTATTTGGGACCGCCTGTTTGGCTCCTTCCAGGAAGAAGACGATAACGAGCCGGTAATCTTTGGCGTGACCACGCCCTTGGCCAGCTGGAACCCGCTGTGGGCCAACCTGCAGTTTTATGCGCAGCTGTGGAGTGATGCACGGCGCACCGAAAGTGGGTGGGACAAGCTGCGGATCTGGTTCATGCGCACCGGTTGGCGCCCGGCGGATGTGGCGGCAAAGTACCCGATGGCCAAGCCGGACTTGAGCCAGTTCCGCAAGTTCGAGGTGCCGCTGGATGGGCGCCAACAGATTTACATCGCGCTGCAGTTTGCCGCGTACGTGGGTTTTGGCAGCTACCTGATGAATTTCGGCGAGGGCTTGCCGACCGCTGCCCTGGTGTTGGGCTGGAGCGCGATGGCATTGGGGTTGTTCACCCTGGGGGTGGCGCTGGAGAATCGCCCGTGGGCGTTGAAGGCTGAGCTGGTGCGCCTGGCACTGAATGTGCCTTTGGTGTGGCTGGCGCCGCTGGTGGGGCTGTGGCCGGCCAGCGCGTTGGGCTGGCTGGGGCTGGTCAGTTACAGCTTGCTCAGCGGCATCGGCCTCTACTGTTGCAGAGACCGGCTTACTCGACTGGCGTCGTAGGCTTTTCGGCTTTTTCAGGTTCGCCGGCCGCCAGGCGAACCTTCTCGGCGGCACAGGCTTCGCGGGTCAGGCGGGCGTTCTTGACGCGCCGGCGAATCCACAAGCCCAGGCCCAGCACCAGCAGTGCGCCCAGCACCCACAGCTCGTATTTCTTGACGCTGCCCAGCATGCCTTCCAGTACCGCGCCGAAATGGTAAGCCGCAGCGCCCAGCGCAGCGGCCCACACGGCGGCGCCAATCCCGTTGAGCAACAGGTAGCGGCCCGGCGGGTAGCCCGACAAACCAATGGCCACCGGCATCACCGTGCGCAAACCGTAGACAAACCGGAAGCTCAGCACCCAGATGTCCGGGTGCTTGCGAATATGCTCCAGGGCCTTGTCGCCCAGCAGTTGCCAGCGCGGCTTGCGCGCCAACAGTTTGCGGCCGTGCTTGCGTCCCAGGAAGTACCACAACTGGTCGCCGGCGTAGCTGCCGAAAAAGGCAACGACCACCACCAGGTTGATATCCATGTATCCACGGAACGCCAGGAAGCCTGCGAGAACCAGGATGGTTTCGCCTTCGAAGAAGGTGCCTAGGAACAGCGCAAAGTAGCCGAAGTCATGCAGAAATTGTTGAAGCATGGTCTGGGTGCTGGCGAAATGAACGCGCAGCCTACGCCTTCGTGAACATTCATGAAAGTATCGAGATGTGTCACGAAGTGAACAATTCCTACATAAACGACGAATGCGACTACAGGTCGCACGCCGGTTGCCTTACGGCGCATGAGCTAACCACAACTGTAATTCCTTCGTCATAATGGCCGCTTATAACTGTCACGCTCGCCCGTCAAGCCGGGCTCAGGAGTCTGCCGTGAGCTTTACCCCCGCCAACCGCCTGTTTCCCGCCACTCGTCTGCGTCGCAACCGTCGTGATGATTTTTCCCGGCGCCTGGTGCGTGAAAACGTGCTGACGGTGAATGATCTGATCCTGCCGGTGTTTGTGCTGGACGGTGAAAATCGTCGGGAAGCGGTGGCGTCGATGCCGGGCGTGGAGCGCTTGACCATTGATTTGCTGCTCGAAGAGGCCGCGAGCTGGGTTGAACTGGGGATTCCGGCGCTGGCGCTGTTCCCGGTCACGCCGTCCGGGCTCAAGTCCCTGGACGCCGCCGAAGCCTGGAACCCCGACGGCATCGCCCAGCGCGCCACCCGCGCCTTGCGTGAACGCTTTCCGGAGCTGGGGGTGATTACCGATGTGGCGCTGGACCCGTTCACCACCCACGGGCAGGATGGCATTCTCGACGAAGAAGGCTATGTTCAGAACGACATCACCGTTGATGCGCTGGTAAAACAGGCCTTGTCCCACGCCGCAGCGGGCGCCCAGGTGGTGGCCCCCTCGGACATGATGGACGGTCGCATCCAGGCGATTCGCGAAGCCCTGGAGCTGGCCGGTCACGTCAACGTGCGCATCATGGCCTACTCGGCCAAGTACGCCAGCGCCTATTACGGCCCGTTCCGCGATGCGGTGGGTTCGGCGCTGAACCTGGGTAAGGCCAACAAGGCCTCGTACCAGATGGACCCGGCCAACAGCCACGAAGCCCTGCACGAAGTGGCCGCGGACCTGGCCGAAGGCGCCGACATGGTGATGGTCAAGCCCGGGATGCCGTACCTCGACATCCTTTATCGGGTCAAAGAGGAATTCAAGGTGCCGACCTTTGTCTATCAGGTCAGCGGTGAATACGCCATGCACATGGCCGCGATCCAGAATGGTTGGTTGAGTGAAGGGGTGATCCTTGAATCCCTGACTGCCTTTAAACGCGCGGGTGCTGATGGCATCCTGACTTACTTCGCCGCCCGCGCTGCCCAATTGCTTAGAGAGCAACACTAGCCCTCACAGGAACACTCGATGAATACCGAAGGACTCACAGAAGTTGCCGTAAAAGACGCTCACCCGGTGGTCGAACAAGCTACCGAGACCCCGCCGGAGCTGGAGCCGGCCCCGCCTGCCGTGGTGGCCGAAGCGCCCGCTGCCGCGCCGGTACCGGTGGTTGCGGTTACCAACCTGGATGACAGCAGCCTGTACATCCATCGCGAGCTGTCACAACTGCAATTCAACATCCGCGTGCTGGAACAGGCACTGGATGAGTCCTATCCGTTGCTGGAGCGGCTGAAATTCCTGCTGATCTTCTCCAGCAACCTGGACGAGTTCTTCGAGATCCGTGTCGCCGGCCTGAAGAAGCAGATCACGTTCGCCCGTGAACAAGCCGGTGCCGACGGCCTGCAACCGCATCAGGCCCTGGCCCGCATCAGCGAGCTGGTACACGGCCACGTGGACCGCCAATACGCGATCCTCAATGACATCCTGCTGCCGGAACTGGAAAAGCATCACGTGCGCTTCATCCGGCGCCGGCACTGGACCACCAAGATCAAGACCTGGGTGCGCCGCTACTTCCGCGACGAAATCTCGCCGATCATCACCCCCATCGGCCTCGACCCGACGCACCCGTTCCCGCTGCTGGTGAACAAGAGCCTGAACTTCATCGTCGAGCTGGAAGGTATCGATGCCTTCGGTCGCGACTCGGGCCTTGCGATCATTCCGGCACCGCGCCTGTTGCCACGGATCATCAAGGTACCGGAAGAGGTGGGGGGCGCTGGCGATAACTATGTATTCCTTTCGTCGATGATCCACGCCCACGCCGATGACCTGTTCCAGGGCATGAAGGTCAAGGGCTGCTACCAGTTCCGCCTGACCCGTAACGCCGACCTGGCGCTGGACTCCGAAGACGTCGAAGACTTGGCCCGCGCCCTGCGCGGCGAGCTGTTCTCCCGTCGCTACGGTGATGCGGTGCGCCTGGAAGTGGCGGACACATGTCCGAAACACCTGTCCGACTACCTGCTCAAGCAGTTCAACCTGAGCGAGACCGAGCTGTACCAGGTCAATGGCCCGGTGAACCTGACGCGCCTGTTCAGCATTACTGGTCTGGACAGCCACCCGGAGCTGCAATACACGCCGTTCACCCCGCAGATCCCGAAACTGCTGCAAAACAGCGAGAACATCTTCAGTGTGGTGAGCAAGCAGGACATTCTGCTGCTGCACCCGTTCGAGTCCTTCACCCCGGTGGTCGACCTGCTGCGCCAGGCCGCCAAGGACCCGCACGTGCTGGCTGTGCGCCAAACCCTGTACCGCTCCGGCGCCAACTCGGAAATCGTCGATGCGCTGGTAGACGCCGCGCGTAACGGCAAGGAAGTGACGGCGGTGATCGAACTGCGGGCGCGGTTCGACGAAGAGTCCAACCTGCAACTGGCCAGCCGTCTGCAAGCCGCCGGTGCGGTGGTGATCTACGGCGTGGTCGGCTTCAAGACCCACGCCAAGATGATGCTGATCCTGCGCCGCGAAGCCGGTGAGATCGTGCGCTACGCCCACTTGGGCACCGGCAACTACCACGCCGGCAACGCCAAGCTCTACACCGACTACAGCCTCCTGACCTCCGACGACGCCTTGTGTGAAGACGTCGGCAAGCTGTTCAGCCAGTTGATCGGCATGGGCAAGACCTTGCGCATGAAGAAACTGCTGCACGCGCCGTTCACCCTGAAGAAGGGCATGCTCGACATGATTGCCCGCGAGACCCAGTTCGCCCTCGAAGGCAAGCCGGCGCACATCATCGCCAAGTTCAACTCGCTGACCGATCCGAAGATCATCCGCGCGCTGTACAAGGCCAGCCAGTCGGGTGTGCGTATCGATTTGGTGGTGCGTGGCATGTGCTGCCTGCGGCCGGGCATCGCCGGGGTATCCCATAACATCCACGTGCGTTCGATCATCGGGCGCTTCCTGGAGCACACGCGGGTGTTCTACTTCCTCAATGGCGGCGAGGAGCAGATGTTCCTCTCCAGTGCCGACTGGATGGAGCGCAACCTCGACAAGCGTGTGGAGACCTGCTTCCCGGTGGAAGGCAAGAAACTGATCATGCGGGTCAAGAAGGAGCTGGAAAGTTATCTCACCGATAACACCCACAGCTGGAGCCTGCAGTCGGACGGGCGCTACGTGCGCAACACCCCGACCGGCAACCAGAACCCGCGCAGCGCCCAGGCGACGTTGCTGGAGAAGCTGGGCAGCCCGATTCTGACGGTGAACTAAAAACCGACGCGGTCAAAAATGTGGGAGCGGGCTTGCTCGCGAAAGCGGTGGATCAGTCGATGAATCTGTTGACTGACACTCCGCTTTCGCGAGCAAGCCCGCTCCCACATTTGTTTTGTGGCGTTGGATTGTTCCCACGCTCTGCGTGGGAATACATCCTGTGACGCTCCGCGTCACCCACTCATATCAGCGCACGTTCAGCGTGAACCCAACCCGCGTCAGCCACTCGGCTTCCTGGGCGAAATCCGCCTGGGTCAGCTGGTTTTCATCCAGCCAGTTCTTCGGGAATACCACGTCCAGGCTGTCGGCATTGGCCCGCAGGACCACTTGCGGCATTTCCTGGGTACCACGGATGTGGTGGAACAGGATCGCAAACCGCAGCAGCGCGCACAGGCGAATCAGCTTGATGCCCTCGGCACCGAACTCGGCAAACTTGTCCCGGGGGATGTTGCGGCGGTGGCCGCGTACCAGCAGCGCGAGCATCTGCTGGTCTTCACGGGAGAAACCCGCCAGGTCCGAGTGCTCGATCAGGTAGGCGCCGTGCTTGTGGTAATGGTAGTGGGCGATGTCCAGCCCCACTTCATGGACCTTGGCCGCCCAGCCCAGCAGTTCACGCCACACGCCGTCTTCCAGGTCCCAGTCCGCTGCGACCTGGTCGAAAGCATGCAGCGCCTTGCGTTCAACCCGCGCCGCCTGTTCCAGGTCGACGTGGTAACGCTCCATCAACGAGCTGAGGGTGCGCTCACGGACGTCTTCATGATGATGACGGCCCAGCAGGTCGTAGAGCACCCCTTCACGCAGGGCGCCATCGCAGTGGTCCATGCGTTGCAGTTCGAGGGCGTCGAAAATCGCTTCGAGAATCGCCAGGCCCGCCGGGAAAATGGTGCGGCGATCAGGCTTGATGCCTTCGAAGTCGATCTTCTCGGCATCCCCCAGCTTGAACAGCTTGCGCTTGAGCCAGGCCAGGCCTTCGGCGTTGACCTCGCCAGTGCCATGGCCGCCGGCCTTGAGGGCCAGGCCGATGGCGCGGATGGTGCCGGACGAACCGATGGCCTCATCCCAGGTCAGGCGGTGCAGGGCGTGCTCGATGCTCATGATCTCCAGCCGCGCCGCCGTATAAGCCTGGGCGTAGCGGGCCGGGGTGATCTTGCCGTCCTTGAAATAGCGCTGGGTGTAGCTGACGCAGCCCATTTGCAGGCTTTCGCGCAGCAGCGGCTCGAAGCGCTGGCCAATAATGAATTCGGTACTGCCACCGCCGATGTCGGCCACCAGGCGCTTGCCCGGAGTGTCGGCCAGGGTGTGGGACACGCCGAGGTAGATCAGGCGTGCTTCCTCGCGGCCGGAGATGACCTCTACCGGGTGCCCGAGGATCTCCTCGGCGCGGCGGATGAACTCGCCCCGGTTGCGGGCTTCGCGCAGGGCGTTGGTGCCGACGATCCGCACGGCGCCCGGGGGCATGCCGTTGATCAGTTGGGCAAAGCGCTTCAGGCAATCGAGCCCGCGCTGCATGGATTCTTCATTGAGCTGACGCTCGTCGTCGATCCCGGCAGCCAGCTGTACTTTCTCGCCGAGCCGCTCAAGGATGCGGATTTCGCCGTTCTGGGCCTTGGCCACGACCATGTGAAAGCTGTTGGAGCCCAGGTCGATGGCGGCGATCAGGGACAGATTCTTGGCTTGGGATTGCGGCATGGTTAAGGGGTCTCGGTCGATAACCTCGCCATCGTGCCACGATCAACCGCTGACGCCAACGCGTAGTGCTTCCGGAATTCGCTCATCGGTGTCTTGGAGGAAAATCTGCAGGATATGTAGGGCGATTCTTGATGCGCCTGGCGATTGTTCCGTAGGGCAAGTGGAGTAATGGAAATCTCCAGCTTTAATAGGCTTCCTGAATATGCCTACATGGCTGGGTTATTTGTTCCAGTCGATAATTAAGTCAGGACTACTGCAAGGATGATCTAAGGGGACATTGTTTTTTTACCGCTCTGACACTAGTTCAGGCGTCGTCTCATTCTTTCTTCGGGTGTTTACGAGAGAGACTGTCACTCGGCAATTAAGCCGTGGTGTTAACTATTTGTAGTTTGCCTATCAAGGTTGATAGCAGTTGGGCATGGGATAGCCCGGCGAACCACATGCACCTGAGAACTTCAGTGACAGGATGAACATGAACAGAACATTTGGTTTGGCAATAGTGGTCGTTGGCCTGGCGGTAAGCATGGGTGCTCAAGCAAATACAAGTGGTGCCGGGAACCTGAGAGTCACCGGAACCATTAAACCAGCTGCATGCACGGTAAACCTCGGCGCCACAGGCGGCACCGTTGATTACGGTACGATCAATGCGTCGAGCATTCCGCTGACCTCTTTCTATCCTCTGCCGGAAAAGTCGCTGCCGTTAAACGTCAACTGTGGTGCGGCGGCTGCCCAGATGGCACTGTCCGTTACTGACTCACAAACAAACAGTGTCGTAAGGGGGATCCTGGGAACCGGCTTCACCGACAACCACAACTTTGGTCTTGGCGCGGTCGGAACCAGGAATACCGGTGGCTATTCGATCAGGCTCGCCACCTTGACCACTGTCGGCGCTACGCTGTACCCGCTTAGAAGGACAAGCTCCGGCGGTGCCTGGAGCACCAGTGACGGCAAGGTCGAAAAATCTCCTTACCAGCACTCCTGGAGCCGTAATAACAACACAACTCCAGCCGCGGTCTCTTCCGTTACCGGCACTCTCGTAGTCAAGGCTGTGATCAATCGCGGCGATGCACTGGATCTCAGCAGGGATATTCAATTGAATGGAGCTGCTACTTTGGTAGTAACTCGAATCTAACTCTATAAACATGGCCAGCATTTAGCAGGCGGTCGCGCACCGTGGCTTCGTGCTGGCTCTTTATATGCGTATAGGTATTTCGTGATTGTCAACGGTGCGTTATCTGGTTGCGGGTAGAGTTCGATGAGTCGTCTTTTAAATACAGTTAATGCTCTGTTCTGGTGTGCGAATCTTTATTTTTTGGTTTCTGGCAGTGTAAGAGCGGATGGAATGGAGCCGGAAACATCCGTTGTTATTCTTTATGAAGAGAACGGTGAAGCGACGATCAACGTAAAAAATACGGACGCTGGCCCTGCTTTACTTCACACAGTCATTCAAAACGTCCCGGAAGATCCGGAGACACTCTTGATCGTTACGCCTCCTATCGCCCGTGTCGAACCGGGCGAAACACAACTTGTGCGGTTTATCAGTACCTTGAAGCAGCCGCTCAAGACTCAGCGATTGAAGCGCGTCACCTTTGAAGGTATTCCGCAGGCGCGCGCCGAAGGGCGCTCGACCATTGGAGTGACCATTCGACAGGACTTACCGCTGATCCTGCATCCCCAGGGCTTGCCGCGGCATCAGGAGCCATGGAAGTTGCTGAAGTGGAAGCTGCGGGGTAATCGGCTGACGGTTCATAACGACAGTGCCTACGTGGTCCGGATGGGGCTGGAGGTGCACCTGCTGCCGTCGAGGCACCCGGCGATATTGCCGCGCACCTATATCCTGCCTGGCGAAGTGTTATCGACCCGCATCGAAGAGGCGGTGGCCCAGGTCAGTGGTGTCGAGATTCAGCCGGCGACGGTCTACGGGTATTCGGCAACCGCCTACGAAGCCTCCGTTGTTGTCGAGGCGGGTTGAGCGGTCTATGAGAAATGCTACCCATGCAAACGATTGGAGCCTCTCTGTACGACCCATTCGAACCTCGGTTTCCCGGACTTGTATCGGCCTGGCAACGCTGTGGAGCCTTCCCGCCTACGCGCTGGAGCTCGGATCGGGTTTTGATCTGGCGGTCTTGTCGGCGAACGGGATCGACCCGAAGGTTGCCCATTATTTTCGCAGTGCTGCGCGATTCCGCGAGGGCGTGCACGTGGTGGGGCTGCAGGTCAACGGCACCTCATTGGGCCTGGTGGAGGCACGCTTCGACTACCAGGGGCAGTTGTGTTTTACCCCGGTCCTGCTGGACAAGGCCGGGTTGCGGTTGCCAGCCGCGATTATTCGGCCGGGTATCGCGCCCGACCAGGCGTGTCATGACTTTCTCGGTGCTTACCCCGCGACCATCGTCAAGTTGCGCCCCGGCAGCGATGAGGTATCGCTGGTGGTGCCTACTCAGTCAATGCGCGAGGCCGAATGGGATGTCGGCAGTTTCTCCCAGGGCGGCACGGCAGCCTTGTTCAATTACGATGTGCAGGGATTCGAAGAGCGCTTCAACAGCGGCTCTTCCCGCTCGGTTTCGGCCTACACCGAGGCGGGATTCAATATCGGCAACTGGATCGTCCGAAGCCGCCAATTCTTTGTCTCCGATAACGGCAAGCGCAGCAGCGAGCATGTGAATGCCTACGCCCAACGCGATTTCGCGCCCCTGAAGTCGACCTTCCAGGTCGGGCAGATTTCCAGCAACAACCCGGTGTTCGGTGGGTTACAGCTGTCGGGTTTCCAGCTCTCGCCGGATGGCCAATCGCGCAGTCCGGGTGGCAGCAGCGTGGTGGTCGAAGGTTTGGCCCAGAGCCCATCCCGGGTCGAGGTGCGCCAGGCCGGGGTGTTGATCCATACCACACTGGTACCGGAAGGCCCGTTCACGTTGACCGGATTACCCATACTCAATGGCACCAGCGATCTTGAGGTCAGTGTCATTGGCACTCGCGGTGGCAGGCATGGGTTCACCGTCCCTGCCGCGTCCTTTGCGGGGGCGGTACCGATAGAGCCCGGTTATTACTTCTCCCTGGGCAAGGTGCGCGGGGCAAATCCGGGTGCCGGGGAGCCTCCGGTCGTGGCGATGGGCAGTGGGACCTGGGGATTGGGGCGCAACTCGTCACTGGGATTCGGCCTGTTGAGTACCGACGAATACCAGGCGGCGGGTGGCGTGTGGAGCAGTGTTTTTTTCCAGCACCTTTCGGTTGGCGTGCGCCAGAACCTGTCTCGCGATGGCCGGGACGAAGTTACCGGGGCTCGCAGCTCAGTCACCGTGGGAAGTCCGCTGTTCGCCGGCATTGAAATGACGTCGAGTGCCACTACCCAGACGCGGGATTATCGCGAAGTACTGGAAGTGGGGCAGTCGACGCGGCGTGACCAGCGGGATGCCCGCTTCAAGGACCAATACACGGTAGGTTTGAGTTGGGTCGACCCGTCCCTGGGAGGCTTTTCCGTCAGTTATTCCCGCAGCTCGCAATTTGATGATCGCTCCGCCGAACACGTATTCGCCTCATGGAACCAGCAGTTCAATGGCACCCAGGTGGCTTTGATTGCGGATTCCCGGGTGGGCGGCTCTCGACCGCGCAAGGTCAAGAACACCGTTCGAGACGAGCGCAGCGATGTGTCGGATAAGGGGCTTTCGCTTCGGTTGCAGGTCACCGTGCCGTTCGGTGGGGATCGCCGCGTCACCTCGTATGCCAGTCGGCGGGGCGACAGGTTCGATCTTGGGACCGCCTTCAGCGATCGGGTCAACGACTATGTGAACTATGAAGTGGGGGTTGCGCGTGAGCAGGCGAGCCGTACACAGGCTGTTCACGCCCGCGTGAATGCCATGCCGCGTTACACCCAGATAGGGTTGGGTGTGCGACATGATTCATTGAGCACCGGGTATACCGGCCAATTGCAGGGCGGCGTGGTGGTCCACGACAGAGGCATGACGTTCTCGCCCTATGCCGTCCAGGACACCTTTGGAATTGTCTCGGTGGGTAATGTCGGGGCAGCCAAGGTTTCGACGCCGCAGGGGCCGGTCTGGACTGACTACCGCGGGCAGGCGGTGATCGCCAGCCTGCCTGCCTACCGCAGCAGCAATGTCGAGGTGCAAACCCAATCCCTGCCCAAGCGCATCGATCTGAAAAACGGCACCAAGGTCCTTGCGGCCGGACGCGGTTCTTTCAACACGATCGATTTCGAAGTAGTGAAAGTGCGCCGTGTATTGCTTGAGGTCCGTGACGCGCACGGCCAACCCTTGCCCCAGGGAGCCTCGGTTTTCGACAGCAACAATGCTTTCCTGACCAGCGTCGTGGGCGAGGGCATGGTCTTCCTTAACAGCCTGGATGAGTCGCGAGCGCTGAACATCTCCTTGCCAGATTCAAGCACCTGCTTGTTGCAACTGAACCTTGAGCCAGAATCCAATGACGACAAATTCTATGAAACAGGTTCGGCGGTCTGCCGTACCCTCTGAGCCGGTGGGGCCTTTTGACGGTGGACGCCTGCGTCATGGGCTTATCCTTTACCTGCTGCTGTTTGTCGTGGTGTTGGCCAATGAGGCGCGGGCAGATAACTGCCAGGTGTCCTTGAGCCAGCCCCGGGTTGATTACGGTCTGGTTCGCCAAGCCGAGCGGGGCCACCCACAGATCGCGCTGGGCAAGCGCACGCTTCGCCTGAGCATGGCCTGTGAGGTGCCGGTATCCATGGCGCTGCGCTTTACGGGCGTACCCGCAGGCCTGGAGGGCTTTCGGTTTGGGCGCCAGGGGCATTTCACCCTGAGCCTGCAGTCCGCTCAAGTCGATGGAAAATCCGTTGAGCTGGTAATGCCGCACCTGTCTGAAGAGCCGGCGACCGGACGATTGCTGCCGGGCCATAGGCTTGTTGCACACGTAGCGGGTATGCCGGTGCATGGGCGCCGCTTCACCGCCCTGGTCAACGTCGAGACCTACCTGCCTGAGGCTTTGCTGGCCGTCAGGGATGAAACGACATTTGAGGGGCAGGGCGGTTTTGAGTGGGCGCCCGGGGCTTGATGCCTCAGTCCGTGCGCTCCACCGAACCAATGAAGTTGGCCAGCTCGGCGGTCTGCGGATTGGCAAACAGGATTTTCGGGTCGCCCACTTCATGCACCTTGCCCTGGTGCATGAACACCAGCTTGTCACCCACTTCCCGGGCAAAACGCATCTCATGGGTGACCATGATCAGTGTCATGCCATCCTTGGCCAGTTGGCGCACTACGCTGAGCACTTCGTTGACCAACTCCGGGTCCAGGGCCGATGTGATTTCATCGCACAGCAGCACTTTGGGCGACATCGCCAGTGCCCGGGCGATTGCTACCCGCTGCTGCTGGCCGCCGGACAAACGATCGGGGAACGCGTCGAACTTCTCCCCCAGCCCAACGCGCTCGAGCATTTGTCGCGCCAATTGTGCGGCCTTGGCTTTCGGCACTTTCTGCACCACTTGCGGCGCAAGCATGACGTTTTCGCCCACCGTCAGGTGTGGGAACAGGTTGAACTGCTGGAACACCATGCCGACTTTCTGCCGCAGGGTGCGCAGGTCGGCGCGGGCGGCGTCGAGGTATTCGCCGTCGACTTCAATCACGCCGTCGTTGATCGACTCCAGGCCATTGAGGGTGCGCAGCAGGGTGGATTTGCCCGAGCCGCTGCGACCGATGATCGCCACCACCTGGCCTTCTTCGACACTCAGGTCAATGCCCTTGAGTACGTGGTGATCGCCGTAATATTTATGCAGGGCGGAAATTCTAAGCAGAGGCATGCAGTCTCCTTTCCAGGTAGCGCGCACTGAGGGACAAGGGGTAGCAGAGCAGGAAGTAACCCAGCGCCACCAGGCCATAGACCATGAAGGGTTCGAAGGTAGCGTTGGCGAGCATGCCGCCGGTCTTGGTCAGCTCGGTGAAGCCGATGATCGAGGTCACGGCGGTGCCCTTGACCACTTGCACCGAGAAACCCACGGTTGGCGCCACGGCAATGCGCAGGGCCTGGGGCAGGATCACGTAGCGCAATTGCTCCAGCGGGTTCAGGGCCAGGCTCGCGGACGCCTCCCATTGGCCGTGGGCGATGGAGTCGACGCAGCCACGCCAGATTTCGGCCAGGTAGGCGCTGGTGAACAGGGTCAAGGCAATCGCCGCCGCCAGCCAGGGCGAAATGTCCACGCCGAGCAAGGCGATGCCGAAGAACACCAGGAACAGTTGCATCAACAGCGGCGTGCCCTGGAACAGTTCGATATAGGTGCGGGCGACATTGCGCGGGAACGCCTTGGTGCTGATGCGCATAGTCATCACCAGCAAACCGATCACGCCGCCGCCGATGAACGCCACCAGCGACAGCAGCAAGGTCCACTGCAAACCGGTGAGCAGGTTGCGCACGATGTCCCAGAACGAAAAATCACTCATCGGGCGTTCCTCATGACATAGCGCCGGCCGATCCAGTTCAGCAATTGGCGGATCATCAGCGCCATGCACAGGTAGACCAGGGTCGTCAGCGCATAGGTTTCAAAGGCGCGGAAGTTGCGCGACTGGATAAAGTTGGCGGCAAAGCTCAGTTCCTCGGTGGCGATCTGCGAGCAGACCGCCGAGCCGAGCATCACGATGATGATCTGGCTGCTCAGGGCCGGCCAGACCTTGCCCAGCGCGGGCAGCAACACCACATGGCGGAACGCCTCGAAACGTGTCATCGCCAGCGCGGCCGCCGCTTCCAGTTGCCCGCGGGGGATCGCCTGGATCCCGGCGCGGATGATCTCGGTGGAGTACGCCCCCAGGTTGATCACCATCGCCAGCACTGCCGCCTGCCATTCGGTGATTTTCAGGCCGAGGGACGGCAGGCCGAAGAAGATGAAAAACAACTGCACCAGAAACGGCGTGTTGCGGATCAACTCGACGTACACGCCGAAGATCCAACTGAACGGCTGGATCTTCCACGCCCGCACCACGGCGCCGACGATTCCCAGCGCCACGCCCAGTACTGCACCGATGGCGGTCAGTTCAAGTGTGAACAGCGCGCCGCGCAGCAACAGATCGGTATTGGCCAGGACCGGCACAAAGTCGAATTGATAGGCCATAGGCTAACCCTCGTTACCGCGCTCAGAGATCAGCCGGCAGCGGCTCTTTGAGCCACTGCAATGCATTCTTTTCCAGGCTGCCGTCGGCCTTGGCCGCGACCAGGATCTGGTTCACCTTGTCCAGCAGCGCCGGCTCGTTCTTGTTCACGCCCACGTACACCGGCGAGTCCTTGAGCTTCACTTTCAGTGCCGGCACGCGCTTGGGGTTGCGTTCGCTGATGGCCACCATCACCACGTTGCCGCTGGCGATCAGGTCCACCTGGCCGGCGAGGTAGGCGGCGATGGTCGAGTTGTTGTCTTCAAAGCGCTTGATCGTCGCCTCTTTAGGCGCCACGGCGGTCAGCTCGATGTCTTCGATGGCGCCACGGGTCACGCTGATGGTTTTGCCCTTGAGGTCGTCAACGGTGCTGATCGGCGCATCGGGAGGGCCGAATACGGCGAGGTAGAAGGGCGCGTAGGCCTTGGAGAAGTCGATGACCTTCTCGCGCTCGGCGTTCTTGCCCAGGCTGGAAATCACCAGGTCGACCTTGCCGGTGGTGAGGAACGGGATGCGGTTGGTGCTGTTGACCGGGGTCAGTTCAAGCTTGACCTTGAGCTGGTCGGCCAAAAGCTTTGCGGTGTCGATGTCCAGGCCGCGGGGCTTCATGTCCGGGCCGACCGAGCCGAACGGCGGGAAATCCTGAGGCACGGCCACCTTGAGGGTGCCACGGGCGACGATATCGTCCAGACCGTTGGCCTGGGCGGGCGCCTGGCTCAGCATCAGGCTGGCAAACAGGGCAGTGAGCAGGGCGCTGCAACGCTTGGTCATGGCGACTCTCCGAAAAGGACGAAAGGATTTTCCGGTTTTTGCCAGTGCACAGCCCATGCCAGCACCGCCGTATTTCGCGCCAGAGCCGGTGGCTGTTGAGTCTTGGCGGTCTTACTGGTCTGAACAGTTACTGGGTTTTCTGCACCCTTTTCGAGCGCCGTCAAAACCGCGCGAGCCCCTTTGGGGCGTGGCTTGCCGGGCGCTGCGAATAGCTTTACAACTAGCCGCTCAGTTGACTGGAAACCTGAGTTTCTTATGAATTCCATCGCCCAAGCCGTACCGGAAGTGGCGCTACAGGCCATCCGCAAATTGATCGCTGACGAGGGCTTCGGGCCGGGTGATGCGTTGCCCTCCCAGCGCGATCTGGCGCTGCAATTGGGCGTGAGCCGGGCCTCTTTGCGTGAAGCCTTGTCGTCACTCAGTGCCTTGGGCGTGGTAAGTGTGCAGCCGGGCAAAGGCGTGTTCGTGCAAGCAGTCGAAGAGCTGCCGGGGTTGGCCTGGCCGTTTACGGCGCAGGCGACGCCGCTGGATATCTTTCAACTGCGCTACGCGCTGGAAGGTTTTGCGGCGGGGCTGGCGGCGGTGACGCTGACCACCGGGGAGTTGGACATCCTGGAAGATAACGTCGAGGCGATGCGCAAGGAGCTGAAGGCCGGTGATTTCGAGGCAGCCGCCCGGCTGGATTTCGAATTCCACCGGCGCATCCTGCTGGCCAGCGGCAATCAGGCGATGGTGAGCATCCTCAGCGCCAGTGCCGAGGTGTTCCTGGAGAGCCAGAAACTACCGTTCATCCGGCCGGAGCGGGCCATGGAGACCTGGCAGGAGCACCGCAAGGTCCTCCGTGCCCTGGCCCGACGCGCCAGCGGGGCGGCGCAGAAAAGCATGCAGGAACATGTGCGTAACGCGGCGTTGCGTACAGGGATTGCCTTCATCACTCCCGTAACCCCATGAGTTGGGCTATACCCAAACTCATGCGCCATCATAGGAAGAGTCAATCAGCTGCAGCTTCCTGAACGCGGGAAGGGCGGCTATGATGGGCAACGTTTTTTTTGCTTACAACCCGGAGACATCCATGAGCAACGATCTTATCAAGCACGTCACCGACGCGACCTTCGAGGCCGAAGTACTGAAGGCCCAGGGCCCGGTGCTGGTTGACTACTGGGCTGAGTGGTGCGGTCCTTGCAAAATGATCGCTCCGGTCCTGGACGACATTGCCACCACTTACGAAGGCAAGTTGACCATTGCCAAGCTGAACATCGACGACAACCAGGAAACTCCGGCCAAGCACGGCGTGCGTGGTATCCCGACCCTGATGCTGTTCAAGAACGGCAACGTCGAGGCCACCAAGGTCGGCGCGCTGTCGAAGTCCCAGCTGCAAGCTTTCCTCGACGCCAATATCTAAGCGTCCTCAAAAAGCCCCGCAATTTGCGGGGCTTTTTCGTGAAACAGGGCTAGACGCTCTGAAACTCAGGTGGTACATTCGGCCCCGCACTGGTTTCTCCACTGCCCCCTGCAAGCCGTCGCCGACGCTCTCCTTTTCGATTAGTACGCGATCCTGTCGCCTTCTCTGCGGCGCGGCCTCATTAAGCCAAAAGCTTAATTTCCCCCCCTCCATAAATGATTACGTCATTCCTATATGAATCTGACTGAACTCAAGCAAAAGCCGATTACCGAACTGCTCGAATTGGCCGAACAGATGGGCATAGAAAATATGGCCCGTTCGCGCAAGCAGGACGTGATTTTCTCCCTGCTGAAAAAGCACGCGAAAAGCGGCGAGGAAATCTCCGGTGATGGCGTGCTGGAGATTCTCCAGGACGGCTTCGGCTTCCTCCGCTCTGCAGACGCTTCCTATCTCGCCGGCCCAGACGATATCTACGTCTCGCCGAGCCAGATCCGTCGCTTCAACTTGCGCACCGGTGACACCATCGTTGGCAAGATCCGCCCTCCAAAGGAAGGCGAGCGTTATTTCGCTCTGCTCAAGGTCGACACGATCAACTACGATCGTCCCGAGAACGCGAAAAACAAGATTCTCTTCGAGAACCTGACGCCGCTGTTCCCGACCGTGCGCATGAAGATGGAAGCCGGCAACGGTTCCACCGAAGACTTGACCGGTCGTGTCATCGACCTGTGTGCCCCGATCGGCAAAGGCCAGCGCGGCCTGATCGTGGCCCCGCCGAAAGCCGGCAAGACCATCATGCTGCAGAACATCGCAGCGAACATCGCCCGTAATAACCCTGAAGTTCACCTGATCGTGTTGCTGATCGATGAGCGTCCGGAAGAAGTAACCGAAATGCAGCGCACCGTGCGCGGCGAAGTGGTTGCCTCGACGTTCGATGAGCCGCCAACCCGCCACGTGCAGGTTGCCGAAATGGTGATCGAGAAGGCCAAGCGCCTGGTCGAACACAAGAAAGATGTGGTGATCCTGCTCGACTCCATCACCCGTCTGGCCCGTGCCTACAACACCGTGATCCCAAGCTCCGGCAAGGTGCTCACCGGTGGTGTCGATGCCCACGCCCTGGAGAAACCGAAACGTTTCTTCGGCGCTGCGCGGAACATCGAAGAAGGCGGCTCGCTGACCATCATCGCCACCGCACTGGTTGAAACCGGTTCGAAGATGGATGAAGTGATCTACGAAGAGTTTAAAGGTACCGGCAACATGGAACTGCCTTTGGACCGTCGTATCGCCGAGAAGCGGGTGTTCCCGGCCATCAACATCAACCGTTCCGGCACGCGCCGCGAAGAGTTGCTGACCGCCGATGACGAACTGCAGCGCATGTGGATCCTGCGCAAGCTGCTGCACCCGATGGACGAAGTTGCGGCCATCGAGTTCCTGATCGACAAGCTGAAAACCACCAAGACCAACGACGAGTTCTTCCTGTCGATGAAGCGCAAGTAACACGACGCTTCGGTCAAAAAGGATGGCGCCCCATGGGGCGCCATTTTTTTTGTTTCTGGAAAAGGAGGTTTGGCTTTAGTGTGTGTCTGTTTAGAAACAAATTCGCGTGTGTGACTACACTCGCTGTCCATCCGATCAGGCAAATTACAAGATTTTATGACCATTCTCGCTTATCGCAGGGACATTGACGGCCTGCGTGCCATAGCTGTGCTCGCTGTTGTGCTGTTTCATTTTGGTGTACCGGGCTTTACCGGCGGCTTTGTCGGCGTCGACGTGTTTTTCGTGATCTCCGGCTACTTGATCACCTCGATCATCTGGCGCGAGCGTGAGGCCGGCCGTTTCAGTTTTGTCAGCTTCTGGGCCAGGCGAGCGCGGCGTATCCTGCCGGCACTGTTCGTGATGATGCTCGGCGCGCTGGTGGTGGGCTGGTTCCTGCTGGCGCCCAAGGATTACAGCGAGTTGGGGCGCTCGATACATAACCAGGTGGTGTTTATCTCCAACCTGTTTTTCATGCGTCAGGACGGTTACTTTGATGTGGCCTCCGATATCAAACCGTTGCTGCATACCTGGTCATTGTCGGTTGAAGAACAGTTCTACATCCTCTTCCCACTGCTGCTGACACTGCTGTCGAGCCGGCTCAAATATTGGCGCACGGCGCTGTTCGTATTGTTGCTGGTGTCATTCGGCATGAGTACATGGGCGGTGGCCCACGCTCCGGAAAGAGCCTTTTTCCTGCTGCAGATGCGTGCCTGGGAGCTGTTGGCGGGCGCAATGCTGGCGGTAATGCCGGTACGCGAGTACCGCGCCAGCCCGGCGTTGGCGCAGGCCGTCAGCCTTGCCGGCCTCGGCCTGATCCTGCTGGCGGTCTTCGCGTATGACCCGAGCACGCCGTTTCCCGGCGCCGCAGCGCTGTTGCCGGTGGTGGGCGTGGTCTGCCTGATTTGGGCCAACGGCCAGCAAACTACCCTGATGAGCAAGCTGCTGGGTAGCCGCTTGCTGGTGGGGATTGGCCTGATCTCCTACTCCTGGTACCTGTGGCACTGGCCGGTGTACGTGTTTGGCAAGTACGCCAGTGTCGACGGGCTGGGCCCGTGGGAGCTTGGTGCACTGTTTGTGTTGAGCCTGGTGCTGGGTTATGCGTCCTGGCGGTTTGTCGAGGCGCCGTTCCGTGAACGTCGGCTGTTGGCAGGGCGCAAGCAAATCCTGGTGGCGGCGGGTATCGCGCTGCTTGGGGTGGGACTGCTCGGCAAAGGCCTGGTCTTGACGAAGGGCTTGCCTTGGCGCCTGTCGCCCGAGGCGCTGCAATTTGCCCAGGCGCGCGAGTGGAGCCCGGACCTTATGGCCTGCCTGGTGGATGGTGGGAAAAATCGCCACCATGGATTTTGTCATTTCGGGCCTCAGTCCGCGCCGACGCGCGCGCTGGTCTGGGGCGATAGCCATGCCACGGCGCTGGTTCCGGCGTTGCGAGACGGCGCCAGCAAGTACGGTGTCAGCGTCACGCAGGCAGGTTATGCCGGTTGCCTGCCGTTTAATCGCAAGGAAAGCGTTCCGGGCTGCCTGGCCTTTAACCAGCAGGTCACGCAACTGCTCGGCAAGGAAACCTTTAGCGACGTGGTGCTGGTGGCGCGCTGGAGCCTGTATGTCTATGGGCAGCGCGATGGTGATACCGAGGCTTCGTTGCTGGACCCGGCGACCGGAACCTATGACCGCGCCTTCGCCGAGCGGCGCTTCGCTGAAAGTCTCGGCGCCCTTGTGCAGCAATTGCGCGCCAGCGGCCATCGGGTGTGGCTGGTCAAGGAAGTCCCCCTGCAGGAATTCAGTCCGCCTTACCGCCTGAGTCGCCTGGCGATGCTCGGCCGGCCCACCGACAAAGAAGGCATGCCCCTGGATGAGCACCTCCAGCGCCAGGCCTATATCAGTAGCGTATTCGAGCGCATGGCGGCGGCTGATCCCGGGGTAAAGGTCATGGATCCGGCGCCCAAGTTATGCAGTGCGAATGACTGGTGCCGGGTGGAACTGGACGGTCAGTCGCTGTACACCGACGACAATCACCTCTCGGCGGTTGGTTCGCGGTATGTCGAGGCGTTTCTTGAACCCTTGTTCAAAGCCTTGCGCGATGAAACCCAGGCATCGGCTCTTTGAGTCTGTGTCGTCGGCAATGCTGCTCAATAAGCTGCCAGCGACCGTAAGAGCAGGTAGGATGTACGCCTATTTTACGGGTGGCATGGTTAATGAAATTCAAGGATCTTCGGGATTTCGTGCAGCAACTTGAGCAGCGCGGAGAGTTGAAACGTATCCAGGTGCCGATTTCCCCGGTCCTGGAGATGACTGAGATTTGCGACCGCACCTTGCGCAACAAGGGCCCGGCGCTGCTGTTCGAAAACCCGGTGGGCTTTGATATCCCGGTGCTCGGCAACCTGTTCGGCACTCCCGACCGCGTGGCGTTTGGCATGGGCGCCGAGTCGGTCAGCGAACTGCGCGAGATCGGCAAGCTGCTGGCCTTCCTCAAGGAGCCTGAGCCACCCAAGGGGCTCAAGGACGCCTGGTCGAAGCTGCCCATCTTCCGCAAGATCATCGCCATGGCCCCCAAGGTCGTGAAAGACGCGGTTTGCCAGGAAGTGGTGATCGAAGGCGAGGATGTCGACCTCGGCATGCTCCCCGTGCAGACCTGCTGGCCTGGCGACGTCGGCCCGCTGATCACCTGGGGCCTGACCGTCACCAAGGGCCCGAACAAGGACCGCCAGAACCTCGGCATCTACCGTCAGCAAGTGATTGGCCGCAACAAGGTCATCATGCGTTGGCTGAGCCACCGTGGCGGCGCGCTGGATTTCCGTGAGTGGTGCGAAAAGCATCCCGGCCAGCCATTCCCTGTTTCCGTGGCCCTGGGCGCCGACCCGGCGACCATCCTCGGCGCCGTCACGCCAGTGCCCGACAGCCTGTCCGAGTACGCTTTCGCGGGCCTGTTGCGCGGCAATCGCACTGAGCTGGTGAAATGCCGCGGTAACGACCTGCAAGTGCCGGCCACCGCCGAAATCATCCTCGAAGGCGTGATTCACCCCGGCGAGATGGCCGATGAAGGCCCCTACGGCGACCATACCGGCTACTACAACGAAGTCGACAGCTTCCCGGTGTTCACCGTCGAGCGCATTACCCACCGGATCAAGCCGATCTACCACAGCACCTACACCGGCCGTCCGCCGGATGAGCCGGCGATCCTCGGCGTGGCGTTGAACGAAGTGTTTGTGCCGATCCTGCAAAAGCAGTTTCCGGAAATCACTGATTTCTACCTGCCGCCCGAAGGCTGCTCGTATCGCATGGCCATCGTGACGATGAAGAAGTCGTACCCCGGCCACGCCAAGCGGGTAATGCTGGGTGTGTGGTCGTTTTTGCGACAGTTCATGTACACCAAGTTCGTTATTGTCACCGACGACGACATCAACGCCCGGGACTGGAACGACGTGATCTGGGCTATCACCACGCGCATGGACCCCAAGCGCGACACGGTGATGATCGACAACACACCGATCGACTACCTCGACTTTGCTTCCCCGGTATCGGGCCTCGGCTCGAAAATGGGCCTGGACGCCACCCATAAATGGCCGGGTGAAACCACCCGCGAATGGGGCCGCGTGATCGTCAAGGACGAAGCGGTCACTGCCCGTGTCGATGCGCTCTGGAAAGAATTAGGAATAGATTGATGCGTGTAACCCTGCAGCCTTCCGGTGCGGTACTTGAACTGACGCCCGGCGAGCGGATCCTCGAGGGCGCGCGCCGCCTGGGCTACGATTGCCCCCAGGCCTGCCGCAATGGCGTGTGCCACGTGTGCGCGGCGCTGCTGGTGGAAGGCCGGGTGCAGCAAGCCGGTGAGGTGCGTGACCATGGCGAGTTCTATACCTGCATTGCCGAACCGCTGGAAGATTGCATTGTGTTGTGGGATGGCGTGCTGGCGCCGGGAGAATTGCCGGTGCGCAAACTGTCTTGCCAACTGAGTGAATGCGTCGAGGTGGGCGGTGACGTATGGCGCGTACGCCTGCGGGCACCAGCCGGCAAGGCGGTGCGCTACCACGCCGGGCAATACCTGATGATCGAGCGGGAAAACGGCGAGAAGTCGGCGTTCTCCCTGGCCTCGGCGCCCCACGCCGGGCGCGAGCTGGAATTGCACGTGCTGGCCCGGGAAGACAGCGCCCGCAGCCTGCTGGAGCAGTTGCAGCGCAACCAGATGGCCCGCATCGAAATGCCGTTTGGCGACACCCACCTGGCGGAACTGCCCGACGGGCCGCTGGTGCTGATCGCCGCCGGCACCGGCATGGCCCAGATGCATAGCCTGATCGAACACTGTCGCGCCAGTGGCTTCAAGCACCCGGTGCATCTGTATTGGGGTGTACGTCGACCGGAAGACTTCTACGACATCGAGCACTGGGACCAGTGGCTGCAACTGCCCAACCTGTTCCTGCACAAAGTGGTCAGCGACCTGTGTGGCTGGGAAGGGCGCTGCGGGCTGTTGCATGAAGCGGTGTGCGAAGACATCAGCGACCTCAAGGCCGTGCATGTCTACGCCAGCGGTTCACCGGCGATGATCTACGGCACCCTGGATGCGCTTGTCGAGGCCGGCATGGATGCACACCAGATGCGTGCTGACGTATTTGCCTACGCACCCCGCCCGTAACGTGTGGCGAGGGAGCTTGCTCCCGCTGGGCTGCGCAGCAGCCCCAAGACAGTCGCTGTGTTCTATCTGTAAGACCGCAGAACTTCAGGGGCCGCTTCGCGACCCAGCGGGAGCAAGCTCCCTCGCCACAGAAGCCCTTCAGTGGCTTGATCAGAAACGAACGCCCGTGGTCACCATCGCCGCATTGAACCCGAGCAACACCAGCTCGGCGGCGACCGGCCCGTAGTGGGTGCCCACCGAGGGGATGATCACCGGCGCTACCCCCAGTCCATTCAGCGGAATCTTGTCGCGGTACTTGCCGCGATAGCCCTGGATCACACCCCCTGTCAGCTTCAAGTACACCGGGTAATCGGGCATGTCATAGCGTTTGCCGGCATAGGCGTAGTACGAACGCTGGCTGAACGAGTTGCGAAACGTCGCCCCGCCATACACCAGGCCTGACGCTTCATTGCGCTCCAGGCCGATCAGGTCCTGGTTGTTGTTGTGGTCCTTGTCCGGCGCAAAATGCCGGGTGTAGACGCTCGTCTGGGCATACCAGAAGCCTTTTTCGTCCTGGGTCGGCACTTCCGCCGCCAGGGCGGTGGTGGCCTGTGCCAGGAACAACAGGCTGGGCAGTCGGTATTTCATGGAGTGACCTCGGTAGTCGATTCGGTTGGCGGCCAGGTGGGTCGTGACAGGCGCCTATTTTGAAGGCTCAGCGTGCCCCCAGGCTGAACCTGCGCTGAAACTACAGGGATTGAGGCAGCCAATCCTGATGAGCGGAGCGACCTGGGCTTATGCATTCGCTTATTCTTTAAAGGTATTTAATTTGTTACATAAATATCATTAAGCTATATGCCAACGGACTACCGACTTTCTGCCAATAACCAATAAATGACCGCCACCGTCCGCCACACGGATCGATCGTACGAGCTCAGAGCATTGACGTTCTGGCTTTTGATTCCAAGGGGAGCGGTATGGGGAGCAACAAGCAGCACCTGCTGTACACGGCGATTTTGTCGGCTAATTTGCTGACCGCTGTGGGATTCAGTCCAGTGGCATCCGCCGAAACGGCCACTGCCGATGTACCCAAACTCGATACAGTCATTGTTACCGGCACCCGCGCCCAAGAGCGCACCGCCAGTGCCTCGTTGTCACCTATCGATGTGATTTCCGGCGACACCTTGCGCAGCACCGGCTCTGATGAGTTGGGCGCGGTGTTGGCCCGATTGATTCCTTCCATCAACTTTCCACGCCCGAGCCTGGTAGACGGTGCCGAACTGGTGCGCCCGGCGCAGCTGCGTGGCCTGTCACCGGACCAGGTGTTGGTGCTGGTCAACGGCAAGCGCCGCCACACCAGTGCCTTCGTCAATCTCGGCGGTGCGGTTGGGCGTGGCTCGGCGCCGGCGGATTTGAATGCGATCCCGTTGTCGGCGGTCGACCATATCGAGGTGCTGCGTGACGGCGCATCGGCCCGCTACGGCTCCGATGCGATTGCCGGGGTGATCAACGTGATCCTCAAGCATGACGACCACGGCGGCTCGATCACCAGCAAGTTTGGTGAGTACAAGAAGGGCGACGGTATCCAGCGCAACCTCAGCGGCAACACCGGTGTGGCGCTGGGCGACAACGGGTTTATCAACATCTCTGCCGAAGGCGCCGACAACGATTACACCAACCGCGCCGGCAAGGACCTGCGTCCGGGCAGCGTTGGTTCGACGACCTACGGCCAGCGGGTGTTCCGCCAGGGCGAGCCGGCCACTGACCAGGGCAAGCTGTTTCTCAACTCGGAATATTCCTTCAGCGATGCGGCCGAGTTCTATGCGTTTGGCGGCTACAGCAAGACCCGCGGCGAGACGGCGGCGTTCTACCGGGCCAGCAACGCGAGCAACAACATTCCTGCGCTCAACCCCAATGGTTACCTGCCGTTGATTCGCGGTGACGTGGAAGACACGTCCCTGGCGGTCGGCCTGCGCGGCTTGTTGGCCTATGACTGGCACTACGATGTGTCGGTCAACTACGGCAAGAACCAGTACCAGATCGGTACCGAAACCATCAACACCTCGCTGGGCCTGGCCACGCCGCGCAAGTTCGACAACGGCACGTTGGTCAATGACCAGAAGCAACTCAGCCTGGACCTGTCGCGGGAATTCAGCCTGGGCTGGTTGCCGTATCCGGTGTCGGTGGCGTTTGGCGGCGAATACCTGGACCAGGGTTACCAGATCAAGGCGGGCGACCCGGCGTCCTACTACCAGACCGGCAGCTCGGGCCTGGGCGGCTTCCGTGATTCCGACGCCGGCACCAGCACGCGCCACAACTGGGCGCAGTACCTGGACCTGGAAACCAACTTCACCGAAAAACTCAGTGCCTCCGCCGCCGTGCGCCACGAGGACTACAGTGATTTTGGCTCCAACGTCAGCGGCTCGCTCTCGGCGCGCTACGACTTCACCCCGCAAGTGGCCTTGCGCGGCAGTGTTTCCAACGGTTTCCGTGCGCCGTCCCTGGCCCAGCAGAACTTCGCCTACACCTCGTCGCAACTGATCGGCAACACCATCCAGGAAGCCGGCACCTTCCCGGCCAACAGCCAGGTGGCGCGCCTGCTCGGCGCTGAAGACCTGAAAGCCGAGAAGTCCCGCAACTACAGTCTCGGCCTGGTGCTGGAGCCGACCGACAACCTGACCGTGACCGCCGATGTCTACCGTATCGACATCAGCGACCGCATCAGCCTGTCCTCCAACCTGGACCTGAGCAAGAACCCGGCTGCGCTCGCGTATCTGCAGGCCAATGGCGTCGGCAACATCAACTACACCACCGTGCGCTACTTCACCAACGCCACCGACACGACCACCAATGGCGTCGACCTGGTGGCCAACTATCGCTACCAACTGGACAACGGTGTGCGCTGGAACAGCACCGTGGGCTACAACTACAACCACACCAAGGTCACCGACGTAAAAGCCAACCCGTCCGTACTGGATAGCCTGGGCGCGAGCCTGGTTCGAGTGGACCGTCGCGAGCGCATCGGCCTGCTGGGCGATACCACGCCACAGCACAAGCTGAGCCTGGGCAACGACCTGAGTTTCGGCAACTGGGCGCTGCACAGTAATTTGGTGCGCTATGGTTCATTCACCAGCTACCAGGCCGACCCGACCAACGACCAGCGCTTCAAGGCCGCCTGGCTGTTGGATCTGTCAGCCGACTACAAGCTGAAAAACTGGACCTTCACCGTTGGCGGCGACAACGTCACCGACAAATACCCGGAAAAACTCAATGCCTACGCCAGCAGTGGTGGCAATTTGGCCTATAGCACTTTTTCGCCGTACGGTTACAGCGGCGCGTTCTATTACGGTAAAGTTGCTTACAACTGGTAACAGCTTCTCGTAACAACAAAGGAGACCTAAGCGATCTGCCATGACCGCCATTGAATCTGATCTTTTGCAATTGGCTTACCCTCCGCGGCTCGATCTGGGGCCGCAACTCACTCACGAACAGTTGATGAGCTCGATGCAAGCCACCATGGCGCTGCACAAGGGTGGGCCGGTCTGGCTATTCGCTTACGGTTCGCTGATCTGGCGGCCTGAATGTTCGTCGACACAGCGGATGCGGGCGCGGGTCCACGGTTATCACCGGGGCTTGTACCTGTGGTCTCATGAGCACCGGGGCACGCCGGAAATACCGGGGTTGGTGTTTGGCCTGGATCGCGGCGGCTCGTGCAGCGGGTTTGCCTACCGCTTGCCGGAAGATCAACTGGAGGCCTCGCTCTATGCCCTGTGGCAGCGCGAGATGCCGTACCCCTCGTACCGGCCGCACTGGCTCAGCTGTCGTCTGGAAGATGGCAGCCAGGTGCAGGCATTGGGATTTGTCCTGGAGCGGCACCTGCCCAGTTATGCTGGCAATTTGCCCGACATCGTGCTGAATCACGTGTTGCAAAGCGCTTGCGGGCGTTACGGCACTACGCGCGATTATGTCGAGCAGACCGTCAACGCCCTGCGTAGCCACGCCATGCCAGACAAGAATCTGGAGGCGCGGCTCAAGCGGTGTTCCAAAGGCTGTTCCGACGATTAACGTGCGGCACTGACGCTATTGGTGTGCCACAAGGTGGGGATCAGGAACGCGATGGCCAGCAGGCACGCGCCGATCAGCAATACGAAACCACCGTCCCAGCCGAAATGGTCAACGGTGTAGCCCATGGCCGCACTCGCTGCCACTGAACCACCCAGGTAACCGAACAAGCCCGTAAAGCCCGCTGCGGTACCGGCGGCTTTTTTCGGTGCCAGTTCCAGCGCCTGCAGGCCGATCAGCATCACCGGGCCGTAGATCAGGAAGCCGATGGAGAACAGCGCGATCATGTCGATCATCGGGTTGCCCGGCGGGTTGAGCCAGTAAACCAGGGTCGCCACGGTGACCAGGCCCATGAACACAATGCCGGTCAGGCCACGGTTGCCACGGAAGATCTTGTCTGACATCCAGCCGCACAGCAGCGTGCCCGGAATGCCCGCCCACTCGTAGAAGAAGTACGCCCACGAGGTTTTATCCACGTCGAAGTGCTTGGCTTCCTTGAGGTACGTCGGTGCCCAGTCCAGCACGCCGTAGCGCAGCAGGTAGACGAAGACGTTGGCGAAGGCGATGTACCAGAGCATTTTGTTGCGCAGCACGTACTTGACGAAGATTTCCTTGGCGCTGAATTCGTCCTCGTGGCTGGCGTCGTAGCCTTCCGGGTAATCGTTCTTGTATTGCTCGATGGGCGGCAGGCCCACCGATTGCGGGGTGTCGCGCATGGTGATGAAGGCAAATGCCGCCACCAGCAGGGCCACGGTAGCCGGGACGTAGAACGCCGCGTGCCAGTCGTTGAACCAGGCCATGCCCAGCAGGAACAGCGGGCCGATCAAGCCGCCGCCGACGTTATGCGCCACGTTCCATACGGAAACCACACCGCCACGTTCTTTCTGCGACCACCAGTGCACCATGGTCCGCCCACTTGGCGGCCAGCCCATGCCCTGGGCCCAACCGTTGATGAACAGCAGAATGAACATCATGGTCACGCTGGAGGTAGCCCAAGGTGCGAAACCGAAAATGAACATCACCCCGGCGGACACCAACAGGCCGAAAGGCAGGAAGTAGCGCGGGTTGGAGCGATCGGACACCAGGCCCATGAGGAACTTGGACAGGCCGTAGGCAATTGCGATCGCCGACATTGCCAGGCCCAGCTGGCCACGGGTGTAACCCTCGTCGATCAGGTACGGCATGGCCAGGGAGAAGTTCTTGCGCAGCAGGTAGTACCCGGCGTAACCGAAGAAAATACCGGCGAAGATCTGCCAGCGCAGGCGTCGGTACGTGCTGTCTATTTTTTCTTCAGGCAGGGGCGCCTGATGTGCGGCAGGACGGAAGAAAGCAAACATTCAAGAGCTCCAGATTTCTTGTTTTGACTGCGGATGCGAATGTTACAGTTTCGTTACCGAAAATAGCACCGCCTCTTATCTGCGGGCATAGGAATTTAGTGCAATTGCATGTTCTTTTACGAACATGTCGCTTAGAGGCAAGTGAGGGACGTTTTCAGGAGGGGATGCCAAGAAGCTGTGGTGAGGGAGCAAGCTCCCTCACCACAGGCAGTGATTCGGTTCAGTTGCCGTTGGCGGCTGCGATATCACCTGGAAGCAGGTGTTCCTGGATCTTCTGGCTGCGGGATTCCACCAGTTGACCCTGGTCGTCGAAGCGCAACACGATCAGCCAGTCATACACATTTTCCGGCCATTTCTTCATCCCGGTCAGCGCCGCGCCGTCACCGCCGAAGGCCTCGATCAACTTGTCGATATGCCCGTGATGCCAGGCGATCAACACGGTCTGCGCCTGGCTGGACTTGCGCAGGGACTTCACCAGCTTGCCGACTTGATCGTCTGAGTAGGGTGTTTCAAGCGGGAGCTGCAGGCGCTGGGCCAGGGGTGTCAGGGTCAGGCGCGGGCGGGAGCTTTCCTTGCTGTCGCTGGTGGCGATCAGCCGCTGGGGCACCACGGAGATGCCGTTCAACAGCAGCGGGTCGAAATAGCTGGCGTAGGCCGCCGCCCGCTGTTCGCCCTTGGGGCTCAGCAACGGACCTTCATCGGGTTTTTCCGCATGGCGCACGATCAGCACCGTCACGTTGTTCAGCCCGCGTACATCCTTGCCCTCTTTATGGGCAAAGGCGTGAGCCGACACCATCATCAACAACCCCAGAAACAGCGCGCGCAGCGGTGTGACCATTATTCATTCCTGCCAGTGAGTGAGTGCCTCGGCCGATCATGGGCCCAGGCACTCCGCGGACAAAATGAAACAATAGTCAGCGTAGCTGCACCACGACCTTGCCCACAGCCTTGCGCTGGCCGAGGTCGTTGATCGCCTGCGCCGCCTGCTCCAGCGGGTACACCTGGGACACCAGCGGCTTCAACTTGCCCTCGGCGAACCAGCCGAACAGTTGCTGGAAGTTGGCGGCATTGTCCTGCGGCTGGCGCTGGGCGAACGACCCCCAGAACACCCCGACCACCGCCGCGCCCTTGAGCAGCGCCAGGTTCACCGGCAACTCAGGAATGCGCCCGCTGGCAAAGCCCACCACCAGCAGCCGGCCATTCCAGGCGATGCCGCGAATGGCCTGGTCAAACAGGTCGCCGCCCACCGGGTCGTAGATCACATCCACGCCGTTGCCGCCGGTAAGGCGTTTGATCTCGTCCTTGAGGCTGGCTTCGCTGTAGTTGATCAACTCATCGGCACCGGCAGCCTTGGCCACCGCCAGCTTGTCGGCGCTGCTGGCCGCGGCGATCACTCGGGCGCCCATGGCCTTGCCGATTTCCACCGCAGCCAGGCCGACGCCGCCGGAGGCACCGAGCACCAGCAGGGTTTCCCCGGGTTGCAGGTTGGCCCGTTGCCTCAGGGCGTGCATCGACGTGCCGTAGGTCATGCTGAAGGCGGCGGCGGTGTTGAAGTCCATGCTCGGCGGGATCGGCAGCACGTTGTAGGCCGGCACCGCGACCTGCTCGGCGAAGCTGCCCCAGCCGGTCAGGGCCATCACCCGGTCACCGACCTTCAGGTGGCTGACGTTCTCACCGACTTGGCTGATCACGCCTGCCGCTTCACCGCCCGGCGAAAACGGGAAGGGCGGCTTGAACTGGTACTTGCCTTCGATGATCAGGGTGTCCGGGAAATTGACCCCGGCCGCATGCACGTCCAACAGGATTTCGTTCTTCTTGATCGCCGGGCTTTCGACGTCTTCCAGCACCAGGGTTTCGGCGGGGCCGAAGGCTTTGCACAGCACAGCTTTCATCGGACTATTCCTTTTGGCGTGTTGGCCGATAAGTGTAGGTGGGCAGGGCGACGGGTCAACGAGCATGCCCCGGCCTGATAAGTCGCCATAAGCTTGTGCTCAGGGCTGCTAGCGTTATGCTACTGGGCAACCGAATTGAGGAATGAACTGTGAAAGCGTGGATCCTGTTGATGCTGGCCCTGACACTGCCGACGGCAGCCCTGGCCGAAGAAGCCAAAGAAGGCGAAGCGCCGAAGGTCAGCTATATCAGCCTGAGCCCGCCGTTTGTCGGTAACTACGGCCTGGATGGCACCGCGAAGCTGCGGGTGTTCAAGGCGGATATCGCCCTGCGGGTCACCGGTCCCGAGGCAGCCGCTGCCGTGAAAGCCAACGACGCGCTGATTCGCAACCAGTTGGTGGCGCTGTTTACCCAGCAGACCAACGACACCATGAGCAGCGTTGATGGGAAGGAAAAACTGCGCCAGGAAGCCCTGAAGCAGACCCAGCAAGTGATGAACGACGAAACCGGCAAGCCGCAGGTTGAGGATCTGTTGTTCAACAACCTGATCATCCAGTAAGCCGGTCGCTTCGCGCCCTTCGCGAGCAAGCCCGCTCCCACATTTAACCGCATTCTCATGTTAGAACTCGGTCAAGTGTGGGAGCGGGCTTGCTCGCGAAGAGGTCCTGACAGGCACCTCAGGAAGCCAGGCTCTTCCTGAACCGCGCCAACGCCACCGCAAAGAACAGCAACCCAATCCCCGCCAGCGCCAGCAAGTCCGGCCACACCACATTCACACCCGCATCCCGGAACAGAATCGCCGCACTCAGGCTCACAAAGTGCGTCGACGGCGAGCCCTGCATCACCCATTGCAACCACTGCGGCATGCTGTCCAGCGGCGTGCTGCCGCCGGACAACAGCAGCATCGGGATAATCACCGGGATCGCCAGCAGGCCAAACTGCGGCGTCGAGCGGGCGAGGGTGGCGAGGAAGATGCCGAGGGCAGTACTGGCAAACAGGTACAGCGCCGTCACCAGCAAAAACAAAGTCAGCGACCCGGCCAGCGGCACGCCGAGCAAGCCTTTCACCACCACTTCCAGCGACAGCCAGGTGCACAGCACCACCACCAGCATGTTGCTCCAGATTTTCGCCAGCATGATTTCCAGCGCAGTCAGCGGCAGCACCAGCAAATGGTCGAGGGTGCCGTGTTCGCGCTCACGCAGCAGCGCGGTGCCGGTCAGCACGATGGCGAGGATGGTGATGTTGTTGACGATCTGGATCACCGCCAGAAACCAGCCGCCTTCCAGGTTGGTATTGAACAGCGCCCGGGTGGTCAGCAGCGCCGGCGCCTTTTGGGCGGCATCGGCCTGGTTGCCATAGGTCAGCAATTCCCGCTGGAAAATCCGTCCGATATACCCGGCACCCATGAATGCCTGGCTCATGGCCGTGGCATCGACGTTGACCTGCACCCCCGGCTGGCGCCCGGCCAACAGGTCGGCCTGGAAATTCGCCGGTACGTTGATCACGAAGGTGTACTGGCCGCTGTCCATCACCTTGTCCAGTTGGTCGTACGGCAACGGCACCGCCGCCTGGAATTCCGGCGGTTGCAGCGCTTCGGCCAGTTGCCGGGAAAGCGCGCTGTGGTCTTCATCCACAAAGGCCACGCTGGCGTTGTGCACGCCGATCACCGAGCCGGCGGCGGGCATATAGATGGCGACGGTAAAGGCGTAGAACAGGAACAGCAGCAACACGCTGTCGTGGCGCAGGCTGGTCAGTTCCTTGATGCCGAGGCGCAGGATATGGGCGAACTTGTGCATCTCAGGCCTCCTGCTTCTTGAGCATGATCAGGCTAAGCCCGGTGAACCCCAGGAAAAACCCGAACAGCGCCAGGCACTGTGGCCATAGCTGATGCAGGTCCAGGGCCTTGGTAAAGGTGCCCACCGCAATGTCGAGGAAGTAGCCCGCCGGGAACAACATGCCCATCAACGCGGCGGCGCCTTCCAGGGACGAGCGCGGCACGATCAGCCCGGAGAACTGGATGGTCGGCAGGCTGGTGATGATCATGGTGCCGAGGATCGCTGCGATCTGGGTGCGGGTGAACGCGGAAATCAGCAGGCCCATGCTGGTGGTGGCCAGCACATACAGCAGGCCGCCGAAAGCCAGGGTCACGCCGCTGCCCTTGAACGGCACGCCGAACAGCCAGCGGTTCATCGCCACCAGCAGGCCCAGGTTGATCAGGCTCACGGCCAGGTACGGCGCCTGCTTGCCCAACAGGAATTCCAGGCGGGTCAGGGGTGTGGCGTAGAAGTTGGTGATGGAGCCCAGTTCCTTCTCGCGCACGATCCCCAGGGCCGTGAGCATCGCCGGGATAAACGCGAGGATCAGCGCCATCACGCCGGGGCCGATAGCGTTCACGCTGACCACGTCCTGGTTGTAGCGAAAGCGGGTTTCCAGTTTGGCGGCGGCTTGCTGATTCAATGGTGTGCTGTTCAGTTCGGCCAGTTGTTGGAGGTTGGCCTGGTGCACGGCCTCGACATAATTGCGGCTGGTTTCCGCACGGAACGGCATGCCGCCATCGAGCCAGGCGGCCACGGCGGGTTGGCGGCCGGCGTAGAGATCGCGGCCGAACCCTGGCGGAATCTCCAGCGCCAGTTTGATTTCCGAGCGTTGCAGGCGTTTGTGCAGTTCGTTGGAGTCAGTGATCGGCGACTGTTCGGCGAAATAGCGCGAACTGCGAAAGGCTTCCAAGTAGGCCCGGCTTTGCGGCGTCTGATCCTGGTCGTAGACGGCGAAGGCGAGCTTCTCCACGTCCAGGGATATGCCGTAGCCGAAGATCACCATCATGAAAATCGCCCCCAACAGGGCGAAGGCCATGCGCACTTTGTCCCGCAGCAGTTCCTTGCCTTCGCGGCTGGCCACGGCCAACAGGCGGGCGACGCTGAACCCGCGTTTGCTGACGGGGGGGGCCATGGGTTCGCTGACGGTTTCGGTGGGCGCGGTGGTCGCTTCGGGCGCGCCTTGGGCCTGTTCGAGGCAGGTGACGAACGCCGCTTCCAGGGTTTCGCCGTGGAACTGCTGTTGCAGCGCGTCCGGCGTGTCGCAGGCCAGCACCTTGCCCGCGTGCATCAGCGAGATGCGGTCGCAGCGCTGGGCTTCGTTCATGAAGTGGGTGGACAGGAAGATCGTCACGCCCTGTTCCCGGGACAGTTCGATCAGCAGCCGCCAGAAGTCATCCCGCGCGGCCGGGTCGACGCCCGAGGTCGGCTCATCGAGGATCAGCACTTCCGGGCGGTGCAGCACCGCCACCGCCAGGGACAAGCGCTGGCGCAGGCCCAGCGGCAACTCGCCGGACGGCTGCTCGGCAACGTCGCCCAGGTCAAAACGCTTGATCAACTCGTCGATGCGCTGGCCGCTCTCGGCCTTGGGCAGGTCGAACAACTGCGCATGCAGCACAAGGTTCTGGCGCACGCTGAGTTCGCCGTACAGCGAGAAGCTTTGCGACATGAAACCCACGCGCTTGCGGGTGGCCAGGTCCTTGGCGTTTACCGGGTTGCCCAGCAGCGTGGCGGTGCCCTCGGTGGCGGGCATCAACCCGGTGAGGACTTTCATGGTGGTGGTCTTGCCGCAGCCGTTGGAGCCGAGGAAACCAAAGATCTCGCCCCGGCCAATCGCGAAGCTGACCTTGTTGACTGCCGTGAAGTCGCCGAATCGCAGGGTCAGGTCGTGGGCTTCGATGGCGATGTCGGTGTTGTCGCTTTGCCGGGGCGGAATCACCAGGGGTTCGTTGTTATGGGCACTGTCGCCCTGGAAATGGGTGAAGGCTTCGTCCAGTTTACCGCTGGGCGTCGCGGCGGCCAGTTCGCTGCTCAGGCCGTCGGCGATCAGCTTGCCGCGGTCGAGCATCAGGCAGTGTTCAAACTGCTCGGCTTCTTCCATGTAGGCGGTGGCCACCAGCAGTGTGAGCTGCGGGCGTTCGCTGCGTACGGTTTCCACCAGTTCCCAGAAGCGTCGACGGGACAGCGGGTCGACGCCGGTGGTGGGTTCGTCGAGGATCAACAGGTCCGGGTCGTGGATCAGTGCACAGCACAGGCCGAGTTTCTGCTTCATGCCGCCGGAGAGCTTGCCGGCAGGTCGCTCGGCGAAGCGTGCGAGGTCGGTGGCCAGCAGCAGGTTGTGCATGCGCTGGTCGCAATCGGCTTTTGACAGGCCGAACAGCGTGGCAAAGAACCGGATGTTTTCGCTGATGGACAGCTCGGGGTAAAGGTTACCGCCCAGGCCTTGAGGCATGAAGGCGATACGCGGGTACAGGCTGTTGCGGTGGCGGCGGTCTTCGATGGAGCCGCCGAGTACTTCCAGCTCGCCCTGTTGAAGCTTTTTGACCCCGGCGATCAAGCCCAGCAGGCTCGACTTGCCGGCGCCGTCCGGGCCGATCAACCCGCAGCGTGTGCCGGCGGGCAGGCTGAAGGCGATGTCGATCAGCGCCTGTTGCTTGCCGTAGCGATGGTTGATCCCCGTGGCGTGCAGCGCCAGGCCGTTCATTGCAGGTTGGCCGGCCAGTCCAGGTCAGCGGTGCGCACATAGCCGGCGCCGGGCATGCCCGGTTTGGCTTGGGGCACGGCGCTTGGTTGGGTCAGGCGCAGCTTGACCCGGAACACCAGCTTCTGGCGTTCGTCGCGGGTTTCCACTTCCTTGGGGGTGAACTGCGACTTGGCGGCGACGAAGCTGATTTTCGCCGGCAGCGGTTGCTTCGGCAGGGCGTCGAGGACGATCCGCGCCTCACTGCCGACGGTCAGGGCGCCGGTTACCGAAGCGGGCAGATACAGGTTCATGTATTGGTCGTTGGGGTCGATCAGCAGTAACACGCGGCCACCCGCGCCGAGCACTTCGCCGGGTTCGGCCAGGCGCAGCTGGATGATGCCGTCGATAGGCGCCCGCAGGCTGCTGTCTTCGATTTCGCTGGTGAGCTGGGCGACCTGGGCCTGGGCGGCGCCGATGGCGGCCTTTACCGAATTGACCTGGGCCTGGGCGGCGACCACGGCAGCGTTGCCGGTGTTTTGCCGGGCCTGCTGCTGGTCGATCAGCTGGCCGCTGGCGAAGCCGCGCTTGTACAGCTCCTGGGTGCGCTTGAGTTCCTGGCTGGCCAGCAGTTGTTCGCTCCGGCGCAGTTGCACATTGGCTTCGGCAGCAGCGAAATTCTCCCTGGCCCGCAGCACTTCGGCTTCGGCCTGGGCGCGCTGGGCTTCCAGGGTGCGGGTGTCCATGCGCGCCAGCAGTTGGCCCTTGAGCACCTTGTCGCCTTCGTCCACCCGCACTTCGGCGAGGCGCCCGGGGATCTTGGCGGCGATCTGCACTTCAGTCGATTCCAGCCGGCCATTGCCCATGCTCAAGCCTTCGGGCAGGCGGTCCTGGGTGGATTGCCAATAGCCGAAGCCGCCGGCGGCCAGCAGCAAGACAATCAATGGAATGGCGAAAAGATGGGAGGTACGGTGGTTCGTCGACATGGGTGCATCCTGCGGCGTTAGCGTCCTAGTTTGACCGATCCTGCCCGGAGGCCCTTGATGCGGGTCAAATGAAGCGCCAGCCTAACCCGGTTGGCGCGCAGATGCATGCGCCATGGGCGTGACCGCAGGGTTCTGCTGTTTCAGCGCAGGCCGAGTACGGCGGCCCATTGCTCGGCGGTGACCGGCATCACCGAAAGGCGGCTGCCTTTTTGCACCAGGGGCAACTCGGCGAGGGCGGTTTGCTGTTTCAGATAGCCCAGCCCCAGGACCTTCGCAAAGGTCTCGACGTGGGCAACATTGATCGCGCTCCACGGATTTTTTTCAGGGCTGGCCTTGGCGTCGAAATAATGACTGTCGGGCTCCAGCGCGGTCGGGTCCGGGTAGGCTGCCTCGACGATTTTACCGATGCCGGCAATCCCCGGTTCCGGGCAGCTGGAGTGGTAGAAGAAGAACTGGTCACCCACCGCCATCGCCCGCAGGAAGTTCCGCGCCTGGTAGTTGCGCACCCCGTCCCACCGGGCCTCGCCGAGCTTTTCCAGGCCCTTGATGGACAGTTCATCGGGCTCGGATTTCATCAGCCAATAGGCCATGTTTTCGCTCCTCAAAAGTCGATTGGGAAAGTTGTCCTGCAATTTTATGACAAACCGACAGTCGGTTGGCGTCAAGGTTTGCGTGTTGGTTCACGTTAACGCAGAATGCCGGGGTTTTGAGCTTGACGCAGCTGGCACGGACTACTAATGGAACGTTGCTGTCATCGTGTGCAAGATGCCTGAAGGGGGGCAATCGATGAAACGCAAACCGGATTTACTATGGATTTTGGTTATTTTGTTCGGCCTGGGCGTTGTGACCACCGGCTATGCGCAGAGCTTGTGGTCGAACAAGACTGACGCACCGATTGAACTCGCACAGCAACAGCCGCAACCGTTCAAACGCTGACCCGTCTTCAAGGCGCTGCTGATTCCAGTAGCGTCTCTGCTATATACCAATCCTTATCGGTGACTGTGCCCTCAAGCGGTACATCCCAGCTTGCCTGTGCCAATCGTTCGACCTTCTGGCATTCATGGGCCAGGCCCAACAGCGTCGGCTTGCGCCAGGATTTCCGGCGGGCCATGTAGGCCAGGCTGCGGTCATAAAACCCGCCGCCCATGCCCAACCGTCCGCCCACATCATCAAAGCCAACCAGTGGCAGCAGCACCAGGTCCAGCGCCCAGACCTTGCGTTGCCGGCTGGCATTTACCTGGGGCTCGAGGATGCGAAAACGGTTGGGCCTCAGCTTTTCGCCGGGGCGCACTCGCTGGAACACCATCTTGGTTCGCGGCCATGCACTGAGCACCGGCAGGTACGTCGCCTTGCCCCGGCGCTGTGCAGCGCGCAGCAGCAGGCGCGGATCGATTTCACCGTCCGTCGGTAGATATAAGGATAGGTGTTTGGCCCGGCGAAACAGCGGGTGCTGTGCCAGTTGCCGATACAGGCCCAGGGCGGCCTGGCGTTGCTCGCTTGGCGTCAGGGCGCGGCGGGCTTTGCGCAGCATGCGTCGAAGTTGCGGGCGGGAAAGCGGCGCAGGTTCGGTCATGGTTTTCGGCTCATAAAACAATGCCAGTCCTGGGACTGGCATTGGATTTGGGAATCAGGCTCCCCGACAGAACCGCTGTCGACTTAGCCCTTGAACCCGAAAGTTCAAGGTGGAAGAAACAGTAGGCTTTAAGGCTTTCCGTCTAGCGGACATGCACACCAGCCCAACGTGTAACTTCCAGGGTAGTGCGAATCGGCTCAGGGACATCGCCGACTGGCAAGCACGCCAGGGAGTGGGGCGAGTATACCCGAAACCGACGCCGCAATCAGCCCTTGGGTGGCTCTGGATCGGTAGAAAGTACCAGATCGACCCGCTCCAGCAGGTCGCGCACCTGCTCGCGCGTCGAGCCGCTGGCCTGCACGTCAGGCCGTTCCTGCTTATGCAGCAGATCGTGGGTAATGTTCAGGGCGGCCATCACGGCGATGCGATCGGCGCCGATGACTTTGCCGCTGCTGCGGATTTCGCGCATCTTGCCGTCCAGGTAGCGGGCAGCGCTCACCAGGTTGCTGCGTTCTTCCTGGGGGCAGATGATCGAATATTCTTTGTCGAGAATCTGCACGGTGACGCTATTGCTTGAACTCATGAGTCTTGCTCCAGGGCCTTCAGGCGCGAAATCATCGATTCGACCTTACGCCGGGCGATTTCGTTTTTTTCAATGAGGTGAGCGCGTTCCTCGCGCCAGGTCTTTTCCTGAGCTAATAGGAGTCCGTTTTGGCTCTTAAGTTGCTCGACCCGGTTAATTAGCAGCTCGAGTCTGGCCATCAGCGCTTGCAGGTCGGTGTCTTCCATTGGGTTCCACTGGATTTTGTCTGATGAATGGCAACTGCTGGATAAACGATCTGACGCCCTCGATAGTCTTGGTACGTCTGCCGATGCTAGGATACAGCGCTTCATTCTAGACATTGCGCCGTCTGGCGCCTAGCTCACCATGCCCATTCAGAACTCCCCGTACGATGCTTTTTCCAAACTGCTGAGTTCCAGCGGTCATCCTTGCTCGCCTGCCGAACTGCACGGCGTGCTGCTGGGCCGCAGCTGCACCGGTGTCGGCTTTGATGCCGACAACTGGCTGGCCGACGTCGCCGAGCTGCTGGAAACCGAGCCTACCGAAAACGTGCGCAATGCGCTCATCGGCCTGCAAGAGATGGTTAAAGGCGAGCTGACCGGTGATGACGTCACCGTCGTCTTGCTGCTGCCTACCGATGACGCGCCGCTCACCGAGCGCGCCGCCGCGTTGGGCCAATGGTGCCAAGGCTTCCTCCACGGTTTCGGCGTGAACGCCGGCGGCCTCGACCTGAGCACCGATGCCCAGGAAGTGCTGCAGGACCTGGCCGCCATCTCCCAGGTGCAAGACGCCCTGGAAGAGTCCGAAGACGGCGAAAGCGACTACATGGAAGTCATGGAATACCTGCGCGTCGCGCCGCTGCTGCTGTTCACCGAGACCCGTAAATCGGCTGAGCCCGCTGCACCCAAGCCGTCGCTGCACTAAGAAAGGAAGCCCATCTGCCCATGATCCATATCCCCAAAGCGGAATACACCCGGCGCCGCAAGGCGCTCATGGCGCAGATGGAACCCAACAGCATCGCCATCCTGCCGGCGGCTGCGGTGGCCATCCGCAACCGTGACGTCGAGCACGTCTACCGCCAGGACAGCGACTTCCAGTACCTGAGCGGCTTCCCGGAACCGGAAGCGGTGATCGTGCTGATGCCTGGCCGCCAACACGGCGAGTACGTGCTGTTCTGCCGCGAACGCAACGCCGAGCGCGAACTGTGGGACGGCCTGCGAGCGGGCACCGAAGGCGCGATCCGCGATTTTGGCGCCGATGACGCCTTCCCGATTACCGATATCGACGACATCCTGCCCGGCCTGATCGAAGGCCGCGACCGGGTGTATTCGGCCATGGGCAGCAATGCCGAATTCGACCGGCACCTGATGGAGTGGATCAACGTGATCCGCTCCAAAGCGCACCTCGGCGCCCAGCCACCGAACGAATTTGTTGCCCTGGATCATCTGCTTCACGACATGCGCCTGTATAAATCGGCGGCAGAAGTGAAGGTGATGCGCGAGGCGGCACGGATTTCCTGCGCGGCCCATGTACGGGCGATGCAGGCCAGCCGCGCCGGGTTGCATGAGTTCAGCCTGGAAGCGGAGCTCGACTACGAGTTTCGCAAGGGCGGGGCGAAGATGCCGGCCTATGGTTCCATCGTCGCCTCGGGGCGCAACAGCTGCATCCTGCACTACCAGCAGAATGACGCGGTGCTCAAGGATGGCGACCTGGTGCTGATCGACGCCGGCTGCGAGATCGACTGCTACGCCAGCGACATCACCCGCACCTGGCCGGTGAGCGGCAAGTTTTCCGCCGAGCAGAAGGCGATTTATGAAATCGTGCTGGCTTCCCAGGAAGCCGCCTTTGCCGAAATCGCCCCGAACAAGCATTGGAACCAGGCCCACGAGGCGACGGTGCAAGTGATCACTGCCGGGCTGGTGAGGCTGGGATTGTTGCAGGGTGATGTCGACGAACTGATCGCCAGTGAAGCTTATAAAGCCTTCTATATGCACCGCGCCGGCCACTGGCTGGGGATGGATGTGCACGATGTGGGCGAATACAAGGTCGGCGGCGAGTGGCGGGTGCTGGAAGTCGGCATGGCACTGACCGTGGAGCCGGGGATTTACATCTCGCCGGACAACCAGAACGTGGCGAAGAAATGGCGTGGCATTGGCGTACGCATCGAGGACGACGTGGTGGTGACCAAGCAAGGCTGTGAAATTCTGACCGGTGGCGTGCCCAAGTCCGTCGCCGAGATCGAAGCATTGATGGCGAGCGCCCGATGAGCCGGGTCAACCTGGCGATTATCGGCGGCGGCCTGGTGGGTGCCAGCCTCGCATTGGCCTTGCAGGCCGGGGCCAAGGCCCGGGGCTGGAAGATCGTGCTGATCGAGCCGTTTGCCCCCGGCGACAGCTACCAGCCGAGCTATGACGCGCGTTCTTCAGCGCTGTCCTTTGGCGCGCGGCAGATTTATCAACGATTGGGCGTGTGGCAGGAAATCTCTCGCCGCGCCGAGCCGATCAAACAGATTCATGTGTCGGACCGTGGCCGCTTCTCTACCGCGCGCCTGTCGGCCATGGAAGAGGGCGTGCCGGCGCTTGGCTACGTGGTGGAAAACGCCTGGCTGGGCCAATGCCTGTGGCAAGGGCTGGACAAGGACGTGGTCAGTTGGCGTTGCCCGGCGGAAGTTACGCGCATGGAGCCGCTTGCCGATGGCTACCGCCTGACCCTCAATGACGAAACCGTGCTGGAGTGCGACCTCGCGGTGCTGGCCGATGGCGGTCGCTCAGGTTTGCGCGAGCAACTGGGCATCGGCGTTAAAAAGCGGCCGTACAACCAGAGCGCGCTGATCGCCAACATCACCCCAAGCGAGGCCCACAACGGCGAGGCGTTCGAGCGGTTCACCGACGAAGGCCCGATGGCCTTGCTGCCGTTGCCGGACAACCGTTGCGCGCTGGTCTGGACCCGCATCGGCATGGACGCCAAGCGCCTGGCCGAGTTGGACGAACGCAGCTTCCTGAGTGAACTGCAGGGCGTGTTCGGCTACCGCCTGGGCACCCTCAAGCAAGTCGGTGCGCGCCACCTGTACCCGCTGACGCTCGTGGAAGCGGAAGAACAAGTGCGCTCTCATCTGGCCGTACTTGGCAATGCCGCCCACAGCCTGCACCCGATTGCCGGTCAGGGCTTCAACCTGTCCCTGCGGGATGCCTACGCGTTGGCCGAGGCGCTGCTGGCCGGGCCGGCGATTCCGGGCGACCTGGCGACACTGCAGGCGTACCGCGAGCGTCAGCGCATGGACCAGAAGCTCACCGTCGGCTTCTCCGATCAGGTCACCCGCCTGTTTGGCAGTGCGCAACCGTTGGTCGCGCTGGGCCGCAACATGGGCTTGCTGGGCCTCGACTTGCTGCCGCCGGCCAAGCGCTGGTTCGCGCGCCAGGCCATGGGCCTGGGCACCCGTCCCGATGCGTGAGTGGCTGACCCGACGCCTGGGCAAGGCGCGGCTGTTGCGCTGGATCATGACCCTGTACCCGCCGTACCTCGGGGCCGGAGTTCGGGTGTTGCACATCGGCAGCGATTTCCGCGAGGTCAAGGTGCGCATGGGCCTGGGCTGGTACAACCGCAACTACGTCGGCACGCAGTTTGGCGGCAGCCTGTATTCGATGGTCGACCCGTTCTACATGCTGATGCTGATGGAGAACCTGGGCCGCGACTACATTGTCTGGGACAAGGCTGCCGCTATCGACTTTATCTCGCCGGGCAAAGGCCCGGTGTTCGCCGAATTTTCCATCGACCAAGCGTTGCTGGACGAGATTCGCCAGCACACCGCCAGCGGCGACAAGTATTTACCGCAGCTCAAGGTACAGATTCATGACGGCTCCGCCACCCTGGTGGCGCGGGTCGACAAAACCCTTTACGTGCGGCGCAAGCTGCAATCGAGACAGGCTTAAAGCATGGACATGCGCGCAGATGTGCTGATTGTCGGGGCCGGAATGGTCGGAAGCGCCCTGGCGCTGGCGTTGCAGGGCAGTGGCCTGCAGGTGCTGCTGCTCGACGGCAGCCCCCTGAGCGTCAAGCCGTTCGACCCTCATGCTGCGTTCGAACCGCGGGTGAGCGCCTTGTCGGCCGCCAGCCAGCGCATCCTCGAGCGCCTTGGCGTGTGGGACGGGATTGTCGAGCGACGTGCCAGCCCGTACGGCGAGATGCAGGTGTGGGACGGCAGCGGCACCGGGCAGATCCACTTCTCGGCGGCCAGCGTGCATGCCGAGGTGCTGGGGCATATCGTCGAAAACCGTGTGGTCCAGGACGCCTTGCTCGACCGCCTGCACGACTGCGACCTCGGCCTGCTGGCCAATGCTCGCCTGGAACAGATGCGCCGCTCCGGCGATGACTGGCTGCTGACCCTCGCCGATGGCCGCACCTTGCGCGCGCCACTGGTGGTCGCGGCGGACGGTGCCAACTCGGCAGTACGTCGCCTGACCGGCACCGCTACCCGTGAGTGGGATTATTTGCACAACGCCATCGTCACCAGTGTGCGCAGCAGCCAGGTGCATCAAAAGACGGCCTGGCAGCGTTTTACCGACAATGGCCCGCTGGCATTCCTGCCGCTGGTGCGGGACGGGCAGGAAGACTGGTGTTCGATTGTCTGGTCGACCACCCCGAGTGAGTCCGAGCGCTTGATGGCGCTGGACGATGAAAGCTTCTGCCGTGAACTGGAAAATGCCTTCGAAGGCCGCCTGGGCAGCGTGATAAGCGCCGATCCACGGCTGTGCGTGCCCTTGCGTCAGCGCCACGCCAAACGTTACGTGGCCGAAGGCCTGGCATTGATTGGCGACGCGGCCCACGTCATTCATCCGCTGGCGGGGCAGGGGGTGAACCTGGGCTTCCTCGATGCGGCCGTGCTGGCCGAGGTCCTGCTGGCGGCCAACGAGCGCGGCGAGCGCCTGGCGGATGTGAAGGTGCTCAGCCGTTACGAGCGTCGGCGCATGCCCCACAACCTGGCGCTGATGGCGGCGATGGAAGGCTTTGAGCGGTTGTTCCAGGCCGATCAACTGCCGTTGCGCTGGCTGCGTAATGCAGGGCTGAAGGTGGTTGAGCAGATGCCGGAGGCCAAGGCGTTGTTTGTGCGTCAGGCATTGGGTTTGACCGGGGATTTGCCGGAGCTGGCCAAGGCCTGAGTACGCTGTGCAACATCTGGTAACGGCTCCGTTGAGCGTTACCAAATGTGAGTCCTTATCATTTGCGCTCTTTTTGCAAATGAGAGACCGCACCCATGCTGGCACCCAAGCGCCTCCTGACTGCCCTGGCACTCACTCTTATCGGCAGCACCACCGTGCAGGCGGCCGATGAGGTCGTGGTCTACTCCTCGCGCATCGACGAACTGATCAAGCCGGTGTTCGACGCCTACACCAAGAAGACCGGCGTGCAGGTGAAGTTCATCACCGACAAGGAAGCGCCGCTGATGCAGCGCATCAAGGCCGAAGGTGAAAACGCCACCGCCGACCTGCTGCTCACCGTCGACGCCGGCAACCTCTGGCAGGCCGAGCAGATGGGCATCCTGCAGCCGTTCACCTCTGCGGTGATCGACAAGAATATTCCCCTTCAATACCGTTCTTCGGCCCATGCCTGGACCGGCCTGAGCCTGCGAGCGCGGACCATCGCCTACTCCACCGATCGCGTGAAACCGGGCGACCTGACCACCTACGAAGCCCTGGCCGACAAACAGTGGGAAGGCCGCCTGTGCCTGCGCACCGCGAAGAAGGTCTACAACCAGTCGCTGACCGCCACCCTGATCGAAACCCACGGCGCGGCCAAGACCGAGGAAATCGTCAAGGGCTGGGTCAACAACCTGTCCACCGACGTGTTCTCCGATGACATTGCCGTGCTGGAAGCGATCAACGCCGGGCAGTGTGACGTGGGCATCGTGAACACCTACTACTACGGCCGCCTGCACAAGCAGAAGCCGGACCTGGCGGTGAAGTTGTTCTGGCCGAACCAGGGCGACCGCGGGGTGCACGTCAACCTGTCGGGCATCGGCCTGACCAAGCATGCACCGCACCCGGAAGCAGCCAAGGCGCTGGTGGAGTGGATGACCACGCCGGAAGCGCAGAAGATCTTTGCGGATGTGAACCAGGAATTCCCGGCCAACCCGGCGGTGCCGCCGTCGGCGGAAGTGGCGACCTGGGGCAAGTTTGTAGCTGACACATTGCCGGTGGAAGTGGCGGGCAAGCGTCAGGCTGAGGCGATTCGCTTGATGGATCGCGCTGGCTGGAACTAGATACAATTTGCAAGGCGCCGCCGATCTAAATGTGGGGGCGGGCTTGTGTGGGAGCGGGCTTGCTCGCGAAGAGGGTGTATCAGTCACATAGGCGTTGACTGACACGCCGCTTTCGCGAGCAAGCCCGCTCCCACACAAGCCCGCTCCCACATTGGTTAGCGCTGGCTTCAAGCTATTCATTCTCTGAGAATTAACCTTTGGCCCATCCCGCCCAACGCCGCTGGTACCTGCCGGTCTTCACCGTCGCCGCCCTGGTGCTGCTGCCGTTGAGCGTGCTGTTGCTGTCGTGGCAGACCATCGACCACCAGATCTGGTCCCACCTGTGGGAAACCCAGATGCCACGTCTGCTGGGCAACACCTTGACCCTGGTGCTGGGCGTCGGTGTGGGCGTTACGCTGCTGGGCGTCAGCCTGGCCTGGCTGACCAGCCTCTGCGAATTCCCCGGCCGGCGCTGGCTGGACTGGGCGTTGATGCTGCCCTTCGCGATTCCCGCCTATGTGCTCGCCTTCGTCTTCGTCGGCCTGCTGGACTTCTCCGGCCCGGTGCAAACCCTGCTGCGCGAATGGTTTGGTACAGGCTTGCGCCTGCCGCGTGTGCGCTCGACCAGCGGTGTGATCATCGTGCTGGTGCTGGTGTTCTACCCCTACGTTTATCTGCTGGCACGCACCGCGTTCCTCGCCCAGGGCAAAGGCCTGATGGAAGCGGCGCGTGTCTTGGGGCAGTCGCCGTGGCAAGCGTTCTGGCGGGTGGCCCTGCCCATGGCGCGTCCCGCCATCGGTGCGGGCGTGGCCCTCGCGCTGATGGAAACCCTGGCGGATTTCGGTGCCGTCTCGGTGTTCAACTTCGACACCTTTACCACCGCGATCTACAAGACCTGGTACGGCTTTTTCAGCCTCTCCAGTGCCGCGCAACTGGCCAGCCTGTTGCTGTTGGTGGTGATGCTGGTGCTGTACGGCGAACGCCGTGCCCGGGGCGCCAGCCGGCCGAGCAACGAGCGACCTCGCGGCAAGGCGCTTTACCATCTGCGCGGGTTCAAGGCGGCGTTGGCCAGCGGTTGGTGCGGATTGGTGTTCGCCTGCGCGTTCGTGATCCCGATGCTGCAACTGGTGGCCTGGTTCTGGCAGCGTGGCCGTTTCGACCTGGACGAGCGCTACGCCGGTTTGATCGTCCATACCCTGTACCTGGGCGGTATGGCTGCCCTGATCACCGTCAGCGTGGCCCTGGTGCTGGCGTTCGCCCATCGCCTGGCGCCCACCCGGGCCATCCGCTCCGGCATCAGCCTGGCCAACGTAGGCTACGCGCTGCCCGGCTCGGTACTGGCGGTGTCGATCATGCTGGCGTTCAGCTACCTGGATCGTGAACTGGTGATCCCGGTCTCCGGCTGGCTGGGGGGCGCCGGCAAACCGCTGTTACTGGGCAGTTTGTCGGCCTTGCTGCTGGCGTATCTGGTGCGCTTCATTGCGGTGGCCTACGGGCCGCTGGAAAACAGCCTGGCGCGAATCCGTCCATCCTTGCCGGAAGCCGCCCGCAGTCTTGGGGTCAGCGGGCCGCGACTGTTTTGCAAAGTGTATCTGCCACTTTTGCTGCCGGGCACCCTGAGCGCGGCGCTGCTGGTGTTTGTCGATGTGCTCAAGGAAATGCCGGCGACCCTGCTGATGCGCCCGTTCGGCTGGGACACGCTGGCGGTGCGGATTTTCGAGATGACCAGCGAAGGGGAGTGGGCGCGGGCTTCGCTGCCGGCCCTGACCCTGGTATTGGTGGGGCTGTTACCGGTCATCGGGTTGATCCGACGTTCGGCGCGACGAATCGGTTAGGTGCCAGTCCTACGGCTTGAGGCTACAATGCGCGGCATTCGGTGCGGTCGATCTTTCAGATCGGGTTGCTGAACGCGGCTACAGGCCTTGTATTTCAAGGCGTGCGGCCCGAACGGCGACCGTCCGCACCTTCGCCACGCCCGGAAGGAGAAACCCATGGGACAGCGCACGCCTCTGTATGACCTGCATCTCGCCCTTGGCGCGAAAATGGTCGATTTTGGCGGTTGGGATATGCCTTTGCACTACGGCTCGCAGGTTGAGGAGCACCATCAGGTGCGACGCGACTGCGGGGTGTTTGATGTATCCCATATGACCGTGATCGATATCACAGGCCCCCAGGCCAAGGAATGGCTCCAGCATTTGCTGGCCAATGATGTTGACCGATTGCACGGCTGCGGCCGCGCGTTATACAGCGCCATGCTCAACGAGCAGGGCGGCGTGGTGGACGACATGATCGTCTACCGTACCGAGGGCGGTTACCGGCTGGTGGTCAACGCCGCCACCCGTGACCAGGACATGGCCTGGATGCAGGCTCGGCTCGGCAGCTATCAGGCCCAGCTCCGCGAGCGGCCCGAATTGGCCATGCTCGCCATTCAAGGCCCCCATGCCCGGCAAAAGATCGCTGAACTGGTGACCCAGTCCCGCGCCACCCTGATCCATCAGCTCAAGCCCTTTGAAGGCCTGGCTGACGGCGACTGGTTTATCGCGCGCACCGGTTACACCGGCGAAGACGGTCTTGAAATTGTCCTGCCGGCCGATCAGGCCCCGGCGTTCTTCAACGACCTGGTAGGCGCAGGCATTTCGCCCATCGGCCTCGGCGCCCGCGACACGCTGCGCCTCGAGGCCGGCATGAACCTTTACGGTCAGGATATTCACCAGGACGTCTCGCCCCTGGCAGCCAACATGGCCTGGAGCATCGCCTGGGAGCCGGCCGAGCGGGATTTCATCGGCCGCGCCGCCCTGGAAGCCGAAAAGGCTGCGGGTGTGAAGTCCAAGCTGGTCGGCCTGGTGCTGGAAGAGCGCGGGGTTTTACGCGCTCACCAGGTGGTTCGTATCGCCAATGTTGGCGAAGGAGAGATCACCAGTGGTAGTTTCTCTCCTACGCTAAGCAAATCCATTGCCCTGGCGCGTGTGCCGTCGGCGACTGCTGACCGGGCCGAGGTGGAAATCCGCGGCAAGTGGTACCCGGTTCGGGTGGTCAAACCGACGTTCGTGCGCCATGGCAAAACATTGATCTAACTTTTCCGGCGGGCCAATGGCCGCTGACATTTTTCCTTGAGGACACAGACTATGAGCGATATCCCTGCCGACCTGCGTTTTGCCGAAAGTCACGAATGGGCCCGTCTGGAAGCTGACGGCACCGTGACCGTCGGGATCTCGGACCATGCCCAGGAAGCATTGGGGGATGTAGTGTTCGTTGAGTTGACCGAAGTCGGCAACGTGTTCAAGGCGGCTGACCAGGCCGGCGTGGTTGAATCGGTGAAGGCCGCTTCGGATATCTACTCGCCAATTGCTGGCGAAGTGATCGCGGTGAACGACGCCTTGAGCGGTGAGCCAGAGCTGTTGAACTCCGACCCTTACGGCGCCTGGATCTTCAAGCTCAAGCCAAGCAACCCGGATGAACTGAAAAAATTGCTGGACGCTGCCGGCTACAAGGCTGCCATCGGCGAGTGATCCCGCTGCGGGAGCCGGCAACCGGCTCCCGCAAAGGTTTTGTCAGCGCTTCAACACCGCTTTTACCGCCGCTACCGAACGCTCTACGTCCGCTTTCGTCATCGCCGTGAACATCGGCAACGACACAATCAAACGCCCCACTTTTTCCGCTACCGGGAACATGCCTTCCTTGAATCCCTGTGCCTTGTACAAGCTCAGCAGGTGGATCGGTGGGTAGTGATAGCCAATGCCGACGCCATGGGCCTGCATCTGCTCCATGAACGTGGCGCGTGCGGGCAGGCCGTCCTGACGCTCCGGCAGTACCAGCTGGAACAGGTGCCAGTTGCTGTTTTCGAAGTCTGCCGGTGGCAATTGCGCACCGTACTGCGCTTCAAAATCACTGCCGAAGCATTCGAAATAGTGACGCGCCAGTTCCTGGCGGTGGGCAGTGATCTTCTCGATATGGGCAAACTGGCCCAGGCCGATGGCTGCTGCGATGTCGGTCATGTTGAACTTGCCGCCGAGTACATCCACGTCCAGGCCATCGAAGCCGGTGCGGGTCACGCCCTGCAGGCGATATTTTTCCGCAAGGCGCGCTTCTTCAGCGTTGTTCAATACCAGGCAGCCGCCTTCGGACGAGGTGATGTTCTTGTTCGCCTGGAAGCTGAACGATACGAAATCGCCGGTAGCGCCAATGCGTTGGCCATCCCAGCTGGAACCCAGGGCCTGGGCTGCATCTTCGACGATGCGCAGGTTGTACTTGTTGGCCAGCGCGTAGAGCAATGGCATGTCCAACGGCAGGCCCGCCAGGTATACCGGGATGATTGCCTTGGTGCGCGGTGTGATCGCGGCTTCTACCTGCGCCAGGTCGATATTGCGGGTCACCGGGTCGATGTCGGCGAACACCGGCGTGGCACCGACTTCCAGAATCACGTTGGCCGTGGCTACCCACGAAATCGGGGTGGTGATGACTTCGTCACCAGGCCCGATACCGGCGATGCGCAAGGCAATCTCCATGGTGCAGGTGCCCGAGTTGAAGGTACGCACCGGGCGCCCCCCAAAATATTCCGACAACTGCGCCTCGAACGCCTGCACTTTCGGCCCGCTGGTGATCCAGCCGGAGCGCAGTACGTCGCCTACCGCCGAGATGGTGGCTTCATCAATGGTGGGCTTGGAGAACGGCAGAAAGGGCAGTTGGCTCATGACGTTGAAGGCATCCGTTTCAGAAGGCGATGAGAAAAAAGCATATCAATGCCGGGCATGGTTGCACGGCTCGACTGAATATAGCCTGTCGTCTGTGAATGAATCGTCCCGCCTGAAACAAAAAATGCCGCCTCGGGAGCGGCATTTCAGCATCGGTGTCAGAAGGCAACGCGTGCCTCAAGAAACACGTTCTGCTCTTTGAGCTTGCCTTTGAGCTGTTCGTCCCGGGCGTTTATCCGATTGGCGAACGTGTTGTAGCCGGTCTCGATCCCGCCCATGTCCACGTAACGCCAGCCGGTACCCAGGGTCAGGGTTTCGCTGACCTTGGCATCCAGCCCCAGGCCAACGCTGTAGGCGAAGTTGTATTGGCGATTGCTGGCGAAACGGCGGGTGTCGTTGGTCTGGTAACCCTCGGCGTCAACCTGGGCCACGCCGACTCCCGCCATACCGTAGAACGACAGCCATTCATTGATCGGGATGTTTTTATAACCGTTGAGCATCAGGCGCTGGCTGTCGGTGCGCAGGCTGTTGACGTTGGCATTGAACGGTGCCCAATGGGATTTGAAGGTCGAGTGGCTGGGCATCGTGTATTCCCCCTCCAGGCGCCAGCCATCGGCAAAGGCATAGCCCACGGCGAATGAGCCGGTGAACGTCTTGCTGCTGTCGGGGGCTTCTACCCGGTGGGTTACGCGTGGGCTGGTCAGCAGTGAGCTTGAGAGATTCTGCCGGGCGCTGTTGAGCTTTGCCGACCCGTACCAGCTTTCTGCCTGGGCATAAGGCGTGGCAACCGCGGCGAGCAGCAGGGCGTAGGAGAGTTTTTGCATGGTCATCGATTCACTCAGTCTGAAGGGAATCGATAGCTTGTTGCCGGGCGCGCCTGCAACTCGACAGGACTTTTCCTGTTCAGATGCGGAATCGCCAGCGTCTGGCGTAGGAAATCAGGGCAAAAAAATGCCGCTCTCGAGGAACGGCATTTTTTATGCGGCGGTATTACTCGGAAGCAATGGCGTTTTTTGCCAGGATAGCGTTCGCCAGGTCCATATCCGTGGCCTTGAGGCCAGGGTTATCGGCGCGGACTTTCTGCATCGCAGCTTCCAGGTATGGGCCACGGATGTTGCCGTCACTGGCGACGAAGCTACCGGCGTCGTCCTGGGCGGCGACTACCATTTTGTGGTCCTTGAAGGTCAGGTACGTCGAGCCGGTCGTGGCACCCGATGAGATGACATTACGCCAGAAGCTGTCGGCCATGGCTGAACCGACGGGAAGGGAAAGCACAGCGAGGGTTGCGACAGCATATTTTAGACGCATGATGGGTGACTCCGACTGGGTTATCTGAACAGTTTGATTGTAGATAGCCCAGCCGAGTTCCATGGATGACTAAACAGTTTCAACCTGCAAAATCACGCCTTCCTGACCAATGACACGTACGTGTGCCCCAGCCGGCGCGTCCGGCCCGGATGCCATCCACACACCGTCACCCACCTTGATCTTGCCACGGCCCTCGACGATGGCCTGATGCACCACAAAGGTGCGACCAATCAACTCGGAGCCGCGCATGTTCAGCCCCGGCTGGTCGCTGACCTTGGCGCTGCTGCGCTGGCGTCGCCACCAGTACACCGCCGTGAGGATCGACAGCACGGCGAACAGCAGCAGTTGCCACTCCAGCCCCAGGCTCGGCACCAGGAACTTGATCACGCCCACGGCTGCCGCGGCGATGCCCATCCACAGCAGATAACCACCGGCACCGAACACTTCAAGGATCAACAGCACCGTGCCCAGTGCCAGCCAGTCCCAAAACGACAGGTGCTGCAGGAATTCCCACATGGTGCGTGCCTCAGGCTTTCTTGTTGTCGAAGGTTGCCTTGACGATTTCGCCGATGCCGCCGACTGCGCCAATCACCTGGCTGGCTTCCAGCGGCATCAGGATCACCTTGCTGTTGTTGGCCGAGGCCAGCTTGCCCAGTGCGTCGATGTATTTCTGGGCGACGAAGTAGTTGATGGCCTGCACGTTACCGGTGGCGATGGCTTCCGATACCACTTGAGTGGCGCGGGCTTCGGCCTCGGCCTGACGTTCGCGTGCTTCGGATTCCAGGAAGGCGGCCTGACGACCACCTTCGGCCTCCAGGATCTGCGCCTGCTTCTTGCCTTCGGCGGTCAGGATCGCGGAGGCTCGCAGGCCTTCGGCCTCGAGGATCTGCGCACGCTTGATCCGCTCGGCCTTCATCTGGCCGGACATGGCGGCCATCAGGTCGGCAGGCGGGCTGATGTCCTTGATCTCGATCCGGGTGATCTTGATGCCCCACGGTGCGGTGGCTTCGTCGACGGTGCGCAGCAGTTTTTCGTTGATGCCGTCACGCTGGCTGAGCATCGCATCCAGCTCCATGGAGCCGAGCACGGTACGGATGTTGGTTTGCAACAGGTTGCGGATGGCGTGTTCGAGGTTGTTCACCTCGTAGGCAGCCTGGGCGGTATTGACCACCTGGAAGAAGCACACGGCGTCGATCTGCACCGTGGCGTTGTCAGCGGTGATGACTTCCTGGGGTGGGATATCCAGCACGCTTTCCATCACGTTGATCTTGCGACCGATGCGGTCCATGACCGGAATGATGATGTTCAGGCCGGGCTTGAGGGTGTTGGTGTAGCGGCCGAAGCGCTCGACTGTCCACTGGTAACCCTGCGGGACCACCTTGAAACCCATGAAAAGGATGGCGACGGCCAAGCCTACAAAAAGAAGCAGTACGGTTCCGATCTGCATAACGATTCCTTGTCTGGTGACGGTGAAGCGAGGTTTTTCCGATTGTAACGGTGTTGTCACGGATAAGGACGGATTACCGCGCCATCGATCAAAGGATTTGTTTCTGAATCCCCAGGCGTCACTCGCAGTACCTCTTCAAGTGTTGTCAGTCCTGCCATTACCTTGCGCATACCGGCGGACCGCAAGCTGCACATTCCCTGGTCAAGGGCCGCCAGACGCAGGGCCTGGAGGTCGGTGCCCGGGCTGACCAGGGCCTTGAGGCGATCGTTCATCAGCATGATCTCGTAGACCCCGGCTCGACCCCGATAGCCACTTTCCCGGCACTCGCCGCAACCCACTGCCTGATGGACCTGCCCGGCTTGCCGCTTGCAGTGCGGGCACAACAGCCTGACCAGGCGCTGGGCCATCACCCCCAGCAGCGTGGCATTGATCAGGTAATGGGGAATGCCCAGTTCCAGCAAGCGGCTGATGGCGCCGGGCGCATCGTTGGTGTGCAGCGTCGACAGCACCAGATGCCCGGTCAGGGCGGCCTGGATCGCCATTTCTGCGGTTTCCAGGTCGCGAATCTCGCCGATCATGATGATGTCCGGGTCCTGGCGCATCAGGGCGCGGATGCCGCTGGCGAAGGACAGGTCGATGTTGTGCTGCACCTGCATCTGGTTAAAGGCCGGCTCCACCATCTCGATCGGGTCTTCGACGGTGCACAGGTTGACCTCGCGAGTGGCCAGTTGCTTGAGCGTGGTGTACAGCGTGCTGGTCTTGCCGGAACCGGTAGGGCCGGTGACCAGGATGATGCCGTTGGCCTGGCCGGTCATGGATTGCCAGCGTTGCAGGTCGTCGCTGGAAAGTCCCAGTTGCTGGAAATCCTTGTGCAGCACCTGCGGGTCAAAAATTCGCATCACCAGCTTTTCGCCGAAGGCTATGGGCAAGGTCGACAGGCGCAGCTCCACTTCCCCGCCCGTGGGGCTTTTGGTCTTCACCCGGCCGTCCTGGGGTTTGCGTTTTTCCGCCACGTTCATCCGGCCCAGGCTTTTCAGGCGGCTGACCATCGCCATCGTCACCTGGGATGGGAATTGATAGACGTCATGCAGCAGCCCGTCGATGCGAAAACGCACGCGCCCCTGATCGCGTCCGGGTTCGATATGGATATCACTGGCCCGCTGGCCAAAGGCGTACTGCAACAGCCAGTCGACGATGTTGACGATGTGCGCGTCGTCGGCGTCGGGTTCCTGGTCGCTGGCGCCGAGATTGAGCAGTTGTTCGATATTCGGCGCGCCGGAGGTTTTTTGATCAATGGCGCCGCTGACCGATTTCGCCAGTCGGTAAAACTCCACGGTGCAGCGCTGGATCTCCTGGGGATTGGCCAGCACCCGCTTGATGGAGCGCTTCAACACCTGAGCCAGGCCGGCTTCCCAACTGCACACGTAAGGCTGGGCACTGGCGACGGTAACGCTGTGGGCGTCGACCGCAACGGCCAGGATCTTGTGGCGCTGGGCAAAGGCATAGGACATCAGCGGCACCACCGCCGCGACGTCGATTTTCAACGGGTCGATACGCAGGTAGGGCTGGCCGCAGTGGCGGGCGAGCCATTCGGTCAGCATTTCCAGAGACGGCCCATGGCTGGCAATGCATTCCAGGGGATGCAGCCCACTGTTCGCCGGTAGAGCCAGGTCGGCGGGCACCAGGCCCTGGTCGATCAGGGCAGGCAACAACTGATGGGTTTCCAGCCAGCGATCCTGGGGATTTGGCGCAACGGACATGGTGACGTTCCTGGGCAACGATTAGGCGTAGTCCTCAGGCTAGTCACCCTTTGCGCTTCGGCCTCCGGAGTTTATTGCAGGCATTTACTGAGCTGCCGCCTGGACCGCCAGAGGCCGCGCAGCATCTGCCGGGCGCAGCTCCAGCGAGCACACACTGATCAGGTTACGAAGTTTTTCGCCGATCACCTGGGCCCGGTGCCAGCTCAGGCCATCCATCACGATATCGATCGCCAGCAGGTCGTCTTCACGCTGCACGCTCACCTGACGTGGCACCAGGAACTGCAGGGCAAAATAGTTGAGCACCCGGCACAACACGTCGGGTTCAGCCTCGGCGAGGATTTGATAGTGCGCCTGGCAGTGGGCATTGCTGACGGCCCAGGCGTCAACGCGTTGGGCGGGGTGGGAGGCTTCGACGACGTGCATGATGATTCTCCGGATTCGACTGGAGAAATTTTTGCATTCGTCGCGGGAGATTTCTTATCTAAAACAGCCTGTATTGGCTTATAAGAGAATCATGTAATTCTTTAAATAATGATTAATGGGTATTTTTATGCACGCTGAATTGGACGTGTACGACCGGCGCATTCTCGCGCTGTTGCAGGAAGACGCTTCGCTCTCCAGCGCGCAGATCGCCGAACAGGTCGGCCTGTCGCAGTCGCCGTGCTGGCGCCGGATTCAGCGGCTGAAAGAGGAGGGTGTGATTCGCGGCCAGGTCACCCTGCTGGATCGCAAGAAAATCGGCCTTAATACGCAGATTTTTGCCGAGGTGAAACTCAACGCCCACGGCCGTTCCAACTTCACTGAATTCACCGAGGCGATTCGCGGTTTTCCGGAAGTGTTGGAATGTTATGTGCTGATGGGGGCGGTGGACTTTTTACTGCGGATCGTCACGTCGGACATCGAGGCGTATGAGCGGTTTTTCTTTGAGAAGCTGTCGATGGTACCGGGGATTCAGGAGGTCAACTCGATAGTGGCCTTGTCGGAGATCAAGTCCACCACGAGTTTGCCGGTGTTGCGCTGATAGTTGTCTTGGCCTGATTTTAGTGAAGAGGGAGCAAGCTCCCTCGCCACAAGGTTTTACAGGCGCAGCAGGGTTTTCCAGGCGCGATTCTGATACACCGCAATCGCCTGATGCATCCGCGCATCCAGCGACTCATCGGTGATCGGCTGGTTGGCCAGGTGCGCCAGCTTGTTCAGCTCGCCATACAAACGGTCCAGCTCGGCGATATCCAGCACCTGGCGTGCATGGTGCAGCCAGGCCAGGATGCGTTCGATACGCGGCAGTTGCTCGGCCAGGTCTTCCGGCTGTTGCTGGTAGCGCGGCAGTTGCAGGGCAACAGCGTCATCGGCCAGCAGGCGCGGCAGCCAGTTGGCCAGCTGTGCAGCGCCCTGGCGATTGCCACGCACGTTGCGATCCGCGGCCCAGGTGCGGGCCAGCAGCCAGCGGGAAGTGGTCAGGGAGAACAAACCCCAGCGCACGTCTTCCAGTTCTTCGGCGAACTGCTCCGGCGCGGCCTTGCGGATGTCTTCATCGTCGTCACCGGCCTGGACCAGCGGACGCCAGTCTTCCAGCAAGGCGTCCAGAGCGGCGCGCAATTCGCTGGTGGACTGACGCGGTGCGGCCTGGCCGAGGCTGCCGAGCAGGGCCCGCAGTTCGCCGAGGTTTTCCACCCAGTCCTGCAGCAGGCGCCAGTGGCCGTTGAAACGGTATTGCTCGGCCAGGCGCTGGCTGCTGCCCAACAGATGCCACATGACGGCAGCAAATGCGTCGTCCAGCGGCATTTCGGCGTGCAGCAGCGGTGCCGGCAGGCTCAGGGAGTAGCTGTTGGCGTCGAACAGGCGATAGCCACGCTCGGCCTTGCTGATATCGCACGGCATCAGTGCCAGGGTCGCGGCCAGTTCAGCGGCCAGCTCCAGCAGGGCGGCCGGGTCGCCTTCGCGCAGTTCCAGTTCCAGCTCGCAGATTTCTTCTTTCTGCTTGCCGGCAACCACGTGGCCCAGGTCCAGGGCGGCTTCGATCACCACCTTGGCCTTGCCGCGGCCCCAGGCGATTTCAGCGCGTTCGCGGACGAAATCGGTGGTGAAGATCGGCTTGAGGGTCTTTTTGTCCAGCTCGGCCAGTTGCTCGGGCCAGCATTCGCCGTCGAGTTTCTTCACGTCGAGCTTGGCTTTGGCCAGGTCCCAGTTGTACTCATTGCGTTCCGACAAGCCGGCGACGCTCTGGCCACGGGTCTTGAGGGTCTGGATCACGTCGTCGCCGTCTTTGCGCAGGCGCAGGGCCACTTTGGCCTGGGCCAGGTCGCGTTCCGGGGTGTCGAAGTACTGGTTCATCAGCTCACGGCGTTCCCAGCCACTTTTGTTGCGTTTTTTCAGTAACGGGTGCTCACGCAGCGCGGCGAGGGTTTCGCGGCTGACACGGAGCTTGATTTCGGTTTCTTTCTGCATGGCCGGAAAATCCAGGATCGGGAGCGCAGCCGGGGAAAAGAGTGGCTGCCAAGGTCGTGCAGTGTACAGGACTGAGCCCGGCAACGTGCCGCAACGGTTTATTGTGTCACTCAGATAGCTCTATGATGGGGTTCGTCCGGGAAGTTGAGAGACAGCGCATGCCTTTACCGTCCATGAAAGATCAATTCGCCGCGCTGATTGCCGCGCCTTCGGTCAGTTGTACCCAGGCCTCTCTCGACCAATCCAACCGCCCGGTCATCGATTTGCTCGCCACCTGGCTGGCAGACCTGGGCTTTGCCTGCGACATCCAGCAGGTCAGCCCCGGTAAATTCAACCTGCTGGCCAGTTTCGGCACCGGCCCTGGCGGCCTGGTGCTGGCGGGCCACAGTGACACCGTGCCGTACGACGGCGCCCTATGGCAGACCGATCCGCTCAAGCTGACGGAAGTCGACGGCCGCTGGGTAGGACTGGGCAGCTGTGACATGAAGGGCTTTTTCGCCCTGGTGATCGAAGCCGTCCAGCCGTTGCTCGACCAGCCTTTCAAGCAGCCGCTGCTGATTCTTGCTACCTGCGATGAAGAAAGCTCCATGGCCGGTGCTCGTGCACTGGCCGAGGCGGGTCGTCCCTTGGGCCGTGCGGCGGTGATCGGTGAACCCACCGGCCTCAAACCCATCCGCTTGCACAAGGGCGTAATGATGGAGCGCATCGATATCCTCGGGCGCAGCGGCCATTCGTCGGACCCAAGCCTGGGCCACAGTGCCCTTGAAGCCATGCACGACGCCATTGGCGAACTGCGTGGCCTGCGCCTGGCCTGGCAGCGCGAATACCGCAATCCGCAGTTCAGCGTGCCGCAGCCGACCATGAACTTCGGCTGCATCCACGGTGGCGACAACCCCAACCGCATCTGCGGCCAATGCTCCCTGGAATTCGACCTGCGGCCCCTGCCGGGCATGGATCCCCAGGTGCTGCGCGCTGCCATCCGGCAGAAGCTTGAACCCTTGGCCGAGCGCCATCAGGTGAAGATCGACTATGCGCCGCTGTTCCCCGAAGTGCCGCCGTTCGAGCAGGCCGAGGATGCAGAGTTGGTGCGGGTAGCTGAACGACTTACCGGTCATCGCGCCGAAGCAGTGGCGTTCGGCACCGAAGCGCCTTATCTTCAGCGCCTTGGTTGCGAGACCCTGGTGCTTGGCCCTGGCGATATCGCCTGCGCCCACCAGCCAGGCGAGTACCTTGAAATGTCACGCTTGACGCCTACAGTGCGTCTATTGCGTGAACTGATTCAACATTACTGCCTGACACCTGCATAAATTAACCCCTGCCCATCCGTACATAGAAGGAGAGCGAGCGTGTCGCCAAGCCTGTTCCGACGATAACCAACAGCCCGCTGTGCGTTTTTGCGATTCATCCATTTTTGGCTGCTTTTTATTACAGGCCCAGGTTTTTATGCCCGAATACGTCAATTGGCTTCGTCACGCTTCGCCTTACATCAATGCCCACCGGGATTGCACCTTTGTCGTCATGCTGCCGGGCGATGGTGTAGAGCACCCGAACTTCGGCAATATCGTCCACGACCTGGTGCTGCTCCACAGCCTGGGCGTGCGACTGGTGCTGGTCCACGGTTCGCGCCCGCAAATTGAAACCCGCCTCGCCGCCCGCGGCCTGACCCCGGCTTACCACGAAGGCTTGCGCATCACCGATGCCGCAACCCTGGAGTGCGTGATCGATGCGGTCGGCCATCTGCGTATCGCCATCGAAGCGCGGTTGTCGATGGACATGGCCTCTTCGCCGATGCAGGGCTCGCGCCTGCGGGTGGCCAGCGGCAACCTGGTGACGGCGCGCCCGATCGGTGTACTTGAAGGCGTCGACTATCACCACACCGGCGAAGTGCGCCGGGTCGACCGCAAGGGCATCAACCGCCTGCTGGACGAGCGCTCCATCGTGCTGCTGTCGCCGCTGGGCTACTCGCCTACCGGCGAAATCTTCAACCTCGCCTGTGAAGACGTCGCCACCCGCGCGGCCATCGACCTGGGCGCGGACAAGTTGCTGCTGTTCGGTGCCGATCTCGGCCTGATCGATGAGCACGGCCGCCTGGTGCGTGAATTGCGGCCGCAACAGGTGCCCGCGCACCTGCAACGCCTGGGCAACAACTACCAGGCCGAATTGCTGGACGCGGCCGCCGAGGCTTGCCGTGGCGGCGTAGGGCGCAGCCACATTGTCAGTTATGCCGAAGATGGTGCCTTGCTGACCGAGCTGTTCACCCGGGACGGCGGCGGTACGCTGGTGGCCCAGGAACAGTTCGAACTGGTGCGCGAAGCGGCGATTGAAGACGTCGGCGGGTTGCTGGACCTGATCAGCCCGCTGGAAGAGCAGGGGATTCTGGTGCGTCGTTCCCGGGAAGTGCTGGAGCGGGAAATCGAGCAGTTCAGCGTGGTGGAACGTGAAGGCATGATCATCGCCTGTGCGGCGCTGTATCAGATCGCCGACTCCGACGCAGGCGAGCTGGCGTGCCTGGCCGTGAACCCGGAGTACCGCCATGGCGGTCGCGGTGACGAACTGCTGGAGCGCATCGAGACCCGTGCCCGGGCCCAGGGTTTGAAGACGCTCTTCGTGCTGACGACCCGTACCGCCCACTGGTTCCGCGAACGTGGTTTTGTGCCGAGCACGGTGGATCGCCTGCCGTCGGCGCGGGCGTCGTTATACAACTATCAGCGTAATTCGAAGATTTTCGAAAAGGCGTTGTAAGGCTAAGGGGCGAGGGGGCAATCCTCTCGCCTGTCACTTTGGCGAGTCGTGCTCCTCGGCGGACGCATCGGCCCTGAACACAGGGTTTGCCAATTTATACATATAACTGACATCAAAGTGACATTATCACCGGGTACGGTGAGGTGGATTGCTGGGACGGCAGAAAAGTTTCATCGATACAAAAACTGTAACAAATTGACGGAATGATGTGCGTTTGGCCATGATGGCGTCGCGTTTTTGATCGTGAGTGACGTATGACCCCGTTTGGTCAACACAAAACGATCTAAAAAAGCGCAAAGACATACTCTTTCGGAAAACGCTTATGGAGCGGCATCGCCTGTCGGCTTGACCGTCCCATGGAAAGCGTTATTCCTGAATGGTATGAAAAAGGACGAAACAATTCTTTTTGGGTGTATGAAAAACTCATTACCCTGCAAGGACCAAATTAACTGCGGTTAGACGAAAGTAGTAGACACACAAGGTTACGATTGACTTGTCAGTCACTATCCGGTGCTAATCGCGCATCTGTGGATCGAGGGCGTCAGACCCGAGACCTAAGAAATACAAAAATTAGAAATGAGAGGAGCGGTACATGAAGAAGTCAACATTGGCGTTGGCCGTAGCTTTGGGGGCAATCGCCCAACAAGCAGGCGCCGCTGGTTTTATCGATGACAGCAAGATCACGCTGGGCGTACGTAACTTTTACATCAACACCGACAACCGCGATCTGAAGCCATCGGCTACCTCGAACACCCGCAGCAAAAACGCTGAATGGGGTCAGGGTTTCGACCTGCGTTTCATCTCGGGTTTTACCCAAGGTACTGTGGGCTTCGGTCTTGACGCCATCGGCCTGTACGGCGTGCGTCTGGATTCCAGCCGCGCTGATCACGGTAACTACACTGGTACTGCTTCCGGCGGCACCGTGTTCCCAAGTGATGGCAACAAGGCCGTTCACGATTTCGCCAGCCTGGGCGTGACCGGTAAGGTCAAGATCTCCCAAACCGTGCTGAAGATCGGTACCTTGCAGCCGAACAACCCGGTGATCAAGACCAACGACGGTCGTCTGTTGCCACAAACCTTCCAGGGCGGCGAGATCTCTTCGAACGAGTTCAAGGACCTGACCCTGACTGCTGGTCAGATCGAGCACTCCAAAGGCCGTAACTCCAGCAACAATGAAGGTCTGTCCCTGGCCGGTGCCAACGGCAGCTCGAACTACGACGCTGGTAACTTCGTCAACAAGTTCTACTACGCCGGTGCTGACTACAAAATCAACAAAGACCTGACCGCTTCGTACTACTTCGGCGAGCTGAAGGATTTCTACTCTCAGAACTTCCTGGGCCTGGTCCACAACTGGGCGATCGGTCCTGGCGTCCTGAAAAGTGACCTGCGCTACTACCGCAGCCGTGACAACGGTGCCAACGGTGATACTGCCGGTTACTACACCTCCGGCTACTACTCGGATCATCCGACCAACGCCACCAAGGTCAAAGGTAAGGTCGACAACGACCTGTACAGCTACCTGGCGCTGTACTCGGTTGCCGGTCACACCTTCGGTGCTGGCTACCAGTACACCAAGGGCGACAGCGACTTCCCTTGGCTGAACCAAGGTGACGGCTCGTCTAACAGCACCATCACCGACATGCAAATCCAGAAGTTTGCCCGTGCTGGCGAACGTACCTGGCAAGCTCGCTACGCCTATGACTTCGCCAAGATCGGCGTACCTGGCCTGACTGCCGGTGTGGTTTACCTCAAAGGTAGCAACATCGACACCACCGTCGGCGAGCGTAACGAGTGGGAACGCGACCTGACCCTGGCTTACGTTGTTCCAGAAGGTCCGCTGAAAAACCTGGGCGTTGCCTGGAAAAACGCGATGTGGCGTACCGACCTGGCGAACACCCGTTCCCAGGACGAAAACCGCGTAATCCTCAGCTACACCTACGCGTTCAAGTAAGAGCGTAAAACCTTGCCCGGCGCAATGCCGGGCAGGGTGCTTTACTTTTCAAGCCGGGCTCAACCCCCGCAAGCCCGTCCTGAACCCCTCTTTGTACAGCGTCTCAAGGCCTTCTCGAACCTTGAAGCAGATGTTGATCCACGCCCGTTGCCAAGTCCAATGAACAGATTTTTAATATTCCTTTATCGTCTAGATAAATCGATATTTATTCTTTTTAAATAATCCGCGACACAGGCACAGTGGGCTCCATAAGCACTCATCAGGAGCCACACCATGAGCCTCAGACTGGGCGACATCGCCCCCGACTTTGAACAGGATTCCAGCGCCGGCAAGATTCGCTTCCACGAGTGGCTGGGCGATAGCTGGGGCGTGCTGTTTTCCCACCCGGCGGACTTCACCCCGGTGTGCACCACCGAGCTGGGTTTCACCGCCAAGCTCAAGGATGAATTCGCCAAGCGGGGCGTCAAGGCCATTGCGCTGTCGGTGGACCCGGTGGACTCCCACCACAAGTGGATCGAAGACATCAACGAAACCCAGAACACCATCGTCAACTTCCCGATCCTGGCCGACGCTGACCGCAAGGTCTCCGACCTGTACGACCTGATCCACCCGAATGCCAGTGACACCCTTACCGTGCGTTCGCTGTTCGTGATTGATCCGAACAAAAAGATTCGCCTGACCATCACCTACCCGGCCAGCACCGGTCGCAACTTCCACGAAATCCTGCGGGTGATCGACTCGCTGCAACTGACCGACAACCACAAAGTCGCGACCCCGGCCAACTGGCAGGACGGTGACGAAGTGGTGATAGTGCCGTCGCTCAAGGACGAGGAAGAGATCAAGAAACGCTTTCCGAAGGGTTACCGGGCGGTGAAGCCGTACCTGCGGCTCACCCCTCAACCGAATCGCTGACACACAACCACATGTGGGAGCGGGCTTGCTCGCGAATGCGCACTGTCAGTTGATGCATCTTTGAATGACACACCGCTTTCGCGAGCAAGCCCGCTCCCACACTTGCGCGCATTTCAAGTCTCACATAGCAGGGGTTTTAAGGCCGTTTCGACGGCCTTTTTTTATGCCTGCGATTTAGTCGGCAGCATATGCATTTAAAGAATAAACAAATGAAAAAATAAGATTTATAGATATATAAATTGGCTGATATGGTCTGTCCCATCTTGGCGCCATCGCCACATAGCGAACCGCCGACACTTTCCAAAGGAATTTCCTACATGCTGGTCGTAACACTTGGTGGTAGCCCCAGCCAACGTTCCCGGTCCGGGGTCTTGCTGGATCACACCCGCAACTGGTTGCAGCAACAAGGCGTGGAAGTGGTGAGTTATCAGATACGGGACTTCCCGGCCGAAGACTTGCTGCACGCGCGGTTCGATAGCCCGAAAATCATCGACCTGTTGCAGCAAGTGGCGAACGCCGATGGCCTGGTGATTGCCACGCCGGTGTACAAGGCTTCGTTTTCCGGCGCGCTGAAAACCATCCTCGACCTGCTGCCTGAACGCGCCCTGGCCCACAAAATAGTGTTGCCGATGGCCACCGGCGGCAGCATCGCCCACATGCTCGCGGTGGACTACGCGCTGAAGCCGGTGCTGTCGGCATTGAAAGCCCAGGAATTGCTCCACGGGATTTTCGCCGAAGACAGCCAGATCGCCTACGGCGAAGGCAGCGCCCAGGCGCAACTGGTGCCGGTGCTGGAACAACGCTTGAGCGAGGCTTTGGAGACGTTCTACAGCGCCATGGCCCGCCGCCCGAAACCCCTTGACCCCAGTGTGTTGAATGAACGTTTGTTGAGTGCTCGCTGGAGCATTTAAGCCTTACCCAGCTTTACCTGAATTCGACAAGTACTACTCACCTTACTCAGCCGCCAACGGCCAAGCAGGTGCAGCCAACCCCCTAATCGTATATTTGGAGAGAGCGCCATGCGCACTGTCATCTTGCGTCGTGGTCTGGTCGCACTGTTTGCTGCGGCTGTGTCCTTCGGTGCCATTGTTCAAGCCCAGGCCGCCGAAACCTTGCGGATCGGCTATCAGAAATACGGCACCCTGGTGCTGCTCAAGGCCAAGGGTTCGCTGGAAAAGCGCCTGGCCGAGCAGGGCGTGCAAGTGCAGTGGACCGAGTTTCCCGGCGGCCCGCAGCTGCTGGAAGGATTGAACGTAGGCTCCATCGACTTCGGCGTGACGGGTGAAACCCCGCCAGTGTTCGCCCAGGCTGCCGGTGCCGATCTGCTCTACGTCGCCTATGAACCGCCGGCGCCTACCAGCGAAGCGATCCTGGTACCGAAAGACTCGCCGATCAAATCGGTGCAAGACCTCAAGGGCAAGAAAGTCGTCCTCAATAAAGGCTCCAACGTGCATTACCTGCTGGTACGTGCCCTGGAAGATGCCGGCCTGAAATACACCGACGTGCAGACCGTGTTCCTGCCGCCCGCCGATGCCCGCGCCGCGTTCGAGCGTGGCAGCGTCGATGCCTGGGTGATCTGGGACCCGTACCAGGCAGCCGCCGAGAAGCAACTGCAAGCCCGCACCCTGCGTGACGGCACCGGCATTGCCGACAACCATCAGTTCTACCTGGCCACCAAGCCGTACGCCGAAAAACACCCTGAAGTGATCAAGACGCTGGTGGAAGAAGTCCGCGCCGTGGGCGAATGGTCCAAGGCCAACCCGGAACAAGTCACCGAACAAGTTGCTCCGCTGCTGGGCCTGCCGGCTGACATCACCCTGACCTCGGTAAAACGCCAGGGCTACGGTGCGCAGTTCCTGACGCCTGAAGTGATCGCGGCGCAGCAGAAAATCGCCGACAGCTTCTACCAACTCAAATTGATCCCCAAACCCTTGAGCATCAAGGACGTGATCTGGACACCACCTGCCGCCGTTGCCAAAGCGCCGTAATCCGACTTCTTCAGGAGACAACTCCATGAGCCTCAATATTTTCTGGTTTCTGCCTACCCACGGCGACGGCCATTACCTTGGCACCGCCGAAGGCGCTCGCGCCGTAGACCACGGTTATCTGCAGCAAGTGGCCCAGGCGGCCGACCGCCTTGGCTTCGGCGGGGTACTGATCCCCACCGGCCGCTCCTGCGAGGATTCGTGGCTGGTGGCGGCGTCGCTGATCCCGGTGACCCAACGCTTGAAATTCCTTGTCGCGCTGCGCCCCGGGATCATTTCCCCGACGGTGGCTGCGCGTCAGGCCGCGACCCTGGATCGTCTGTCCGGCGGCCGCGCGTTGTTCAACCTGGTGACCGGTGGAGACCCGGATGAATTGGCCGGCGACGGTTTGTTCCTGAGCCATGAAGAGCGTTACCAGGCGTCGGTGGAGTTCACCCGCATCTGGCGCCGCGTACTGGAAGGCGAGACCGTCGATTACGACGGCCAGCACATCAGCGTCAAAGGCGCCAAGTTGCTCTATCCGCCGATCCAGCAACCGCGTCCGCCGCTGTATTTCGGTGGCTCTTCCGAAGCGGCCCAGGACCTGGCAGCCGAACAAGTGGAAATGGTCCTGACCTGGGGCGAGCCACCGGCCGCGGTGGCGGAAAAGATTGCACAGGTTCGCGCCAAGGCCGCCAAGCTCGGACGTACCCTGCGCTTCGGCATTCGCCTGCATGTGATCGTGCGTGAAACCAACGCCGAAGCCTGGCAGGCCGCCGACAAACTGATCTCCCACGTGGACGATGAAACCATCGCCCGCGCCCAGGCGTCGTTGTCGCGCTTTGATTCCGTAGGCCAGCAACGCATGGCCGCCTTGCACGGCGGCAGTCGCGACAACCTGGAAGTCAGCCCCAACCTGTGGGCGGGCGTAGGCCTGGTACGCGGTGGCGCCGGCACGGCACTGGTGGGCGATGGCCCGACCGTGGCCGCGCGGGTGAAGGAATACGCGGACCTCGGTATCGACACCTTTATCTTCTCCGGCTACCCACACCTGGAAGAGTCGTATCGCGTAGCGGAGTTGCTGTTCCCGCATCTCGACATCGAGCGTCCCGAGTTGCCGAAAGGCGCCGGCTACGTCAGCCCGTTCGGCGAAATGGTCGCCAACGACATTCTTCCCAAAGCTGCGTCCCAGAGCTGAGGCGCCGCCATGAACCTTGAAAAGTTAAGTCATCGATTGGCGCCCTGGGCGCTGCCGATCCTGTTGCTGGCGGTATGGCAGCTGTCCGTCTCGGCCGGCTGGTTGTCGACGCGCATTCTGCCGGCACCCAGCGCGGTGATCGAAGCAGGTGTCAGCCTGGTGCGCAGCGGCGAAATCTGGACCCACCTGGCCATCAGCGGCTGGCGTGCGGGCCTGGGCTTTGTGATCGGCGGCAGCATCGGCCTGACCCTGGGTTTTATTACCGGCCTGTCGACCTGGGGTGAACGCCTGCTGGACAGCTCGGTGCAGATGATCCGCAACGTGCCGCACCTGGCGCTGATCCCGCTGGTGATCCTGTGGTTCGGCATCGACGAGACGGCGAAGATATTCCTGGTCGCCCTCGGCACGCTGTTCCCGATCTATCTCAATACTTACCACGGCATCCGCAACGTCGACCCGGCGCTGGTGGAAATGGCCCGCAGTTATGGCCTGTCCGGTTTCAGCCTGTTTCGCCAAGTGATTTTGCCGGGCGCCTTGCCTTCGATTCTGGTGGGCGTGCGCTTCGCGCTGGGCTTTATGTGGCTGACGTTGATCGTCGCGGAAACCATCTCGGCCAGTTCCGGTATCGGCTACCTGGCGATGAACGCCCGGGAATTCCTGCAGACCGACGTGGTGGTTCTGGCGATCGTGCTTTACGCGGTCCTCGGCAAGCTGGCAGACCTGGCGGCGCGGGGCCTGGAGCGAGTCTGGCTGCGCTGGCACCCGGCTTATCAAGTGAATAAAGGAGGTGCGGCATGACCGCTCAACAACCTCCACGCCTGCTGCGGGGCATTCCCCTGGCAGTGCGCAAGTTGCGCAAGGCTTTCGGCGCGCGGGAAGTGCTGAAGGAAATCGACCTGCATATTCCTGCCGGTCAATTCGTGGCAGTCGTGGGCCGCAGTGGCTGCGGCAAAAGTACCTTGCTGCGCCTGCTGGCCGGGCTGGACAAAGCCAGCGGCGGCGAACTGCTCGCCGGCTCCGCGCCGCTGAGCGAAGCGATTGAAGACACGCGGTTGATGTTCCAGGAAGCGCGCCTGCTGCCGTGGAAAAAGATCATCGACAACGTGGGTCTTGGCCTCAAGGGCAACTGGCGCCCGCAGGCACTGGAAGCGCTGGAAGCGGTCGGCCTGGCCGAGCGCGCCAATGAGTGGCCGGCGGCGTTGTCCGGTGGCCAGAAGCAGCGCGTGGCCCTGGCCCGCGCCCTGATCCACCAACCGCGCCTGTTGCTGCTGGACGAACCGCTGGGGGCGCTGGATGCCCTGACCCGGATCGAGATGCAGCAACTGATCGAGAACCTCTGGCAGAAGCACGGCTTCACCGTGTTGCTGGTGACCCACGACGTCAGCGAAGCCGTGGCCATTGCCGACCGGGTGATTTTGATCGAAGACGGCGAAATCGGCCTCGACCTGCACGTGGAACTCCCACGTCCGCGGGTGCGTGGCTCCCACCGCCTGGCGGCGCTGGAAACCGAAGTGCTTAACCGTGTGTTGTCGCTGCCCGGCACCCCGCCGGAACCCGAACCTGTTTCACCGCTGCCTACGCAATTGCGTTGGGCTCAATAACTCACTTGTCTTACACAGGAAGAACGACCATGACTATCAAAGCCATCAACGTGCGTAACCAGTTCAAAGGCACCATCAAGGAAATCGTCGAAGGCGACGTGCTGTCGGAAATCGACGTACAGACCGCGTCCGGCATCGTCACTTCCGTGATCACCACCCGCTCGGTGAAAGAGCTGGAGCTTGTGATTGGCAGTGAAGTGATTGCCTTCGTGAAATCCACCGAGGTGTCGATCGCCAAGTTGTGATCAATGGTTCGCACAAACCCCGAAGGTGAAAGCCTGTCGGGGTTTTTGTCGTTCTCAAGATTGCTTTCGCGAGCAAGCCCGCTCCCACATTTGACCGAGTTCTACCTTTGGAATACGGTCGAATGTGGGAGCGGGCTTGCTCGCGAAGAGGCCCGGACAGGCAACAAAAAATCAGAGCGCAGCCACCCGCTTGGGCAAGAACGCCGGCAGATAAAGCCCCACATACGCATCAAACACCCGCATGCCTTCCTCGGCCATGCGTGGGGTGATTTGCCCATGCTGATGCACCGAGCGTGCGTAGACGCGGTCGCTCAGTTCCAGGGCCAGGGCAAACACGTCGACATCGGCGGGCAGGCTCGGCACCTCAAAGTGCCGGTTGAACACCTCAAACATCAGGTTTCCCAGCTCCAGGTCGTGCTGGCGGTCGGCCTGTGTCACTTCGGTCAACCCGTGCTGGGCCAGGATCAATTGGCGGGCGGCGGCGTCGTTGCTGTAGATGCTGAGCATGCGCTGCTCCACCACGCAGGACAGGTCGCGCCAGTGCTTGAGTGAATCATGATCGATGGGCGCCTGAATGGCCGCGCGAAAGGCCGCATGAACGTCAGCGGTCAGCGCCTCCAGCAACGCCGGCACGCTGGCGAAGAAGTGATACACCGATGACGGTGGAATCTGCGCCCGCTCGGCCACGCTGTAGATCGACAGGCTGGCCACGCCTTCGGCGGCCAGCAAGGTGCGGGCGGCATCAAGGATCGCGTCGATCCGGGCCTGGCTGCGGGCGCGGGGTTTGCGAGGAGTGGCAGGGCGATTCATTGAAGTCTCCTACAGGGCAGCGGGCATTGTACGCAGAGCCACTGGATGATCCATACCCTGTGGCGAGGGAGCTTGCTCCCGCTGGACTGCGCAGCAGGCCCAAGACCTGCACCTCGGTTCCGCCTGAAAGAACCCGGTGTTCTTATTGGGGCCGCTTCGCAGCCCGGTGGGAGCAAGCTCCCTCGCCACCACAGCCATAAAAAAACGCCGTAGGCCAAAGGCCTGCGGCGTTTTTTTTAGCCCGGCAACCGCTTACACGGTATGCAGGTACCAGTTGTACTCAAGGTCGGAGATGGAGTGTTCGAACTCCTCCAGCTCACTTTCCTTACAGGCGACGAAGATATCGATGTATTTAGGATCGATGTACTTGGCCATCACCTCGCTGTCGTCCAACTCGCGCAGGGCATCACGCAGGTTGTTCGGCAGGCTCTGTTCGTTCTGCTCGTAGCTGTTGCCTTCCACCGGTGCGCCAGGCTCGATCTTGTTGGTCAGGCCGTGATGCACGCCCGCCAATACCGAAGCCATCAGCAGGTAAGGGTTGGCATCAGCCCCGGCCACACGGTGTTCGATACGTACAGCGTCGGACGAGCCGGTCGGTACGCGAATCGCCACGGTGCGGTTATCCAGGCCCCAGCACGGCGAGTTCGGCACGTAGAACTGTGCGCCGAAACGACGGTAGGAGTTGACGTTAGGGCACAGGAACGCCATTTGGGCGGGTAGGGTCTCCAGCACACCGCCGATCGCGTGACGCAATGCGGCGTTCTGCTCGGGATCCTCGCTGGCAAAGATGTTCTTGCCGTCCTTGTCCAGGATCGAAATGTGCACGTGTAGGCCGTTGCCTGCCTGGCCCGGGTAAGGCTTGGCCATGAAGGTGGTGTCCATCTCATGGTCGTAGGCGATGTTCTTGATCAAGCGCTTGAGCAGTACCGCGTAGTCGCAGGCCTTTATAGGGTCGGCAACGTGGTGCAGGTTCACTTCGAACTGCGCCGGGGCACTTTCCTTGACGATGGCGTCGGCAGGGATGCCTTGCTCTTTTGCACCTTCCAGAATGTCCTGGAGGCAGTCGACGTATTCGTCGAGGTCGTCGATCAGGTAGACCTGTGTCGAGTGCGGGCGTTTGCCGGAGATCGGCGAGCGGGGCGGTTGTGGCCGGCCATTCACGTTCTCCTGGTCAATCAGATAGAACTCCAGCTCGAATGCGGCGCAGATGGTCAGACCGAGGTCGTCAAATTTGCTTACAACTTGGCGGAGTACTTCGCGAGGATCGGCGAAGAAAGGTTCACCTTCGAGTTCGTGCATGGTCATCAGCAGTTGCGCGGTTGGGCGCTTTTGCCAGGGTTCATTGCACAGGGTGTCGGGGATTGGATAACAGATTCGGTCAGCATCACCGATGTCCAGACCCAGGCCGGTGCTTTCCACCGTTGAGCCGTTGATATCCAGGGCAAATAGAGAGGCAGGCAGGTTAATGCCCTTCTCGTAAACCTTGTGGAGGCTGGTGCGTTCGATGCGCTTGCCGCGCACCACACCATTCATATCCGCAATTAGAAGGTCTACGTACAGAACCTCAGGATGATCCTTAAGGAACGCGTTCGCTTCGTTAAGCTGAACGGCACGCGGGGGTACCGACATGATGCAACACCTTTGTTGTTAAAAATATCAATCATTGATCTCTTCGGGTTTCAGTCAACCCGAACGGCATGCCGAAGTCAAGCGAGGCCTTTTTTGCTCTAAAAAAGCGCCGTGAGGGCTTTTTTGGGGCTTTTTGGGGCAATTTTTTGGGATTGGGGCTCTTGGAACCAGCACGTTTGAGCGGGCCGTGTTGTATTTTTTACGGGGGTGTTGTGTAAAAAAATGAACAAGGCTAAGCTCGATTCAAACCCATAACAGCAATAATACCGGGGTGCTTCATGTCTCGCCTGCCGTTAATCGGCGTCACCGCCTGCTCCAAACAGGTCGGTCTGCATGCTTATCACATCAGTGGCGACAAATACGTCCGTGCAGTGGCCACCGCTGCCAAGGGCTTGCCGTTGATTATTCCGTCCCTGGCGGATCTGCTCGACCCGGCCAATATTCTTGACGGCCTGGACGGCATTCTATTTACCGGCTCACCTTCCAATATCGAACCCTTTCACTACGACGGTCCGGCCAGCGCGCCCGGGACTGCTCATGATTCTGCACGGGACCAAACCACCCTGCCGCTGCTGCGTGCAGCCATAGCGGCCGGCGTTCCGGTACTGGGGATTTGCCGTGGCTTCCAGGAAATGAACGTGGCGTTTGGCGGCAGCCTGCACCAGAAGGTTCATGAAGTGCCGGGCATGATGGATCACCGCGAAGACGACACCCAGCCGCTGGACATCCAGTACGGCCCGGCACATCCGGTAACCATCTCCCCGAATGGGGTATTGGCAAGCCTGGGCTTGCCGTCGACGATCCAGGTCAACTCGATCCATTCACAGGGCATTGATCGCCTGGCGGCCGGTTTCCAGGTCGAGGCCACCGCGCCGGATGGCCTGATCGAAGGCTTTTCAGTGCCCGCGGGCAAGGCTTTTGCTTTAGGAGTGCAATGGCACCCCGAATGGCAGGTAAGCTCTAACCCGCACTACCTCGCAATCTTCCAGGCATTTGGCAATGCCTGTCGAAAGCGGGTGATGCAACGCGACGCGGATGCTGCGTCAACTTACGCCTGACCTTTAATGGATGTCAGGAAACACAGCCCAGAGGCATTTATGAGTAACAACCTCGACCAGCTCACCGATTGGTTGAAAGACCACAAGATCACAGAAGTCGAATGCATGATTGGCGACCTCACCGGCATCACCCGGGGCAAGATCTCGCCGACCAACAAGTTCATCGCCGAAAAAGGCATGCGCCTGCCCGAAAGCGTTCTGTTGCAGACCGTGACCGGCGACTATGTCGAAGACGACATCTATTACGAATTGCTCGACCCGGCCGACATCGACATGATCTGCCGCCCGGACGAGAACGCGGTGTACCTCGTGCCCTGGGCCATAGAGCCTACGGCCCAGGTGATCCACGACACCTACGACAAGCAAGGCAACCCGATCGAGCTGTCGCCGCGCAACGTGCTCAAGAAAGTCCTCAAGCTCTATGCCGACAAGGGCTGGCAGCCCATCGTGGCGCCGGAGATGGAGTTCTACCTGACCAAACGCTGCGAAGACCCGGACTTCCCGCTGCAACCGCCGATTGGCCGCTCCGGTCGCCCGGAGACTGGCCGCCAGTCCTTCTCTATAGAAGCGGCCAACGAATTCGACCCGTTGTTCGAAGACGTCTACGACTGGTGCGAATTGCAGGAACTGGACCTCGACACGTTGATCCACGAAGACGGCACGGCGCAGATGGAAATCAACTTCCGTCACGGCGACGCACTGTCCCTGGCCGACCAGATCCTGGTGTTCAAGCGCACCATGCGCGAAGCGGCGCTCAAGCACGACGTGGCGGCCACCTTCATGGCCAAGCCCATGACCGGCGAGCCCGGCAGCGCGATGCACCTGCACCAGAGCATCATTGATATCGCCACCGGCAAGAACGTGTTCTCCAATGAAGACGGGACCAAGAGCGAGCTGTTCCTGCACCACATCGGCGGCCTGCAGAAATTCATCCCCGAGCTGTTGCCGCTGTTCGCCCCTAACGTCAACTCGTTCCGCCGCTTCCTGCCCGACACCTCGGCGCCGGTCAACGTGGAGTGGGGCGAAGAGAACCGCACCGTTGGCCTGCGGGTTCCGGACGCCGGCCCACAAAACCGTCGGGTGGAAAACCGCCTGCCCGGTGCCGACGCCAACCCGTACCTGGCGATTGCCGCCAGCTTGCTGTGTGGCTACATCGGCATGGTCGAAGGCATCAGCCCAAGCGCACCGGTGGTGGGCCGTGGTTACGAGCGCCGCAACCTGCGCCTGCCGCTGACCATCGAAGACGCCCTGGAACGCATGGAAAACAGCAAGACCATCGAGAAATACCTGGGTCACAAATTCATCACAGGCTACGTCGCGGTCAAGCGGGCCGAGCATGAAAACTTCAAGCGCGTGATCAGTTCGTGGGAGCGGGAATTCCTGCTCTTCGCCGTCTGATGCGCCGGGCGCGCCCTTCAAACGGCGCGTCCTCACCTGAAACATCTAGGAGATTGGTATGTCCAGCAACAACCCGCAAACCCGTGAATGGCAAGCCTTGAGCAGCGATCACCACCTGGCGCCGTTCAGCGACTTCAAGCAATTGAAAGAGAAAGGCCCACGGATCATCACCAAAGCCCACGGCGTTTACCTGTGGGACAGCGAAGGCAACAAGATTCTCGACGGCATGGCCGGCCTGTGGTGCGTGGCGATCGGTTACGGTCGCGATGAACTGGCTGATGCGGCCGCCAAGCAGATGAAAGAACTGCCTTACTACAACCTGTTCTTCCAGACCGCCCACCCGCCGGTGCTGGAACTGGCCAAAGCCATCTCCGATATCGCCCCGCAGGGCATGAACCACGTGTTCTTCACCGGCTCCGGCTCCGAAGGCAACGACACCATGCTGCGTATGGTCCGCCACTACTGGGCGATCAAAGGCCAGCCGAACAAGAAAACCATCATCAGCCGCAAGAATGGCTACCACGGTTCAACCGTGGCCGGCGCCAGCCTCGGCGGCATGACTTATATGCATGAACAAGGCGACTTGCCGATCCCGGGCATCGTCCACATCGCCCAGCCTTACTGGTTCGGCGAAGGCGGCGACATGAGCCCGGAAGAATTCGGCGTGTGGGCGGCCAACCAGTTGGAAGAGAAGATCCTGGAACTGGGCGTGGACAACGTCGGTGCCTTTATTGCCGAGCCGATCCAGGGTGCCGGTGGGGTGATCGTGCCGCCAGACAGCTACTGGCCGCGCATCAAGGAAATCCTCGCCAAGTACGACATTCTGTTCGTGGCTGACGAAGTGATCTGTGGGTTTGGCCGCACCGGTGAGTGGTTCGGTAGCGATTTCTACGGCCTCAAGCCCGACATGATGACCATCGCCAAGGGCCTGACCTCCGGCTACATCCCGATGGGTGGCCTGATCGTGCGCGACGAAGTGGTCGCCGTGCTGAACGAAGGCGGTGATTTCAACCACGGCTTCACCTATTCCGGTCACCCGGTGGCGGCAGCGGTAGCCCTGGAAAACATCCGCATCATGCGCGATGAACAAATTGTTAAGCACGTGCACGACGAAACGGCACCCTATTTGCAAAAGCGTTTGAGGGAACTGGCTGATCACCCGCTGGTGGGTGAAGTTCGCGGTGTGGGCATGCTCGGTGCCATCGAACTGGTTCAGGACAAGGCAACGCGCAAGCGTTATGAAGGCCGTGGTGTTGGCATGATCTGCCGCACGTTCTGCTTCGAGAATGGCCTGATCATGCGCGCCGTCGGCGACACCATGATCATTTCGCCACCGTTGGTGATCAGCAAGGCCGAGATAGACGAGTTGGTGACCAAGGCGCGGCACTGCCTGGACCTGACTTTGGCGGCATTGCAGGGCTAAATGCTAGGCTCAGAACGCAGCGCCTGTCGGGCGCTGCTTCTGGGGTGTTAGAAAAGCGGGGCATTGGTTGAAAGCCGGCCCCTGAACTTGCCAGACTGTCGCCCTGTTTTGTCGCCCTTAGACGGGCTGCGAAACACGTTGTAATTAAAGAACGAACGTGGCCCAAAAAAGAAAAAATTGGAGCATGACCGAATGAAGGCATTAGGTTTGAAGAACGCTGGCAAGACCCTCCTGGCCTTGTCCCTGATGGGGGCCATGGCAGGCGCGGCGCACGCCGACGATAAAGTGCTGCACGTTTATAACTGGTCCGACTACATCGCACCGGACACCATCGCGAACTTTGAAAAAGAGTCCGGGATCAAGGTGGTCTATGACGTGTTCGACTCCAACGAAACCCTGGAAGCCAAGTTGTTGGCAGGCAAGTCCGGCTACGACATTGTCGTGCCGTCGAACAACTTCCTCGCCAAGCAGATCAAGGCCGGTGTTTACCAGGAACTGGACAAGTCCAAGCTGTCGAACTACGACAACCTGAACAAGTCCCTGCTTAAAGCCGTGTCCATCAGCGACCCGGACAACAAGCACGCCTTCCCGTACATGTGGGGCTCGATCGGCATCGGCTACAACCCGGAGAAGGTCAAGGCCGCACTGGGCATCGACAAGATCGACTCGTGGGACACCATCCTCAAGCCGGAAAACCTCGCCAAGCTCAAAGGCTGCGGTGTGAGCTTCCTCGATTCGCCAACCGAAATGCTGCCAGTGGCACTGCATTACCTGGGCCTGCCGACCGACACCCAGAAGAAGGAAGACCTCAAGCAAGCCGAGGCCCTGTTCCTCAAGCTGCGTCCTTCGATCGGCTACTTCCACTCGTCCAAGTACATTTCCGACCTGGCCAACGGCAACATCTGCGTAGCCGTGGGTTATTCGGGTGACGTGCAACAGGCCAAGTCCCGCGCGGCTGAAGCCGGTGGCAAGGTCAAGGTTGCCTATGACATTCCGAAAGAAGGTGCCGGCAGCTTCTATGACATGGTCGCCATCCCTAAAGATGCCGAGAACGTCGACGCTGCCTACAAGTTCATGAACTACCTGCTGAAGCCGGAAGTCATGGCGGGCATTACCAACAGCGTACGTTTCCCGAACGGTAACGAGAAAGCTACCGCGTTGGTCGACAAAGACATCACCAGCGACCCAGGCATTTATCCGCCAGCGGACGTGCAAGCCAAGCTGTATGCCATTGCTGACTTGCCGGCTGCTACTCAGCGGGAAATGACCCGCAGCTGGACCAAAATCAAATCGGGCAAGTAAAGCCGCGTTGATACCTGTTTTGCTAACTGCCGCGATGCGCGCGGCGGTTAGCGAAACAATTAAATGACAGAAAGTTTTGCCGGATCGGTTTATCGAGGGTAAGTTGCGCGCCGGTTTTGTTGCCGGGCAACAACTTCGGGCCCAACTATTTAAGAGGACCTCCACTTGCCAATTTCTTTATTTCGCAAAGCCTTGCTGGTGGGTGCAGGTATCACGCTGGCTGTCAGCGTGCAGGCCGCGCCGACTGTGCATATTTATAACTGGTCGGACTACATCGGCCCGGACACCCTGGCCAACTTTGAAAAGGCCACCGGCATCAAGCCGGTATACGACGTGTTTGATTCCAACGAAACCCTGGAAGGCAAGTTGCTCGCCGGGCGTACCGGGTATGACGTGGTCGTGCCGTCGAACCACTTCCTCGGCAAGCAGATCAAGGCCGGCGCGTTCCAGAAGCTCGACAAGTCGCAACTGACCCACTACGCCAACCTCGACCCGGCGCTGCTCACGCGCCTGGAAAAGAACGACCCGGGCAACCAGTACGCCGTGCCGTATCTGTGGGGCACCAACGGCATTGGCTACAACGTCGACAAGGTCAAGGAAGTGCTGGGCGTCGACAAGATCGACTCCTGGGCCGTGCTGTTCGAGCCGGAAAACATGAAGAAGCTGGCCACGTGCGGTGTGTCGTTCATGGACTCGGCGGATGAAATGCTGCCGGCGGTGCTCAACTACATGGGCCTCAACCCCAACAGCACCAACCCTGAAGACTACAAGAAGGCTGAAGAGAAACTCCTGAAAGTGCGTCCCTACGTGACCTACTTCCATTCTTCCAAATACATCTCGGACCTGGCCAACGGCAACATCTGCGTGGCGGCCGGCTTCTCCGGTGATGTGTTCCAGGCCAAGGCTCGTGCAGCCGAGGCGGGCAAGGGCGTGAACATCGCCTACGTGATTCCGAAAGAAGGCGGCAACCTGTGGTTCGACGTGCTGGCCATCCCCAAGGATGCCACCAACGTCAAAGAGGCCCTCGCCTTCATCAACTATTTGCTGAAACCTGAAGTGATCGCTCAGGTCAGTGATTACGTCGGTTACGCCAACCCTAACCCAGGGGCGGACAAACTGATGGAGCAATCGATACGCACCGACGAAGCGGTTTACCCACCGCAGGCGGTTCTCGACCGGACTTTTGTCAACTTCGAGCTACCCCCGAAAGTGCAACGTTTGATGACCCGTAGCTGGACCAAGGTCAAGACGGGCAAGTAAGGCTTAACGCTCAAACTATCCAAGGCTGGCCCGTATTGGGCGAGCTGCACTCTTTTTATTCTGGGAGTTTCGTAAATGGCAGTTGCCTCCGGCGCCTATAAGAAAGCCCTCGAGGGCGACCAGACACCGAAAAAGGTGCTGGTCAAAATCGACCGGGTCACGAAGAAGTTCGACGAGACGATTGCGGTGGACGATGTGTCCCTGGAAATCAAGAAAGGCGAAATCTTCGCCTTGCTCGGCGGATCGGGTTCGGGCAAATCCACCTTGCTGCGCATGCTCGCAGGCTTCGAGCGCCCAACGGAAGGACGCATTTACCTCGACGGTGTGGACATCACCGACATGCCGCCGTACGAGCGGCCGATCAACATGATGTTCCAGTCCTACGCCTTGTTCCCCCACATGACCGTGGCCCAGAACATCGCGTTTGGCCTGCAGCAGGACAAGATCCCCAAGGCCGAGGTCGACGCCCGTGTGGCCGAGATGCTCAAGCTGGTGCAGATGAGCCAGTACGCCAAGCGCAAGCCGCACCAGCTGTCTGGCGGCCAGCGTCAGCGGGTGGCGCTGGCGCGTTCCCTGGCCAAGCGTCCGAAACTGCTGCTGCTCGATGAGCCGATGGGCGCACTCGACAAGAAGCTGCGTTCGCAGATGCAACTGGAGCTGGTGGAGATCATCGAGCGCGTGGGCGTGACCTGCGTGATGGTGACCCACGACCAGGAAGAAGCCATGACCATGGCCGAGCGCATCGCGATCATGCACCTGGGCTGGATCGCCCAGATCGGCAGCCCGATCGACATCTATGAAACGCCGACCAGCCGCCTGGTGTGCGAGTTCATCGGCAACGTCAACATCTTCGACACCCAGGTGGTGGACGACGCCGAAGGCCACGCGGTACTCAAGTGCCCGGACCTGGACCGCGATATCTACGTCGGCTACGGCATCGCCACTTCGGTGGAAGACAAGTCGGTGACCTACGCCATCCGCCCTGAAAAGCTGCTGGTGACCACCGAAATGCCGACCTGCGAGCACAACTGGTCCAGCGGCAAGGTGCACGACATCGCCTACCTCGGCGGCCATTCGGTGTTCTACGTCGAATTGCCGAGCGGCAAGCTGGTGCAATCCTTCGTGGCCAACGCCGAACGCCGTGGCCAGCGCCCTACCTGGGGCGACCAGGTGTACGTGTGGTGGGAAGACGACAGCGGCGTGGTACTTCGCTCATGAACATGAAGAAGTTCAAACGCCAGCTGCAACGAATAACCCCCGGTGGCCGGCATGTGGTCATCGGGATCCCTTTCCTCTGGTTGTTCCTGTTCTTCATGCTGCCGTTCTTCATCGTCTTGAAGATCAGCTTTGCCGAAGCCGACGTAGCGATCCCGCCTTACACCGAGATCTACACCTTCGTTGAACAGAAACTGCAGTTGGTGCTGAACCTGGCCAACTACGGGATGCTGGGCGATGACGAGTTGTACATCGCGGCGTACCTGGGCTCGCTGAAGATGGCGTTTTTCAGCACCATCCTCTGCCTGCTGATCGGCTACCCGATGGCCTACGCCATTGCCAGCGCACGCAAGGAAATCCAGACCGTGCTGGTGCTGCTGATCATGATGCCGACCTGGACTGCGATCCTGATCCGGGTCTACGCGTGGATGGGCATCCTCAGCAACAACGGTTTGCTCAACGGCTTCCTGATGTCCATCGGGTTGATCAACGAACCGCTGCAGATCCTCAACACCAACATCGCGGTGTATATCGGCGTGGTCTATTCGTACCTGCCGTTCATGATCCTGCCGCTGTACGCCAACCTGGTGAAGCACGACCAGAGCCTGCTGGAAGCCGCGTCGGACCTGGGTTCGAGCACCTTCAACAGCTTCTGGAAAATCACCGTGCCGCTGTCCAAGAACGGCATCATCGCCGGCTGCATGCTGGTGTTTATCCCGGTGGTGGGCGAGTTCGTGATCCCGGAACTGCTGGGCGGTCCGGAAACCCTGATGATCGGTAAAGTGTTGTGGCAAGAATTCTTCAACAACCGTGACTGGCCGGTGGCGTCTGCCCTGGCGGTGGTGATGCTGGCGATCCTGATCGTGCCGATCATCCTGTTCAACCGCAGCCAAGCCAAAGAGATGGAGGGCAAGATATGAAGCGCGTCAGTTTCTCAAGCTTCATGCTGGTGGCGGGGTTGCTGTTCATCTACCTGCCGATGCTGATCCTGGTGATCTACTCGTTCAACGAATCCAAACTGGTGACGGTGTGGGGCGGTTGGTCGATCAAGTGGTACGTCGGCCTGTTGGACAACACCCAGTTGATGGGCTCGGTCGGTCGTTCCCTGGAAATCGCCTGCTACACCGCGATTGCGGCGGTGGCACTCGGTACATTGGCGGCGTTCGTGCTGACGCGCATCAGCCAGTTCAAGGGCCGCACGCTGTTCGGCGGCCTGGTGACGGCGCCGCTGGTGATGCCGGAAGTGATCACCGGCCTGTCGCTGTTGCTGCTGTTCGTGGCCATGGCGCAGATGATCGGCTGGCCGCAGGAACGTGGCCTGGTGACCATCTGGATCGCCCACACCACGTTCTGTTCGGCGTATGTGGCGGTGGTGGTGTCGGCGCGCTTGCGTGAGCTGGACCTGTCGATTGAAGAGGCAGCCATGGACCTGGGTGCGCGGCCGTGGAAGGTGTTCTTCCTGATCACCATCCCGATGATCGCGCCGTCGCTGGCGGCGGGCGGCATGATGTCGTTCGCGCTGTCGCTGGATGACCTGGTGTTGGCCAGCTTCGTGTCGGGGCCGGGTTCGACCACGTTGCCGATGGAAGTATTCTCGGCGGTTCGCCTGGGGGTTAAACCCGAGATCAACGCCGTGGCCAGCCTGATTCTGTTGGCGGTGTCGATCGTGACCTTCCTGGTGTGGTTCTTCAGCCGTCGTGCGGAAGAGCACCGCAAGAAAGCGATCCAGCAGGCGATTGAAGAAGCGGCTGCGGATGGTTGGGAGAAGCCGGCGGATTCGCGTCGGGCTCCAGCACCGGTCTAATCAGGTAGCCCTGAAGAAACCGGATCAAAAATGTGGGAGCGGGCTTGCTCGCGAAAGCGCAGTGTCAGTCACCGGATGTATTGACTGATCCACTGCCTTCGCGAGCAAGCCCGCTCCCACATTTTGATTGCATTCCAATTCGGGTTAAGCAGTCCAAGGCGACTTGCGAATCACCTCGACGAAGTTCATCGGCTTGAACCCCGGCTCCTGATCCACCAGCACATCGGTCTTCACGTTGCCAAACGTAGTCTGCGGACGATGGCGCAGGCCGTCGGCAAACGCGCAGATGATGCACTCCTTGAACCCTTCACCCCGTGGATGCGCATGCACCACCGCTTCGCGCTGCACGCTGGTAAACGCCGCGTACTCCATTCCCAGCACATCCATTTCCACGCCCGCCGTCACCAACGCCACGGTTGGACGCAAGTGCTTGGGCACCCCCGGTGTGGTGTGCAGGGCGATGGACAACCACACCTGTTCGATGTCGTCATCGCTCAACCCGTAAGGCTTGAGAAAGTCCGCCGCCGCGTTGGCGCCGTCCACTTCAAAGCGTTCGTCGTCACTGCGGTGACCTTCCACCAGGCCCAGGTCGTGGAACATCGCGCCGACGTACAGCAACTCCGGGTTATAGGCCAACTGCTGGCGCTCGCCGCTCAATGCGCCGAACAGGAACACCCGGCGGGAGTGGTGGTAGAGCAGGTCGGATTCGATGTCGCGGATGTATTCGGTGGTGGCCTTGGCCAGGGCGCTGTCCGGGATCTTGATGCCGGCGATGGTGGTGCTCATGGTCGTTCTCCTCAAGAAAGCGCCGGGGTTGGCGCCGATGAGTCCAGTCTGGTCGCGCGCCCGCGAAGGGGCCATCGCGGCGAGGATGCGATCCCGGCCAATGTGCCGCGATATCGCGCCAAGGCTATGCGCGATCAAATGTAGGAGCTGGCTTGCCTGCGATAGCATCACCTCGGTATACCTGCTACACCGAGGTGTCTGCATCGCCGGCAAGCCAGCTCCTACAAGGGTTGTGTTTATTCAGTTAGAAAAAGGTGTTTCTGCTCATGGGCAAAACCGTCGCCATCCTGATCTTCCCCGGCGTCCAGTCACTGGACGTGACCGGGCCCCTGGATGTGTTCTGCGAGGCCAACCGTTTTCTGCCGCCCGAGGCGCATTACCAGCTGGAGGTGATTGGCCTGGGGCACGGCAACATGGCCTGTTCCAACGGCTTGTCCTTGCAGGCACACCGGCATTTCAGCGAGGCCCTTGAGCCTTACGACTTGCTGTTGATGGCCGGCGGGCCGCAGCTGCCCTTCGAGGATTTCGGCCCGGTGTTCAATCAATGGCTGCGTGACGCCAGTGCGCGAGCCCGGCGCTTCGGCTCCATCTGCAACGGTGCCTTCATGCTCGCCCGCGCCGGGTTGCTGGACGGGCGCACCGTCACCACCCACTGGGGCGACGCTGCCGATCTGGCCGCCTTATGCCCATCGGCCCAGGTCGAAGCCGACCGCCTCTATGTGCAGGACGGCAACCTCTACACCTCGGCCGGGGTGACGGCGGGCATAGACCTGTCGCTGTACCTGCTGGCCCAGGACCACGGCCCGGAAGTCGCCCTCAGCGTGGCCAAGCGCCTGGTGGTGTTCACCCAGCGTTCCGGCGGGCAGTCGCAGTTCAGCCCGTTCCTGACACCCCACGCGCAAGCCACCTCGGCGGTGGCGCTGGTGCAGCTGTATGTATTGGCCAACCTGACGGGCGACCTGACCATCGCCGACCTGGCCAAAGCCGCCAACATGAGCGCGCGCAACTTCTCGCGGGTATTTGCCCGGGAAGCGCAGATCACTCCGGCGGAGTTCGTCGAGCGGGCGCGGGTGGATGCGGCGCGGGTGATGCTCGAAAGCACCCACGCACCGCTCAAGACCGTGGCGTATCAATGCGGCTTTCGCGATGCCCAGCACATGCGCAGTGTGTTCAATCGCCGGCTGGGCGTGACGCCGCAACAATTCCGGCTTAATTTTGCGGCGCCGGTTTGAGCGTGTCATAGGCTTCCAGGGCGCGCAGCGAGTAGATATACGCCGCGCCGGCATTCAGCGAGATCGCGGTGGCCAGGGTCGCGGCCACTTCTTCGCGGGTGGCGCCGGCCTTGATCGCCGCGTCGGCATGCACGCCGATGCAGCCGTCACAGCGGGTGGTGATGGCCACGGCGATGGAAATCAGCTCGCGGGTCTTGGCATCGAGGACGTCATTTTCCTCGGCTGCTTCCCCCAGCGCCATGTAGGCTTTGACCATCTTCGGGTTGCTCTTGCCCAGCGCGCCAAAGGCTTTCTTCACGGTAGGCAGCAAGTCGGACCAGTTATTGAACATCGTGTTAACTCCTGAACGGGTTGGGTGTGAAGCCAGTGTGCGCGGTTCAGGTTTGGCGCTTTTGTTCGATCCACTCACCTTTTTGACCGATGCTCGCAAATGAACTCCATCGACACCCTCATCGCGTTGGCCAACCTGCGGGGCAGCCTGGACTTGCGTTGCCAGTTCCAGGGCGCCTGGGCCATGGACCACGAGCCCGAGCCGGTGGGCGTGGCGCCGTATCACATTGTGCTGGCGGGCACGTGCCGCGCCGAATTGTCCGGCGGGCAGCAGGTGACGCTGGAGGAGGGCGACATCCTGTTGATGCCCGGTGGCGCGACGCACCTGGTGCGCAGCCAGGGCGCGCGGGTAAAGCCGGTGGCGCAGACCGTGATCGAAGGCGGCTTGCTGCCGATCCATCGCCTGGGCGGTGAGCAGCCGGACGTGGACATGCTCTGCGGCAGCTTTCGCTACAACCGCCAGTCGTTGCTGTTCAGTGCGTTGCCGGACTACCTGGTGGTGTCCAGCCGGCAATGGCAGGCCGATGGGCAGCTGGCGGCATTGATCGCACTGCTGCGCAGCGAGGCGGACGGGCAGCGGCTGGGGGCGCGGTTTTTCATTGATGCGCTGTCGTCGGCGTTGTTCACCCTGATCCTGCGGGCATGGCTGACGCAGCAAGCGCCGGTGGCGGGCACCTTTGCCTTGTTGACCGACAAACGCCTGGGCAAGGCCTGGCAGGCGATGCTGGCGGATCCTGGGCATGAGTGGACCATCGACAGCCTGGCCAGCGCCGCGTCGATGTCCCGGGCGACCTTCATGCGTGGGTTTGTCAAAGTGGCGGGCGTGTCGCCGTGGGTGTTGCTGACGCAGTTGCGCATGGAGCTGGCGTTCAACCTGCTGCATCAGTCGCGGCTGAGCCTGACGGATATTGCCGCTCGGGCGGGGTATCAATCCCAGGCGGCGTTCAGCAAGAAATTCAAGGAAACCTACGGTGAGGCGCCGGGGCGGCTGCGTACCCGCTAGAAGCAACAACGCAAATCAAAATGTGGGAGCGGGCTTGCTCGCGAATGCGGAGTGTCAGTCACCAGATGTATTGACTGATCCACCGCATTCGCGAGCAAGCCCGCTCCCACATTGGTTTTTTGTTTCTTCAGTTATTGCGGTGTCCGGGCCGGCAACAGCTTGAGCGTACTACGAGTATTCGCCGTCACTTCCTCATCATTAAAATGCGCCTGCTCATACCCGCCTTCGATGTACGTCTCCGCCTGATCGGAATAGTGCTTGTCGAACGGCACACCACTCTGCCCGACCGGGTTGATGGTCAGCCCATGTGCGGCATCGGCGAAATCAATCAGGCGTCGGGTCGACGGCCCGTACGTCACCGGCCACGGCGCCGGGCCGATCTGTGCGGATTGGTTGTTGGGCACTTCATGGGTGCCGGGAGCGGCAAACGGGCCTACGTTGACGATCTTGTCCAACGGCTTCTGCGAGCCCAGTGGATGGCCGTGGGTCAGGGTGTGGGCCTTGCCCCATTGCCACTGCGATGGATCCTCACCAAAGGTCGCCTTGAGGTGTTGCAGGCTGTTGTCCCAGGCAAGCTTGACGGTCTCGGCGCGGTGGCCATCCCACCACGGCGAATCCGCTGAAGCGGCCAGGCGCGGCAAGGCTGCGTCCACTACCCGAGTGGTGAGCAAGGTCTTGAACATCCCATCGCCCAGTTTCGGGTGGAACGCCGCGTCAGTGAGGTTGAACAGGAACTGGTTGAACAGCGTGGCACTGGTGGAGTCCAGCGGGTAATCGCCTTTCCAGGCTGCCAGTTGCTCCACCAGCTTCAACTGCGCCGGGTCCTTGACCACGTCACGCAGCACCGGCAGCAGCGGTGCCAGCAGCCGTGGGCCGTAGGCGGTGGTGGTGCCGAGCTGCAAGGCCTGGCTGTTGTCCACGTCCCATTTCACGCTGTTGTCGCTCAGTTGCGCGTTCAACTGCTGGCCACGGTCTGCCAGGTTGTAATACCCGGGGATCGGCATGCCGGTGGGTGACGCGGGCTGGGCATTGGCGGACACCACATAACCGCGGGCCGGGTTTTCTTCCTGGGGGTTGGCGCTGAATGGGTAGAAACCGAGCTTGTCCGCCTGGGCGGTACTGCCGTCGAGGATAAAGCCCGGGTTGACCCCGGCCGGGCGGATCGGCAATTGCGCCGCCGCCCACCAGCCGATATCGCCCTTGGCATTGGCCCATACGATGTTCAAGCCAGGCGCCTGGACCTTGGCCGCCGCCGCACGCGCTTTGGCGAGGGTATCGGCACGGTTGAGCTGATAGAAACCGTCGAGGATCGGATTTTCGGTATCCAGGAATGCCCACCACATGGCAATCGGCGTCTTGCCGGCGTTTTCGCCGAGCACGTCATTGATGATCGGGCCGTGGGGCGAGGTGCGCAGGGTCATGGTCACCGGGTCCTGGCCCTTGACCGCGATCTGTTGCTCGCTGCTGGTCATATCCACCCACTTGTCGTGGTACCAGACCTGGTTGGGGTTGTCCGGGTTGACCTTCTCGGCGATCAGGTCGAGGTCATCGTTCTGGAACATGGTCAGGCTCCAGCCGAAATCCTTGTTGTGGCCCAGGAACGCCACCGGCACCAGCGCGTTGTGATAACCGTAAAGCTCGAAGCCCGGCGCTGACAGCTGCGCCTCGTACCACACCGATGGCACCGAGAAGCGGATATGCGGGTCACCCGCCAGCAACGGCTTGCCGCTCTTGGTGCGGCTGCCGCTGATGGCCCAGGCGTTGCTGCCTTCGAACTGCGGCAGGCCGTTGTCGGCCATGGCCTGTTCGCTCAACTGGGCGATGGCGCCGAGGTCTTTCCAGTCACCGGCTGCCAGGTTCAGTGCGCCCTTGGGTTGCCAATCGAGGTCGAAGACCTTCAGGTAATCGTTGCCCAGTTGATCGCGGACGTAGGTCAGCAACGGTTCGGTACGAAAGGCGGCGGCAAAGCTGTAGGCCAGGTAGCCGGCGACGCTGATGGTGTCTTCGGCGGTAAACGGACGCTTGGGGATGCCCAGTACGTCGAACTCCATGGGTTTGGCGTGGCTGTCCTGATACTGGTTGACCCCGTCCAGGTAGGCTTGCAGGGCCTTCCAGGACGCAGACTCATGGTCCATGTGTTCGACGTAGCTCAAGGCGCGCTCGCGAATGCGCAGGCTGCGGAACAGTTTGTCGGTTTCCAGCAATTTGGGCCCCAGCACCTCGGCCAGCTCGCCACGGGACAGGCGCCGCATGATCTCCATCTGGAACAACCGGTCCTGGGCATGCACGTAGCCGAGGGCGCGGTACAGGTCGGTCTCATTCTCGGCGCGGATATGCGGCACGCCTCGGTCGTCGTAGCGCACGGTGACCGAGCCTTGCAGGTGGGCCAGCTCCACCGTGCCCTGGCGAGTCGGCTGCTTGCTGTACACGTACCAGCCGGCGCCAACCATAAGGGCTGCGAGCAGGATGGCCAGCGCGGTCAGGATGCGTTTCATGGGTTGTCCCTTATTAGTCGGTCACCGTGAAGATTCGGGCAGTTTAGTGGGTTTGGCGAGCGCTGCGGAAAATGCTCTCGGGTTCGTGCTCCCTGAACCTGAGCTGCATGAAGTGGGGGTTCTGAAGTGGGCCGCGGGTGGGCGGAGTATTATGTTTACTCTGTTACATGAAACCAGCGGCGCGATGATTCACCCCGTCATCCGGGCGCGCCTTTGCTATCACTTTCGGAATGCAATTTATGACAGATCCCAGCCGTGCACAGGTGCCTTATGCCTGCTGCATGGAAACGCCATCGCTGATCAGCAATTTTTTGCGATACCCGCCGGTGGGTTTCACTGCCCAGCTGTCAGTACAGGGACTGCCGTACTTTTTCACCCGGTTCGACCTGCAGACCACCGCCGACGATGAGCTGCGTAGCCGCCTGCGCAGTTGGCCGGGGTACCGTTTGTGGCAGTCATGGCTGCATATCGACACCTGTTTTATCGGCACCACGGTCAGCGAATATTCCCCGTTCCCGCTGAACGTACCGCCACAGGACATGGCGCAATGGCTGCAACAGGAGTGTGCACCGCAACGCAAGCTCACCATCGTCAAGGATGTGCCGCTGGATTCTCCGCTGCTCAGCGTTGAGGACAATCGCTACGCACACGCGTTGATCGAGGCCTGCACCCAGCGCGGATTCATCAATGTAGAGGGCCAGGCGCTGGCCTATGTACCGATCGACTTCAGCTCGACGGATGAGTATCTGTCGCGGTTGTCCCACAGCCGTCGCCGCAATATCCGCCGCAAGCTGCGCAGCCGTGATGAGCTGCGCATCGAGATCCTGGACACCGGCGATGCCCGCTTCAGCGATGAGCAATGGCAGCAGGAACTGTATCGGCTGTACAAGGCGGTGTACGCACAGAGCGAAATCCACTTCGACTTGCTCACGCCCGAATTCTTCATCCAGTTGCTCACAGATGCCGACAGCGGCGGGCATGTGTTCTGCTACTGGGACGAAGACGAACTGGTTGGCTATAACCTGTGCTACCAGCAAGACGGCAAGTTGCTCGACAAGTACATCGGCCTGAACTACCCGCTGGCGCTGGAGCACAACCTGTACTTCGTCAGCTGGTTTGTGAACCTGGAGTTCGCCCTGGAAAAGGGCCTGCAGTTTTATGTCGCGGGGTGGACCGACCCACAGGTCAAGTCCAGCCTCGGCGCCAAGTTCACGTTTACCCGCCATCTGGTGTGGGTGAGGAACCCGCTGCTGCGCAAAGTGATGAACCGTTTCCGGCACCATTTTGAAAGCGATACCCAGTGGCAGCAGGAGCAAACCGCATGAGCCAGGCCCGTCCCGCATTGATCCTCGATTTTGACGGGGCCGTGAATAACATTCCCGGCGCCCTTACCCTGCCGTTGCAAGCCTGGCAGGAGAAAATCCGTTTCGGCTGCCGCTGGGCGCAGTTCAAGGAGCTGGAGAGCTCCCTGCACGCGCAGATGCCCAGCGACTACGGCTGTGTGTTTACCGGCAGCGGTGATTATCACCACCTCAGCCAGCTGTTGTTGAACCGTCTTCCCACCCAGCAAAAGATCCAGTTGATCATTTGCGATAACCACCCGGACAACATGCGTTATCCGTTTGGTATCCATTGTGGGTCCTGGGTCTACTGGGCCAGCCGCCTGCCGCAGGTCGAGCACGTTCACGTGCTGGGCATTGGCTCGCCGGACATTTCCCTCAAGCACGCCTGGGAGAATCACTGGTCGCCGCTGGTGAAACGCAAGCTGACCTACTGGAACACCAACGTCGATACCCGTTGGTTGAACTGGATCGGCGCAGGCCGCAGCAATCGTGCATTCACCAGCGCGGACGAGTTGATGAGCGCGTTCCTGGCGCAGCTCGACCCTTCGCTGCCGGTGTATCTCTCCATCGACAAAGACGTGCTGAGCCCGCAGGTGGTGAATACCAATTGGGACCAGGGCGAGTTTCTGGAGAGGCATTTGAATGCGCTGATCGACGCCTGCCACGGCAGCATTATTGGCGCGGACATTACCGGCGACGTGTCCGCCTACCACTACCAGAGCAAGTTCAAGCGCTGGCTGAGTGCGTCGGATGGCCAGGAAGAGCTGCCGGAGAACCAGGTGGTGATCTGGCAACAGCAGCAGAATGAGCTGAATGCGCGCTTGTTGACCCGTATCGATCAAAGCTGGGCCTAGCGTTTAAGAATCCGCCGCAGATGATCCAGCACGTGCTCGAACAGCTCGTCCGTCAGCCAGTGGCTATTGCTGATCGACAGTGTCTGGGCGGCGAAGCTTTGCGCGCGGGGGACATCGGCGCCTTGCTGTAACAGCGGGGTGAGTGCCGGGTAGCCCGGCAATACGTGGATGAACAGGCGGGTCACGCCCAGGCCTGCCGTCCACAGCTGCGCCATCGCGGTATCGCGGGTTTGTGCGCTGGGCATCACCACCATCAGGAACGGCCAGGTGCCTTGCTGGCCCGGGCTGTCGGTCAACACCGACACGCCGGGCAAGCTGCTCAGCTGCGCCACGCGACGCAAGGCCCGCAGGCGGCCTTGCTGCAAATGCTCGGGCAAGCGTGCCAGGGCTGCGGCGCCGACCTTCTGGCGATAGCCGCCCAACCGGTGCAACGGAATATCGTTGACGGAAAAATCATCGCCCACCGCCGCCACTTCATCGCCCCGCGCCAGCGCCGCCCGCAGCGGTTTGCCGTACACGTACTTCAGCCCGCGGGGCTGATACGCCGCGGCATAGCCCCACAGCTCGGCGCTGCGTTGCACTTCCCAGCGCAGGCTGAAGGGCAAGTCCTGCCGGCATTGCTGGTGCAACGCCTGATGCAGCACCGGATCCCGGCTGAATAACACACCGCCTTCAGCCGTCGTCAGGCCTTTGCCCAGCGCCATGCTGAAAAAGCCGATGTCGCCTTTCAGTCCGACGCTTTTTCCATCATCCAGTGCGCCCATGGCTTGGGCGGCGTCTTCGATCACCGCAATGCCGAGTGGCTCGGCAATGCGCTTGGCAGCCTCCACATCCGCCACACGCCCGGCCAGGTGAGTGACGACGATCGCCAAGGTGTTTTGGTTGCACAGCTGCGCCAGCTGGTGTTCGTCCAGGTCGATGCTGCCGGGCTGCAGATCGCACGCTACCACGCGCAAAGGCGGGCAGTGATGGGCCGCCAGGGCCACCAGCGGGCAGGTATAGGCCGGCACGATAAGCTCGGTGCGCCCCGGCGTGCGCTGCTGCAACACCCGCAGCGCCATGATCAGCGCGGCGGTGCCGGAGCAGGGCAGGGCCGGCAGCGGGATGTCGAGCTGTCGGGCCAGGTCGCGGGCCAGGTCGCCCGAGCGGTTGAACAAGTCCTGCCAGCGCAGGGGAAGCCCCGCCGTTGGCGGAATCTCCCGCTGGCTGACAACGGGCGTCATGACGCCAGCGTCTGCGAGGGTTCGGCCTCGACGGTCTTGCATTCTTTGTCTTCGCTGCGCGCCAGGCACAGGATGCCCGCAATGATCAGCGCGCCGCCGACGACCTTGGGCAGGGTCAAGGTGTCATTGAATAGCCACACGGAGATCAGCGTCACGCTGATCAGCTCCAGGTGGGAGGCCGCAAACGCCGGGCCCACCGGGGCGTATTTCAACAGCGTCATCCAGGTGAAAAACGCGCCGATGTAGCCCACGAATGCGCCGTAGATCCATGGCGCACCGAACACGCGGATCAACCAGGCGGCGTCCATCGTCAGCGGTTCGGCATGAATCGAGGCGAACTTGAAACTGACCTGCGCCAAGGTATCGAAAATGATCAGCGACAGAAAACCGAGGATATAAAACCGTTTCATTACTCGAACCCCACGACGGTCACGCCACAGGCGATCAGCATGATGCCGATCAACCGCCATTTGCTCAGGCTTTCCTTGAACAGGAAACGCCCGGCAATCATGATCACGACAATATTGATGGAGCCCAGCATCACCCCGACCGACAACGGCACCAGTGTCAGGAAGGCCAGCCACAGCACGAATTCGAACACATAGCAGATGATGCCCAGCCAGATCCACGGACGCTTGAGCATATGGCGCCAGTGGGCCATGCCGTCATGCTCGGCGCTGGCTGAGGCTGCGGCTTTGAACGCCAACTGGCCGGACGTATCAACGATGACGTTGAGTATCCAGAGGATGATGGTTAATTGGCTCATGTGTTCCCGTGTCGTCTGCTTGTACGGCTAGTTGCTTACGATACAGGAGCGTGCCGATACAGTTGTTCGAGTTTGTCGAACGAACAGCATCTGTTCAGCTTGCCGAGTCAGGGTGGAGACGTTTCCCCGTTCCACTCGCAATAACAGCCCACCGCCAGGGTGTGGGTCGCATTGACCTCGCGTCCGCCTTCGAGGGCTTGCAGGATCGGCTCGATAAAGCTGTTGCTGGAGTTACACGTCAACCCTTCGCTGTAGGGCCCGAAATACGCCAGCTTGCCGCTGCGGTCCCAGATGCCCACGGCAGGGCTGGCCGGCAGATGCTGGGCACCGGGCACGGCCTTGAGGGCCTTCATCGAGCCCAGGGTGGCGGGCAACTGCCCGTGGCTGCCGGCTTTCTGCAGGGAATAGAACTCCACGCCCTGGGGGGCGTACTGCTCGATCAACTCGCCAAGGTGCTGCTGGTTGCCGACATTGCACGGGCAGGCGGGGTCCCAGAAGTGCACCAGGCGGATCGGGCCCGGGCCGGCAAGCTCGGCCGGCAGGCTCAGGCTGTCACCGGAAAACACCGCCGTATGCTCACTGAATGCCCGCAGGTAGCGTCCCTGGAACCAGTCATACGCCGCCCACAACACCCCGGCGCAAATGATCACGATCAGGCTGGCGAAGAGGGTGGTGCGGTAGGGCTGTCGCATTTGGATCAATCCTCGGAGGACGCGTAGCTTGCCATGCTTGCCCTGACAGATGAATATCGCGGCTCGATATTCATCTGTTCAATGCGTTGAAGCCACAGTCTGGAAGTTCTTATGCCCGTTACGTTTGACCCTGATCATCTACGCGAAAGCTTGCGCCCACTGGTGGACGCGCAGCCGCTTTCAGCCGAGGCCCGGGTCTACCAGCGCTTCTACGGCCTGGACCTCGCTGCCCGCAAGGTGCCCGCGACAAGCCGCCTGGGGCGGTTTGCGGTGGATGGGTTCGACGTGGTCTGCCAGGTGTGGTGGCCACCGGTGCCGGTGGCGACGATGTTCCTGTTCCATGGCTTCTACGACCATATGGGCCTGTACCGGCATGCCGTGGACTGGGCGCTGGACCAGGGTTTTGTGGTGATCGCCTGCGACTTGCCGGGCCACGGCCTGTCCAGCGGCGAGCGGGCCAGCATTGATGACTTTGCGGTGTACCAGGACGTGGTGCAGGCGTTGTTTGAACAGGCCAAGGCGCTGCAGTTGCCGCAGCCGTGGCACTTGTTCGGGCAAAGCACCGGCGGCGCGATTGTGGTGGATCACCTGCTTAGCCATGGCGTCGACAGCCCGGCCCAGGGCAAGACGTTCCTGTTGTCACCGCTGGTGCGGCCCCGCGCCTGGGGCTGGTCGCAGCTCAGTTATTACCTGCTCCGGCCGTTCGTCAAAGGCATTGCCCGGCGCTTCAGCGATAACACCAACGACCCGCAGTTCAAGCCGTTCCTGGAGGCCGACCCATTGCAGCCACGGCAGTTGCCGACTGCCTGGGTGGGCGCCCTGGCGCGCTGGATCAAACGTGTTGAAGCGGCGCCACGCAGCACGCGGCGGCCGTTGATCGTGCAGGGTGAGGAAGACATGACGGTGGACTGGCAGCACAACCTGAAGGTGCTGCGCAGCAAGTTCGACCAACCGGAGGTGTTGATGCTGCCGCGTGGCAGGCATCACTTGGCGAATGAGATTCCGGAGATTCGGCAGCAATACTTCGGGTTTCTCACCGACCACCTGAAATAACGCAATCCAAATGTGGGAGCGGGCTTGCTCGCGAAGGCGGTCGATCAGTTAGCATAACCAGTGACTGGCACACCGTCTTCGCGAGCAAGCCCGCTCCCACAGGGTTACTGCGCCAGGCTTGAGGTGCTTTGGCCGACCGCCAGCCCGGCGCGAATCGCCGCCAGTGCCGCCTTGTAGTACGCCTTGCCCTCCGGCGACTCCGCGAACGTCGCGAACTCTTCCAGCTCCGGGTCGGACAAATCCCGGTAGACGTACAACAGCGTGTTGTTCAGATCATTGCCAATCTGCTGCATCAGGCGCTCACGCTGGCCGTTCAACATGCCCTGCGCCTGGCCGCCGCCCAACAGCCCGGGGATCATCTGGCTCAAGCTGTCGGCCGCCACGCCGGCAATCGCCAGGCTGACTTCAGCCCCGGCTTCCCGCGCAGGCAAGGCCTGGGCCAGGTGGCCGATGATCAGGCTGCGGGTGGCATCGGCTTCCATGTGCGGCAAGCCCTGGGCGTTCTTCGCCAGTTGATCGCGGCGGGTGGCCAGCAACTCGGCGGCGACAATCTTGCGGCCCAGCGGCGACTGGAAGAAGGCCAGTGCCGGCTTAGGGTCCGCCAAATTCTTGCGCAGTTGCGCTTCGGCGCGCTGGTCTACCGACTGGGGCGCGAAGCGTTTATTGCTGTTGTCCACCAGCGCCTGATACACCGCCGGCGGCAGGCTGTTGCGGTAGCGTTGCTGGGCGGCACTGAGGGCGTCATTAAAATGCGCGCGCTGGTCTGCCCAGCCGGCGACCTTGTACAACTGGTCATGGCTGTCTGCCCAGGCGGGCAAAACGCAGAACATCAGCAAGGAAAAAAACAAACGACGCATATGGACTCCTGTCAGTCGGCCACTATTGTCCGTGTCGGGCGTAGGATTTGTCGAGAAATCCTATCGGTCACCTGACTAAAGTGTATTCAGACGCTCGGCGGCTCTGTCGGATTCACAGGCGTATGGATACTATGCGCGCCATGCCCATACCCTCCGATCACCCGCTGCTGTTACGCATTGTCGATGACCTGGCCGCACAAGGCTGGTCGCAGCAGAATATCTTCCTGCCCGAGGCACTGACCCTCGAACTGGCGGCTGAGTGCCAAAAACGCGCCGCCGAAGGTGAATTGGCGCCCGCGGCGGTCGGACGGGGGCCTTCCCAGGAGATTCGCGAGGGCATCCGGGGTGACCATATCCAGTGGCTGGAGCCGGGCGAGGTGGTGGCCTGCGATAACTACCTGGAGCTGATGGACAGCCTGCGGGTGGCGATGAACCGTGGCCTGTTCCTGGGCCTGGAAGACTTCGAAAGCCACTTCGCGATGTACCCGCCGGGGGCGTTTTACCTCAAGCATGTGGACCGTTTTCGCGATGACGACCGGCGCATGGTGTCGGCGGTGATCTACTTGAACAACGCCTGGCTGCCGGAACATGGCGGCCAGTTGCGCATGTACCTCAAGGGCGACGTCGAATACGATGTGGTGCCCACCGGCGGTTGCCTGGTGGTATTCCTGTCGGGGGAAATCCCCCATGAAGTCATGCCCGCCACCCGCGAACGCCTGTCCCTCACTGGCTGGTTTCGCCGGCGGGGCAACGAGCCGTTTTGATGATGCAAAAGATTCTGGTCAGCCGCTGCCTGCTGGGGCACCGGGTACGCTACGACGGAGGGGCCAGCGGGCCTTTCGACCAACTGGCCGCGTGGCAGGCCGAAGGCCGGGTGGTTGCCGTGTGCCCGGAAGTGGCGGGTGGCTTGCCGACGCCACGGCCGTCTGCCGAAATCCCGGGCGGGCAGGGGATTGACGTGTGGGAAGGCCGCGCCCAGGTGCTGACGGCCCAGGGGGAAGACTTCAGCGAAGCCTTCCTCGATGGCGCCCGCCAGGCATTGGCGCTGGTACAGCGTCACAATATCCGCGTCGCCGTACTCAAGGCCAACAGCCCGTCGTGCGGCAATCTGCTGACCTATGACGGTACCTTCACCGGCGTGAAGGTCACGGGCGAAGGCGTGACGGCGGCGTTGCTCAAGCGCCATGGGGTGCTGGTGTTCAGTGAGCTGGAATTGCCCGAAGCGGCAGCGGCCCTGGCAAAATGCTCAAGCCCGACATAGATCAACATGTGGGAGCGGGCTTGCTCGCGAAAGCGCAGTGTCAGTCACCCGATGCTCAAGCCGAGCCACCGCATTCGCGAGCAAGCCCGCTCCCACATTGACCGAGTCGTTTATTCGGCCTTTTTCACCGGCTTGCTCGCATCCATCCCGAACCACTTCTCCGACAGCGCCGCCAGCCGGCCATCGGCCTTCACTCGTTGCAGGGCCTTGTCCAGGCTGGCCTTGAACGCCGGGTTACCCTTCTGGAACGGAATCGCCAGGCTCAGCGTCGGGCCGACGTCTGCGCCTTCCTTCACCGGCAGCTGGCTGTCGCGAATCGCGTAGGGAATCAGCAGCCGATCACTGATGGCGGCATCGATCTGTTGATCGGCAACGTCCTTGATCGGCTGCCTGGCATCGGCATAGCTGCGCAAATCAACGCCCTCGGCGGTGCGCGCCTGCTCCACAAACTGGCTGCCCTGGGCCACGCCCAACGCCTTGCCCTTGAGCGCCGCAAAGCTGCCCAGCGGGCGCTGTTCCTGCTTGCGCACGATCAGCTGTGCGCTGGAGTAGCTGTAGGGCTCGCTGAAGTCGAAACGATCCGCCAGTTCAGGAGTCATAGCGATATGGTTGATGGCCACGTCGTACTTGGCGCTTTCCACGCCGGGCAGCAACTCGGCGGCATCGACGGTGATAAAGGAGGGACGTACGTCCATTTCCTTGGCCAGCAACTCACCCAGCTCCACTTCAAAACCGGTGAGTTTGTCGCCTTCCTTGAAGTTGAAGGGCGGGGTGTTGGCTTCCATTGCGATGCGCAGTTCCCCGCGGTCAAATACATCGTCGATCAGTTCGGCATGGGCCAAGGGACTTGCAAGGGGCAGTAAAAGTAACAGGCCAGGCAGGAAACGCATGGTCGCTCCTAAAGAATTCGAATGAGCGAAGCGTTGTTCAGGCTCGCTTTGCTATGGTGTTGAATGCCTTGGACAGCAATTTGTCGCGAAGTTGTCATAACCCTACAGATTTCCCGGAAAAACTGGAGAAGTGAATGAAAGCCTTTTTGACCCGTGCAACCCTGGCCAGCCTATTGCTGGGCGCTTCGATGCTGGCGACCGCTGCTGATGGCATCCCGCGCAGCGCTCCACCAGAAGGTGCCAAAGTGTTCATCGTGTCGCCCAAAGATGGCGCCACCGTCGATAAAACCTTCACCGTGAAATTCGGCATGGAAGGTCTGAAACTGGCCCCGGCCACCAGTCAGGACCCGGGCACCGGCCACCACCACCTGCTGATCGACCAGAAAGAGTTGCCGGATGCCAGCGTGCCGATCCCGGCCACCGACACCGTGATCCACTACGGCAAGGCCCAGACCGAAACCGAGCTGACCCTCACCCCAGGCAAGCACACGCTGCAACTGGTAGCCGGCGACAAACTGCACATGCAGTTCAACCCGACTGTAGCCTCGAAAGTCATCACGGTTAACGTCAAGTAAGATTTGTTCAGACAAAAAAAGGGAGACCCGAGGGTCTCCCTTTTTTATGCGCGTTTAACGATTAGAACAACACGCGGCTACGGATAGTGCCGTTGATGTGTTGCAGCTTCTCTTGCGCCAGGTCCGAATACTCGGCGTCTACGTCGATAACCACGTAGCCGACTTTCTCGTTGGTCTGCAGGAACTGACCGGAAATGTTGATGCCGTTTTCCGCGAAGACCTTGTTGATCTCCATCATCACACCAGGGATGTTCTGGTGGATGTGCAGCAGACGGTGCTTGCCAGGGTGCGCCGGCAGAGCCACTTCCGGGAAGTTGACCGAGGACACCGACGTACCGTTGTCGCTGTACTTGACCAGTTTCTCCGACACTTCCAGGCCGATGTTGGCTTGGGCTTCAGCGGTGGAGCCGCCGATGTGCGGGGTCAGGATCACGTTGTCCAGGCCACGCAGCGGGCTTTCGAAGATGTCGTCGTTAGAGCGCGGCTCTACCGGGAACACGTCGATGGCGGCGCCGATCAGGTGCTTGTCCTTGATCGCGTCGGCCAGGGCGTCCAGCTCGACCACGGTGCCGCGTGCAGCGTTGATCAGGATCCCGCCCTTCTTGATGGCGCGGATTTCCTTCTCGCCGATCATCCACTGGGTCTCAGCGGTTTCCGGTACGTGCAGGGTCACGATGTCGGACATGCCCAGCAGCTCGGTCAGGCTCGACACCTGAGTGGCGTTACCCAATGGCAGCTTGGTCAGGGTGTCGTAGAAGAACACCTGCATGCCCAGGCCTTCGGCCAGTACCGACAACTGCGTGCCGATCGAGCCGTAACCGACGATACCCAGCTTCTTGCCGCGGATTTCGAAGGAGTTGGCTGCGCTCTTGATCCAGCCGCCACGGTGGCAGGAAGCGTTCTTCTCGGGAATACCGCGCAGCAACAGGATCGCCTCTGCCAATACCAGCTCAGCAACGGAGCGGGTGTTGGAGTACGGTGCGTTGAACACCGCGATGCCGCGCTCGCGCGCTGCGTTGAGGTCGACCTGGTTGGTGCCGATGCAGAAACAGCCGACAGCTACCAACTTCTTGGCGTGATCGAAGATCTCTTCGGTCAGCTGAGTGCGGGAGCGAATGCCGATAAAGTGCGCGTCGGCGATCTTTTCCTTGAGCTGGGCTTCCGGCAGAGAACTGGTGATGTACTCAATGCTGGTGTACCCGGCGGCCTTCAGGACTTCGACGGCCGATGGGTGGACGCCTTCCAGAAGAAGGAACTTGATCTTGCTCTTATCGAGAGAAGTCTTGCTCATCTGCGTAAACCTGTATCCCGGAGAAAAATGGCAGGGAATCGAGCAGCGCAAGCTGACCCGGACGGCAGGAAAGCCGTCACCGCAGAACGCCCTTGGGCACTATCCTGCGGGGGCGGTATGCTAGCATACGTGCCCCGCTAAACACCCATTCCTGCGACGTGAAGCGTTCTCAGGATGACCATGAATTGTTCGAGAGTTCTGTCGATGACCCATCCTGCCCTGATTGATGAGCTGAAGACCCTGGTTGAGCCTGGCAAGGTCCTGACCGATGCTGACTCCCTTGAGGCTTATGGCAAGGACTGGACCAAGCATTTCGCGCCGGCCCCGGTGGCCATCGTCTTCCCGAAGACCACCGAGCAGGTGCAGGCCATCGTCCGTTGGGCCAATGAGCACAAGGTCGCGCTGGTGCCGTCCGGTGGCCGTACCGGCCTGTCGGCCGCTGCCGTCGCTGCGAATGGCGAAGTGGTTGTGTCGTTCGACTATATGAACCAGATCCTCGACGTGAACCTCACCGACCGCACCGCCGTGTGCCAGCCGGGCGTGGTCACCAAGCAATTGCAGAACGTCGCCGAAGAAAAAGGCCTGTACTACCCGGTGGATTTCGCCTCGTCGGGTTCCAGCCAGATTGGCGGCAATATCGGCACCAATGCCGGCGGGATCAAGGTCATTCGCTACGGCATGACCCGTAACTGGGTCGCCGGTATGAAAGTCGTCACCGGCAAGGGCGACCTGCTGGAGTTGAACAAAGACCTGATCAAGAACGCCACCGGCTACGACATGCGCCAGCTGTTCATCGGCGCTGAAGGCACCCTGGGCTTTGTGGTCGAAGCGACCATGCGCCTGGACCGGGCGCCGAAAAACCTCACCGCGATGGTGCTCGGCACCACCGATTTCGACTCGATCATGCCGGTGTTGCACGCCTTCCAGAGCAAGCTGGACCTGACCGCCTTCGAATTCTTTTCCGACAAGGCCCTGGCCAAAGTCCTCGGTCGTGGCGACGTGCCGGCGCCGTTCGAATCCGACTGCCCGTTCTACGCGCTGCTGGAATTTGAAGCGACCACCGAAGAAGTGGCCAACGATGCCCTGGCCACGTTCGAACACTGCGTCGAGCAGGGCTGGGTGCTGGACGGCGTGATGAGCCAGAGCGAAACCCAACTGCACAACCTGTGGAAGCTGCGCGAGTACATCTCCGAGACCATCTCCCACTGGACGCCGTACAAGAACGACATTTCGGTGACTGTGTCGAAAGTGCCAGCCTTTCTGCAGGAAATCGACGCGATCGTCGGCGAACACTACCCGGATTTCGAAATCGTCTGGTTCGGCCACATCGGCGACGGCAACCTGCACCTGAACATCCTCAAGCCGGAAAACCTGAGCAAGGACGAGTTCTTCGCCAAGTGCGCCACCGTCAACAAGTGGGTGTTCGAGACCGTGCAGAAGTACAACGGCTCGATCTCCGCCGAACACGGCGTGGGCATGACCAAGCGCGATTACCTGACCTACAGCCGTTCGCCGGTTGAAATCGAATACATGAAGGCAGTGAAAGCGGTGTTCGACCCGAACGGGATCATGAACCCGGGCAAGATTTTCGCTGTTTAACAGTCCCTGAAGGAGTCGGTCCATGAGCTACCAGCACAAGTATGTCGACGGCACCAATATTCACTTTCCCCTGGGGAAGGTGGTGTGCATCGGGCGTAACTACGCCGAACACGCCAAGGAACTGGATAACCCGGTACCGACCGAGCCGCTGCTGTTTATCAAGCCTGGCAGTTGCGTAGTGGCACTGGAAGGCGGTTTTGCCATCCCTACCGAGCGCGGTTCGGTGCATTACGAAGCGGAAATCGCGGTGTTGATCGGCAAGCCGTTGTCGGCCAAGCCGAGCCGCGAGGAAGTGCTGGACGCCATCTCCGGCTTCGCCCCGGCCCTGGACCTGACCCTGCGGGACAAACAGGCCGAGCTGAAAGCCAAGGGCCTGCCGTGGGAAATCGCCAAGTCGTTTGACGGTGCTGCGGTGATTGCCCCGTTCGTGGTCGGCAGCACTTTCCCGGATGTGACGGATATCGGCATCCGCCTGACCATCAACGGCGAAGTGCGCCAGGACGGCAACAGCGCGATCATGCTCAACCCGATCATCCCGATGATCCAGTACATGGCCGGCTGCTTCTCGTTGCAGGCCGGGGATGTGATCCTCACCGGTACGCCGGCAGGCGTGGGCCCGCTGAATGTGGGTGACGAGCTGGTGCTGGAATTGCCGGGTGTGAGCCGCTTCGAAAGCAGCGTTCGCTGAATACCTGGCGAAACGCGGTCAAAAATGTGGGAGCGGGCTTGCTCGCGAAAGCGGTGTATCAGTGACAGATTCAGTGACTGATACTCCGCATTCGCGAGCAAGCCCGCTCCCACATTTGATCTGTGTACTGCCACCCAATCGGGTTTTTGCATTTTTTTCACACCCCATCCGGATAATCCTCAGCCTCCTGCGCGCGGACCTTGTGATCCTGTGCTATCCCCTAAAGCTGACTTTCTGGAAAGCGTAATGGCCGTGCCTCTCCCATCCGTAAAACCCACGTTTCGTTCACGCCTTGCCATGCGCTGGTATTCCTGGCTGTTCCTCGCCGGCGCGATCATTTACGGCGTGGCCTGGGCGATGCACTGGGACGACCGCGGCGTGCTGTGGGTGGCGGAGGGCTTCGAAACCCCGGCCGAGCGCCTGGAAAGCGTCTGGCTCCCGGACTACCACGCGGTGATCGACGCCAAGCTGCTGCCTGGCATGGAGAAGGACGAAGCCTCGGACCTCACCTACAACCCGCTGACCAAGACCCTGTTCTCGGTGATGGGCAAGAACCCGTTCCTGGTTGAACTGACCCTGCAAGGCGACGTGCTGCGCAAGATGCCGCTCAACGGCTGGAACAACCCGGAAGGCGTGACCATGATGGAAAACGGCCTGATGGCCGTGGTCGATGAGCGCCAGCACAGCCTGACCATCGTCAAGGTCGACCCGCAGACCCAGCAGTTGAACAAAGCCGACTTCCCGTCCTATGACCTGGGCCCGTCCAAGGACCAGAACAAAGCCTTTGAGGCGGTGACCTGGGACAAGCGCAACCAACAGCTGATCCTCGGCGAAGAGCGCCCACCGGCCCTGTTCACCTGGAAAAGCGACGGCAGCCAGACCCTCTCCGGCGCCAAGCAAAAGCTCGCCAGCACTGAACTGGACATGCGCAACCTGTCGGCGCTGACCGTCGACCCACGTACCGGCCACCTGCTGGCGCTGTCGGCGGACTCCCATCTGTTGCTGGAACTGGACGAGAAGGGCGAGCAGGTCAGCTTCATGACCTTGCTCGGCGGCTTCAATGGCTTGAAGAACACCATTCCCCGTGCCGAAGGCGTGACCATGGACGAGAACGGCACGCTGTACATGGTCAGCGAGCCGAACCTGTTCTATCGCTTCGAGAAGCAGGCGCAGTAGTTCGATTACGTCAGATTTCTCTCTATCTGCGGCATCCGCCAGACACCCGGGGCGTTTAAGTTTAAATTCAGGCGACCGTGATATTCATTCGCCAGTTTTTACTCTGAGCCCCGCCCGATGCGTCGACTTGCCCGCCCCAAACCTGCTTTTTTTATCCTGATCCTGATCGCCCTGGTGGCGTGCGGTGTGGTTGCCCAGCAATTGCGCCTGTTCGAGCGTGCCTGGTTCAACTGGCAATCCTGGCGCAATCCCGCCGGGGAGCACTCCATTGGCCTTGGGGATTACCGGGTGGCCCTGGAGGCGCAGGTGATCGACGGCCTCAACGATGATGTCTCGGCACTGACCTTTGATCCGGTGCGCAACAGCCTGTTTACCGTGACCAACAAGAACGCTGAGCTGGTCGAACTGTCCCTGGACGGCAAAATCCTGCGGCGCATTGCGCTGGTGGGGTTTGGCGATGCCGAGGCCGTGGAGTACATCAGCGACAACACCTACGTGATCAGCGACGAACGCCAGCAGCGGCTGATCAAGGTCCATGTGGATGACGACACCCAATTCCTCGATGCCGCCGACGCCGAGCAAATGACCCTCGGCGTGCACCTGGGCGGCAACAAGGGCTTCGAAGGCCTGGCCTATGACTCGGTGGGCAAGCGCCTGTTTGTGGCCAAGGAACGCGACCCGATGCTGATCTACGAGGTCCACGGCTTTCCGCATTTCAAACCGGAAAAAACCTACTCGGTGCACGTGATCAACAACCCCAAGCGCGATGCAGGGTTGTTTGTGCGCGACCTGTCGAGCCTGCAATACGACGAGCGCAGCGGTCATCTGCTGGCGCTGTCGGATGAGTCATTTTTGGTGCTGGAACTGGATATCGACGGTCGCCCCCTGAGCAGCCTGTCGCTGCTCAAGGGGCGCCATGGCCTGAAGCAGCGCGTGCCTCAGGCCGAGGGGATCGCCATGGACAACGACGGCACGTTGTACATGGTCAGTGAGCCCAATCTTTTCTATGTATTCAAAAAAACCAAGTCTTGAGTCATGTGCAGAACAAATGTGGGAGCGGGCTTGCTCGCGAATGCGGTGTATCAGGCGCCATATTCAGTGACTGACACTGCGCATTCGCGAGCAAGCCCGCTCCCACACGGGTTTTGCATTACGCCTTAAGCGTTTTTACGCCTTCCGGGGTGCCCAGCAGCAGTACGTCAGCCGGACGGGCCGCAAACAAACCGTTGGTGACGACGCCGACGATCGCGTTGATCTGGCGCTCCAGTTCCACCGGGTTGGTGATCTGCATGTTGAACACGTCGATGATGATGTTGCCGTTGTCGGTCAGCACACCTTCGCGGTACACCGGGTCGCCGCCCAGTTTCACCAGTTCGCGGGCCACGTGGCTGCGGGCCATCGGGATCACTTCCACCGGCAGCGGGAACGCGCCGAGTACCGGCACCAGTTTGCTGGCGTCGGCGATGCAGATGAAGGTCTTGGCCACGGCCGCGACGATCTTCTCGCGGGTCAGGGCTGCGCCGCCACCCTTGATCAGGTTCAGATGTGCGTCGCTTTCATCGGCGCCGTCGACGTAGAACTCCAGGTCGCTGACGGTGTTCAGCTCGTACACCGGAATACCGTGGCCCTTGAGCCGCGCAGCGGTGGCTTCGGAGCTGGCAACCGCGCCGTCGAACGCGCCCTTGTGCAGGGCCAGCGCATCGATAAAGCAATTGGCGGTGGAACCGGTGCCGACACCGACGATGCTTTTATCGTCGAGTTTAGGAAGGATTAAATCGACGGCGGCCTGGGCCACTGCCTGTTTGAGTTGATCCTGGGTCATGCGGGCTCCGGAACGGGCGGGGAGTAAAGAGGGGCGCGAGTATAACCCAACAAAACCTAGGTTTTCGTGTGGTCGCCCGGCCAAACGCTGGGTTAGACTCCTTGGCCCTGCCCAACCCGCCCAGTGATGCTTTCCGATGCTTGAACAGTACGTCAAAAAGATCCTCACCTCGCGCGTTTACGACGTTGCCGTAGAAACCCCGCTGCAGACCGCCCGCCAGCTCTCCGAGCGGCTGGGCAACAAGGTCTGGCTCAAGCGCGAAGACTTGCAGCCGGTGTTCTCGTTCAAGATTCGCGGTGCCTATAACAAGCTGACCCAACTGAGCGCCGAAGAACGTGCGCGCGGCGTAGTCACCGCTTCGGCTGGCAACCATGCCCAGGGCCTGGCCCTGGCGGCCAAGGTGCTGGGGGTCAAGGCCACCATCGTGATGCCCAAGACCACCCCCGAGATCAAGGTCGAAGGCGTGCGTTCCCGTGGCGGCAAAGTGGTGCTGCATGGGGATTCTTTCCCGGAAGCCCTGGCGTATTCGCTGAAGCTGGTCGACGAAAAAGGCTACGTCTACATTCACCCCTACGATGATCCGCACACCATTGCCGGGCAGGGCACCGTGGCGATGGAGATCCTGCGCCAGCACCCGGGGCCGTTGGACGCGATTTTCGTCCCGGTGGGCGGCGGCGGCCTGATTGCCGGTATCGCGGCCTACGTGAAATACCTGCGGCCCGAGATCAAGATCATCGGCGTCGAGCCAGACGACTCCAACTGCCTGCAAGCCGCCATGGCGGCGGGCGAGCGCGTGGTACTGCCTACCGTGGGCATCTTCGCCGACGGCGTGGCGGTGGCGCAGATCGGCCAGCACACCTTCGACATCTGCAAGGACTACGTGGATGAAGTGATCACCGTCAGCACCGATGAAATCTGCGCGGCGATCAAGGACATCTACGACGACACCCGCTCGATCACTGAACCCGCCGGCGCCCTGGGCGTGGCGGGTATCAAGAAATACGTCGAGACCCGTGGCATCACCGGGCAAACCCTGGTGGCCATCGATTCCGGGGCCAACGTCAACTTCGACCGCCTGCGCCATGTGGCCGAGCGCGCCGAGCTGGGGGAAGGCCGCGAAGCCATCATCGCCGTGACCATCCCCGAGAAACCGGGCAGCTTCAAGGCCTTTTGCGAAGCCGTGGGCAAGCGCCAGATCACCGAATTCAACTACCGCTACCACTCATGCCGCGAGGCGCACATCTTTGTCGGCGTGCAGACCCACCCGGAAAACGACCCGCGCAGCGCGCTGATCGCCAGCCTCACCAGCCAGGGTTTCCCGGTGCTGGACCTGACGGAAAACGAACTGGCCAAGCTGCACATCCGCCATATGGTCGGCGGCCATGCGGCGCACGTCAGCGACGAGGTGGTGTTCCGCTTCGAATTCCCGGAACGTCCGGGGGCACTGTTCAACTTCCTTAACAAATTGGGCGGGCGCTGGAACATCTCGATGTTCCACTATCGCAACCACGGCGCCGCCGATGGGCGCGTGGTGGCGGGCCTGCAAGTACCGGCGGACGAGCGTCACCTGGTGCCGGCGGCGCTGGAGGCCATTGGCTACCCGTACTGGGATGAAAGTGATAACCCGGCCTACCAGCTGTTCCTCGGTTGAGCGACTACGCTGACTGGGCGGCCTTCAAGGAATCGAGAACATGGAAACGCTGACCACCCTTAAAGTTATCCACATCGCGGCCACGGTGTTGCTGCTGCTCAGCGGCCTCGCCCTGGCAGTGCTGGCCTGGCGCAAACGCAGCGCGGGGCCGGCCTATACCGTGCAGCGGCCGTGGGTGTTTGTGTGGTTGTTGATGGGCATTTGCGTGGTGAGCATGCCGTTCACCGGCTGGTGGCTGGCGCACCTGATCGGCTGGCCGCTGGGGCAAACCTGGATCCTGGGTTCCAGCGTGATCTACACCGTGGCGGCGCTGAGCTGGTTCTGGCTGGTGGTGCGGCTTAATCGGCTGCGGCTGGGCGGGGCGGGGAGTTTGAACTTTACCGTGGCGCTGGCGGTGGTGAGCCTGGTGGGGTTTGTGGCGATTGCCGGGTTGATGGGGTCCAAGCCCGTCTAGATGATCGTTCCCACGCTCCGCGTGGTAACGCCGCCCGGGACGCTCCGCGTCCCAAGAGCGGACGCAGAGCGTCCAGTGATGCATTCCCACGCGGAGCGTGGGAACGATCTTTAGCCGCGCAGGCTAATCACCGGCCAACCACGCTTCTCAGCCTCAGCCCGCAGATTCGGATCCGGATCCACTGCCACTGCATGCGTCACCTGCTCCAGCAGCGGCAGGTCATTCATCGAATCGCTATAGAAGTAACTGTCCTCCAGGCTAAACCTGGTCTCTTCCAGCCAGCGATTCAAGCGCGTCACCTTGCCCTCGCGAAAGCACGGGATATCCGTACTGCGCCCGGTGTAACGGCCATCCTGCATCTCGCATTCCGTCGCAATCAAGGTTTCAACCCCCAGTCGCTCGGCAATCGGCGCGGTCACAAAACGGTTGGTCGCGGTGATGATCACCAGCTTGTCGCCCGCCGCCCGGTGCTTGGCCAGCAACTCAACTGCCTTGGGCAGCATGATCGGCTCGATGCAGTCGCGCATGTAGTCGCGATGCCATTCATCCAGCTGGGCCATCTCGGTGCGGCCGAGGATTTCCAGGCAGAAGTTCAGGTACTCGGCGTTATCCAGCTTGCCGGCCAGGTAGTCCTGGTAGAACTCGTCGTTGCGGGCCTTGTAGGCCACCGCGTCGAGAATCCCGCGTTCACAGAGGTAATCGCCCCAGGCGTGATCGCTGTCACCCCCCAAAAGCGTGTTGTCCAAGTCGAATAAAGCCAGGCGCATTGCAGTTACTCGCTGAAAAGTCTGTAAAAAGGCGTCCAGAATACGGTCTTTTCACAAGAGTGCACATAAGGTAAGCAGCCTCGTTGCCGCTGTATCAATCTTTGTGGAACAATGCGGTGACATGCGTTTGCGAGGTTGTTGCCGTGATCGACCCCGATGGTTTCCGTCCTAATGTCGGGATTATTCTTACGAATGATGCCGGACAGGTGCTATGGGCTCGCCGTATCAACCAAGATGCCTGGCAGTTTCCTCAAGGTGGAATCAACCCCGACGAAACCCCTGAAGACGCCTTGTACCGTGAGTTGAACGAAGAAGTAGGCCTTGAACGTGAAGATGTGCAAATTCTGGCCTGCACCCGAGGCTGGTTGCGCTATCGTTTGCCGCAACGTCTGGTGCGTACCCACAGCCAACCGCTGTGCATCGGCCAGAAACAGAAATGGTTTCTCCTGCGCCTGATCTCCAACGAGCAGCGGGTGCGGATGGATTTGACCGGTAAACCGGAGTTCGATGGCTGGCGCTGGGTCAGTTATTGGTATCCGTTGGGCCAGGTGGTGACATTCAAGCGCGAGGTTTATCGTCGCGCTCTTAAAGAGCTTGCCCCGCGCCTTTTAGCGCGCGACTGACGACGGAGTTCGACCCCGAGCCATGCTCAATACGCTGCGCAAGATCGTCCAGGAAGTTAACTCCGCCAAGGATCTCAAGGCGGCGTTGGGGATTATTGTGTTGCGCGTCAAGGAAGCCATGGGCAGCCAGGTCTGCTCGGTTTACCTGCTGGACCCCGAGACCAACCGTTTTGTCCTGATGGCCACCGAGGGCTTGAACAAGCGCTCCATCGGCAAGGTCAGCATGGCGCCCAATGAAGGTCTGGTGGGCCTGGTGGGGACGCGTGAAGAACCCCTGAACCTCGAAAACGCGGCCGATCACCCGCGTTATCGCTACTTTGCCGAAACCGGTGAAGAGCGCTACGCCTCGTTCCTCGGTGCGCCGATCATTCACCACCGCCGCGTTGTCGGCGTGTTGGTCATCCAGCAGAAAGAACGCCGCCAGTTCGACGAAGGTGAAGAAGCCTTCCTTGTGACCATGAGCGCGCAGCTCGCCGGGGTTATCGCCCACGCCGAGGCCACCGGTTCGATTCGCGGCCTGGGGCGCCAGGGCAAGGGCATCCAGGAAGCCAAGTTCGTCGGCGTGCCGGGTTCGCCGGGTGCTGCTGTCGGTACCGCCGTGGTCATGCTGCCGCCCGCCGACCTGGACGTGGTGCCGGACAAGACCGTCACCGACATCGACGCTGAAATCATCCTGTTCAAGACCGCCCTCGAAGGCGTACGCAATGACATGCGCACCCTCTCGACCAAGCTGGCCACCCAGCTGCGGCCTGAAGAGCGGGCGTTGTTCGACGTGTACCTGATGATGCTCGACGACGCGTCCCTGGGCAGCGAAGTCAAGGACGTGATCAAGACCGGCCAGTGGGCCCAGGGCGCGCTGCGCCAGGTGGTCACCGATCACGTCAACCGTTTTGAATTGATGGACGACGCCTACCTGCGCGAGCGCGCCTCGGACGTGAAGGACCTCGGTCGCCGTCTGCTGGCCTACCTGCAGGAAGAGCGCTCGACCACGTTGGTGTACCCCGACAACACCATCCTGATCAGTGAAGAACTGACCGCCACCATGCTCGGCGAAGTGCCGGAAGGCAAACTGGTGGGCCTGGTCTCGGTACTGGGTTCGGGCAACTCCCACGTCGCGATCCTGGCTCGGGCCATGGGCATTCCGACGGTGATGGGTCTGGTGGACCTGCCGTATTCCAAGGTCGACGGCATCGAAATGATCGTCGACGGCTACCACGGCGAGGTCTACACCAACCCCAGCGAAGTGCTGCGCAAGCAATACGCCGAAGTGGTGGAAGAAGAACGCCAGCTGTCCCAGGGCCTCGACGCCCTGCGGGAACTGCCGTGCGTGACCCTCGACGGCCACCGCGTACCGCTGCTGGTCAACACCGGCCTGCTGGCGGACGTGGCACGTGCACAACAGCGCGGCGCCGAAGGGGTGGGCCTGTACCGCACCGAAGTGCCGTTCATGATCAACCAGCGTTTTCCGAGTGAGAAGGAGCAGCTGGCGATTTATCGCGAGCAACTGTCCGCCTTCCATCCGTTACCGGTGACCATGCGCAGCCTTGACATTGGCGGCGACAAGTCACTGTCGTATTTCCCCATCAAGGAAGACAACCCCTTCCTCGGCTGGCGCGGTATTCGCGTTACCCTCGACCATCCTGAAATCTTCCTCGTCCAGACCCGCGCGATGCTCAAGGCCAGCGAAGGCCTGAACAACCTGCGCATCCTGCTCCCGATGATCTCCGGCACCCACGAGTTGGAAGAAGCCCTGCACCTGATCCACCGGGCCTGGGGCGAAGTGCGCGACGAAGGCGCCGACGTGCCGATGCCGCCGATTGGCGTGATGATCGAGATTCCGGCGGCGGTGTACCAGGCCAAGGAGCTGGCGCGGCAGGTGGACTTCCTGTCGGTGGGCTCCAACGACCTGACCCAGTACCTGCTGGCCGTGGACCGCAACAACCCGCGGGTGGCCGACCTCTACGACTACCTGCACCCGGCGGTGCTGCAAGCCTTGCAGAACGTGGTGCGCGATGCCCATGCCGAAGGCAAGCAGGTGAGTATCTGCGGCGAGATGGCCGGTGACCCGGCGGCGGCTGTGCTGTTGATGGCGATGGGCTTTGACAGCCTGTCGATGAACGCCACCAACTTGCCGAAGGTGAAATGGATGCTGCGCCAGATCAACCTGAGCCGGGCCAAGGAGCTGCTGGCGGAGTTGATGACTATCGACAACCCGCAAGTTATCCACAGCTCGCTGCAATTGGCGCTGAAGAACCTTGGGTTGGCGCGGATGATCAACCCGGCGTCTGCAAAGAGCCTCTAACCGGATTTCAGAGCCTGTCCCCAATCGAAATGTGGGAGCGGGCTTGCTCGCGAAAGCGGTGCATCAGTCAGCTTATGTATTGGCTGACACGCCGCCTTCGCGAGCAAGCCCGCTCCCACATTTGATTTGCGTGAGGTTCAGATTTTGAGTTCAACTTCACCCAACTGTCCGCCATACGGCCCAAAACTGCGCTCCACGATATGCCGTGTCCCGTCGGCATTCACAATCAGCGCCGTGCTCGCCCGCGTCCCGTAGCTGGGGCTGGCAATAAACACGCTCGACAGCAAACTCTCCGTCGCCAAGCCCACGCCGGTATCCGGCAAGTCAGCAAACGGCGCGGTCTGCGGGTCGCTCAAAATCCCCAGCAAGGCTTCAGGCTGCGGATCGTCCAGCACTTCTGTCAGCGCCGCCTTGGCCTTCAACAACTTCGGCCACGGCGTATCCAGCCCTGCATTGGATAACCCATAAACCCCCGCCACCAATGGTGTCGGCGCAGATTCCTTGGCGTTGTAATGCCAAAGCTCGTCCCGCGTCCCGACCAGCAGGTTAAACCCGGCATATTCAATCGATCTGCCATTAACGTCGGCCAAATAGTCGTCAATCGACAGCGAACCGCTGAGAAAGCGCGCCACCAACTCACCCCGCGACTTGCGCGCCGGCGGCTGGTGCGGGTCACGGATATTGGTCAGCGCCGCAAAGCGCCCGTCTGCGCCAACTCCCAGCCAGGTCCCGCCCGCTTCCTGGTCCCTGCCCGCGTAAACATGGGGCGCATCCAGCCACTGGGCCAACGGCAAACTGGGCCGGGCATAAAATTCATCACGGTTGGCCGCGACGATCAGCGGCTGGGCGTGGCCCGGCCGCCAGGCGAAAACAATCAGGCACATAAGGCAATCCCTTTGTGTTTTGCCCACTCTACCCATAGAACCCTGTGCTTTGCATCCGTTAACATGCCGGTCTGTTTTCGGGGGCTCCCATGGAATTTCTGCTGTATTTGCTGCTGGGATCCTGCGCGGGCATGCTCGCCGGGCTGTTCGGCGTGGGCGGCGGCATCATTATTGTGCCGGTGCTGGTGTTCAGCTTCACCTTGCAGGGCTTCGATCCCGCGGTGCTGACCCACCTCGCTGTCGGCACGTCCCTGGCGTCTATTATCTTCACGTCGGTGAATGCGGTGCGTGAGCATCATCGGCGCGGCGCCGTGCGCTGGCCGATCTTCGTATGGATGGCCGTGGGTATCCTGCTGGGCGCGGGCGTTGGCGCGCTGACCGCCGAGGCGATCTCCGGGCCGCATCTACAGAAGATCATCGGTGTGTTCGCCCTGGTGATCGCCGTGCAGATGACCCTGGAGCTCAAGCCCAAGGCCAGCCGCCAGGTGCCGGGCAAGCTCGGCCTGACCCTGGCGGGCGGCGTGATCGGCTGGTCGTCGGCGATTTTCGGCACCGGCGGCGGTTCGTTGACCGTGCCGTTCCTGACCTGGCGCAGCGTGCCGATGCAGCAGGCAGTGGCCACTTCGTCGGCCTGCGGCTTGCCGATCGCCGTGGCCAGTGCGTTAAGTTTCATGATTCTGGGCTGGCATGATCCGCTGCTGCCCGAGCATAGTCTCGGTTTTGTGTACTTGCCGGCGCTGCTGGGCATCGCCCTGACCAGCATGGTGGCGGCCCGTTTCGGCGCGCGCCTGGCGCACCGGTTGTCGCCGCGCTTGCTCAAGCGGCTGTTCGCCGGGCTGCTGTTTTGCGTAGGGCTGAATTTTTTGCTGTAACGCAGGCTTAATCGCGCACCGGCATGGTCCGATGCGCCATGACTATTGATTTAACGAGGAGTCGCAATGCTGCCTTACCCGCAGATCAACCCGGTGGCCGTGGCCATCGGTCCGCTGCAAATCCACTGGTACGGGTTGATGTACCTGATCGGCATCGGCGGTGCCTGGCTGCTGGCTTCCCGGCGCCTGAACCGTTTCGACCCGACCTGGACCAAGGAGAAGCTCTCCGACATGGTGTTCTGGATGTCGATGGGGGTCATCGTCGGCGGACGCCTGGGTTATGTGCTGTTCTACGACCTGCCAGCCTACATCGCCAACCCGACGCTGATCTTCGAGGTGTGGAAGGGCGGCATGGCGTTCCACGGCGGGTTTGTGGGGGTGATGATCGCCGCCTGGTGGTTTGGCCGGCGTAACGGCAAGTCGTTCTTCCAGTTGATGGACTTCGTCGCACCGTTCGTGCCGATTGGCCTGGGTGCCGGGCGCATCGGTAACTTCATCAACGCCGAACTGTGGGGCAAGCCGACTGACGTGCCGTGGGCCATGGTGTTCCCGCCGTTCAGCGACCCGGCGCAATTGCCGCGCCACCCCTCGCAGTTGTACCAGTTCGCCCTGGAAGGCGTGGCGCTGTTCCTGATCCTCTATATCTTCTCGCGCAAGCCACGCCCGACCATGGCCGTTTCGGGGATGTTCGCGTTGTTCTACGGGATCTTCCGCTTTATCGTCGAGTTCGTACGGGTGCCGGATGCGCAGTTGGGCTACCTGGCGTGGGGCTGGGTGACCATGGGGCAGATTCTCAGCCTGCCGATGATCATCGCCGGCCTGGGCCTGCTGTGGTGGGCTTACAATCGCCCGCAAGGCATCAAGAACACCGCGCTTTAAATTCGAACGCCGGGGCCCGAGGGTCCCGGCTTCAACGATACAGGTATACACATGAAGCAATATCTCGAACTACTGAACGATGTCGTGACCAATGGCCTGACCAAGGGCGACCGCACCGGCACCGGCACCAAGGCCGTGTTTGCCCGTCAGTTTCGGCATAGCTTGGCCGACGGCTTCCCGCTGCTGACCACCAAGAAGCTTCACTTCAAAAGCATCGCCAATGAATTGATCTGGATGTTGAGTGGCAACACCAACATCAAGTGGCTGAACGAAAATGGCGTGCGTATCTGGAACGAATGGGCCACCGAAGACGGCGACCTGGGCCCGGTGTACGGCGAGCAGTGGACCGCCTGGCCCACCAAGGACGGCGGCAAGATCAACCAGATCGACTACATGGTCGAGACGCTGAAGACCAACCCCAACAGCCGCCGCATCCTGTTTCACGGCTGGAACGTCGAGTACCTGCCGGACGAGACCAAAAGCCCGCAGCAGAACGCCCGGGACGGCAAGCAAGCGCTGCCACCTTGCCACCTGCTGTACCAGGCGTTTGTGCATGACGGTCATCTGTCGATGCAGTTGTACATCCGCAGCTCAGATGTATTCCTCGGCCTGCCGTACAACACCGCGGCCCTGGCGCTACTGACCCATATGCTGGCCCAGCAGTGCGACCTGATCCCTCACGAGATCATCGTCACCACGGGCGACACCCATGCCTACAGCAACCATATGGAACAGATCCAGACCCAGCTGGCGCGCACGCCGAAGAAGCTGCCGGAACTGGTGATCAAGCGCAAACCCGCGTCGATCTACGATTACAAATTCGAAGATTTTGAAATCGTGGGCTATGACGCTGATCCGAGCATCAAGGCCGATGTAGCGATCTAAAAGCGATCTCGGTCCAAATGTGGGAGCGGGCTTGCTCGCGAATACGGTGTATCAGAAACACATTCAGTGGCTGACACACCGTATTCGCGAGCAAGCCCGCTCCCACATTTTTTTGTGTACACATTCAATGCCCGTGGCTTCTGCCCACATGTGAGGGCTCAGCCTCGCTGGCCGCGACACTCCCGCTGACTTCCAGTCGCTGCAAAATCCCGCACTGATCCAGATCCGGCCCGCCGCCGCAGCGTTGGCGCAGGTCGAGCAACTGTTCCTGCAACGCCAGCAGCCCGTCGATCCGCGCCTTCACGTGGTGGATATGCTCGTCAATCAATGCATTCACGCTTTCGCACTGGTCCTGAGGACTGTCACGCAGGCCCAGCAGGCTGCGAATTTCCTCAAGGGTCATGTCCAGGCTGCGGCAGTTGCGGATAAACACCAGCCGTTCGGTGTGCGCCTGGGTGTACAGCCGGTAATTACCGTCACTGCGCGCAGGCGGCGGCAGCAGGCCTTCCTTCTCGTAATAACGGATGGTTTCCACCTGGCAATCCGTCAATTTTGCCAATTCGCCGATCTTCATCGCAGCAATCTCCAAAAGGATGCTTGACCCTATAGTGGCTACAGGGTCTTTACTTGGCAACAGGCACCTTAACGGACGCGACAGAATGAGCGATTCCATCCACACCCCGCACAAGCACGACCATGATCATGACCACGCGCACGATCACGGCCCCAAGCTCAAACCTGTGCAGAAGCACGACCATGGCAGCCATGGCGATTCCTGCTGTTCCAGCAAGGCCGCGCCGGCGCTGGTGAAGCTGACCGAAGCCCCGACAGCGGGCTCGCGGCTGAGCACCTTCCGCATCGAAGCCATGGACTGCCCCACCGAGCAGACGCTGATCCAGAACAAACTGGGCAAGCTTGCGGGTGTGCAGCAGCTGGAATTCAACCTGATCAACCGCATTCTCGGCGTCACCCACGACCTGCCAACGACCGCGCCGATCATCGACGCCATCAAGTCCCTGGGCATGCAGGCGGACCCCATCGAAGCAGGCGTCGCCCCGGCTGAGCCGCCGGCGAAGAAGCACTGGTGGCCGCTGGCTGTGTCCGGCGTGGGCGCGCTGGGTGCTGAAGTGCTGCACTTCACCAACGCAGCCCCGACGTGGGTGATTGCCCTGGTCGCGCTGATCTCGATCTTCAGCGGCGGCCTCACCACCTACAAAAAGGGCTGGATCGCCCTGAAAAACCTCAACCTGAACATCAACGCCCTGATGAGCATCGCCGTCACCGGCGCGATCCTGATCGGTCAGTGGCCGGAAGCGGCGATGGTGATGTTCCTGTTCACCGTGGCCGAGTTGATCGAGGCCAAGTCCCTGGACCGCGCACGTAACGCCATCAGCGGCTTGATGCAGATGACGCCGGAGCAGGCCACGGTCCGTCAGGCCGATGGCAGTTGGGTTGAACAGGAGGTTAAAGTCATCGAACTGGGCGCCATCGTGCGGGTTCGTCCCGGCGAGCGCATTGGCCTGGATGGTGAAGTCACCTCCGGCCAGTCCACCATCGACCAGGCGCCGATTACCGGTGAAAGCCTGCCGATCGAAAAGACCGTGGGCGACAAAGTCTTCGCCGGCACCATCAACCAGGCCGGCTCCCTGGAATACAAAGTCACTGCAGCCGCCAACAACTCCACCCTGGCGCGGATCATCCACGCCGTGGAACAGGCCCAGGGCGCCCGCGCGCCAACCCAGCGTTTTGTCGACACCTTCGCCAAGGTCTACACCCCGGCGGTGTTCATCTTTGCCCTGGGTGTGGCGTTGATTCCGCCGCTGTTCATGGGCGGTGTGTGGTTTGAATGGGTCTACCGCGCACTGGTATTGCTGGTGGTCGCGTGCCCATGTGCACTGGTGATTTCCACCCCGGTGACCATCGTCAGCGGCCTGGCCGCCGCGGCGCGCAAAGGCATCCTGATCAAGGGCGGTGTGTACCTGGAGGGTGGCTACAAACTCGACTACCTGGCCCTCGACAAGACGGGCACCATCACCCACGGCAAGCCGGTGCAAACCGATTACCTGGCGCTGTTCCCGAACATGGAAGACAGCGCACCGGCCCTGGCCGCGAGCCTGGCCGGGCGCTCCGATCACCCGGTGTCCCTGGCCATCGCCAACGCGGCTGTGGATAAGAATCTCGCCGTTCACACGGTGGATAACTTCGAGGCCCTGACCGGTCGCGGTGTGAAGGGTGAAATCAATGGCGAGGTCTACTACCTGGGCAACCACCGTCTGGTGGAAGAGCTGAACCTGTGCTCGCCGGCCCTGGAGAAGAAGCTCTTCGCCCTGGAAAAACAAGGCAAGTCCGTGGTCCTGCTGCTGGACAAGTCCGGCCCGCTGGCGCTGTTCGCCGTGGCCGACACCGTGAAGGATACCAGCCGCGAAGCCATCCAGCAGTTGCATGACCTGGGCATCAAGACCCTGATGCTGACCGGCGACAACACCCACACGGCCAAGGCGATCGCCGATCAGGTGGGCATCGACCAAGCCCAGGGCGACCTGTTGCCCACCGACAAACTGCAAGCCATCGAAGCGCTCTACGCCAAGGGCCACCGGGTCGGCATGGTCGGCGACGGCATCAACGACGCCCCGGCGCTGGCCCGTTCCGAGATCGGGTTTGCCATGGCTGCTGCGGGTACCGATACCGCCATCGAGACCGCCGACGTGGCCCTGATGGACGACGACCTGCGCAAGATTCCAGCATTCATTCGGCTGTCGCGGCAAACGTCGAGTATCCTCAAGCAGAACATCGCCCTGGCCCTGGTGATCAAGGCGATCTTCCTCGCGGTGACCTTCCTTGGGATGGCCACCATGTGGATGGCGGTGTTCGCCGACATGGGCGTGAGCCTGCTGGTGGTATTCAATGGTCTGCGCCTGCTGCGCAAATAGTCGATGAGAGGGTGGTGTGCTGAGTGCCGAGCTGAAGGCGTTTTACATGGTCGCCCGCCTGGGCAGCATTACCCAGGCGGCGAAAAAGCTCGGGCTCAGCCAGCCCACGGTGACCACCCAGATTCGTCACCTGGAAAGCCAGTACTCGGTGGAGTTGTTCTACCGTGGCGGGCGCCGCCTGACCGTCAGCGACGAAGGCGCGCGGCTGTTGCCGATGGTCAAGGCGCTGTTGCAGCAGGAAGCGGACATCGAGTTTTTCCTGCGCAACAGTGGCCAGGTACAAGGAGCCTTGAGGATTGCCGCGACGGCACCTTATTACATCCTCGACCTGGTCAAGACCTTCCGCGAGCGGCTGCCGCAGGTCGAGGTTTCGGTGGAGATCGGCAACTCCCAGCAGGTGCTGGAAGCGCTGGATGACTACCGCGTCGACGTCGCCGCCTCGTCCCAATTGCTTGAAGACCCGCGCCTGATCCGGCGGGTACTGGGCATGGACCCGCTGGTGCTGGCGGTGCATCGCAATCATCCGCTGGCGGTACTTGAACATGTACCGCTGACCGCGCTGGCCGGGCATACCTTGCTGATGCGCGAGCCGGGGTCGACCACCCGTCGATTGACCGAAGAGATGTTGCAGGGCGCCGGCGTGAGTTACGGGCCGTTGCTGGAGATCGGCAGCCGGGAATCGATCCGTGAGGCAGTGCTGCGCAATATCGGCATCAGCATCATTGCCCGCCAGGAAGTGCCCCACGACCCGCAATTGCGGGTGCTGACCATCGAGAATGCGCCGCAGATTCCCGAGTATTTGTACTGCCTCAAAGAGCGAAAGGGCGCCCGGTTGCCGGCGGCGTTCCTGGGGTTGGCGCAGGAAATGTCGCCGATCTAAAGTGTTACGCTGGCTTTGCCATTCGCGAGCAAGCCCGCTCCCACCTTCGACCGAGTTTGACGTTTGGAATGCGATCCAATGTGGGAGCGGGCTTGCTCGCGAAAGCGGTAGCCCTGTCACCGTCCCTTTCCAGCCCTACCCAAATCCACCAATACCACTATCGCCACGTTTTGCCTTTCTGCCACAAGAGGGACGCATTGCCTGCCTAGGATGACCTTCATCAGTTTGATGAGGTGCCTCCATGAACACAGCCATGACTAATCCCGGCGCGCCAATGAAGGTGCGCGGTGTACAGAAACGCTTCGGCGCCTTCACCGCGCTGGATAACGTGTCCCTGGACGTCGCCGCTGGCGAACTGGTGTGCCTGCTGGGCCCGTCGGGCTGCGGCAAGACCACCTTGCTACGCTGCATCGCCGGCCTGGAGCGCCAGGACAGCGGCGAGTTGTATCTCGGCGACCGCGATGTTTCCCTACTGGCACCCCAGGCTCGGGACTACGGCATTCTGTTCCAGTCCTACGCGCTGTTTCCCAATCTCACCGTCGAAGCGAACATCGGCTACGGCCTCACCGGCAGTGGCCGTGATGAAGTGCGCAAGCGTGTCGGGCAGATGCTTGAACTGGTGGGTTTGGTGGGCAGCGAAAAGAAATACCCCGGCCAACTTTCCGGCGGCCAACAACAGCGTGTGGCAATGGCTCGCGCCCTGGCGCCGGCGCCGTCCTTGCTGCTGCTGGACGAACCCATGTCGGCCCTCGACGCCCGGGTGCGCGAGCATCTGTGCACCGAGCTGCGCCAACTGCAGCGCCGCCTGGGCATCACCACCCTGATGGTCACCCACAACCAGGACGAGGCCATGCTGATGGCCGACCGCATTGCCGTGATGAACAACGGCAAGGTCGAGCAGTACGCCACGCCCCAGGAAATCTACGACCGCCCGGCCACACCGTTCGTGGCCGAGTTTGTCGGCCAGGGCAACTGGCTGCCGTTCAGTCGCAACAGCGCCAGCCACGCTCAGGTTGGCGGCATGAATATGCGCCTGGCGGACAACGCAGGCGTCGCGAAATCGGGCCGTCTGTTCTGCCGCCCGGAAGCCATCAGCGTCAACCCGCCGGTGCATGAAGAAAACCTGTTCCCGGCCAAGGTCCGCGAGATCACTTTCCTCGGCAACCGCTGCCGCATGAGCTTCGAGCTGGACCAACTGCCCGGCCATCCGCTGCTGGCCGAATTGGCCCCGGAAGCCATGCCGCGCCTTGGCGCCCAGGACATCTGGGTCGCGCTGCCCCCGCGCAGCCTGCAGGTGTTTGCCTGAGATGGCCCGCGATATGACTCTGCCGATACCCGATAACGTGGCTCGTCAGGTTTCCCGTGCCGAACTCGGCGACCGTATTTTTGTAGTCGGCGGCAAGCTGCTCTGGCTGTGCCTGCTGGGCGTCGCGGTGCTGATGCCGCTGCTGGCGATCTTCTGGCGCGGCTTCAGCAGTGAAGCCGGGCAGGGCGGTGGCCTGGTGGCGGCGCGGGAGTTGGTCACCAGCGACAATTTCCACTGGCTGCTCGGTAACAGCCTGAAGGTTTCCGGCAGCGTTGCCGCCATCGTCGTACCACTGGCTTATCTGTTTGCCTACGCTTTGCAACGCACGCTTATTCCGGGCAAGGCGATCTGGCGCGGCATGTCGCTGCTGCCGTTGATGGCGCCGTCGATGTTGCCCGGGATTGCGCTGGTCTACCTGTTCGGCAACCAGGGCATGTTGCGCGGGCTGCTGTCGGACAACATCTATGGCTTCTGGGGCATCGTCCTCGGCGAAGTGATCTACACCTTTCCCCATGCCTTGATGATCCTGTTGTCGGCGCTTTCCCTGGCGGATGCACGTTTGTTCGATGCCGCATCGAGCATGGGCGCGAGTCCCGCCCGGGCGTTTCGCAGCATCACCTGGCCGGCGACGCGCCAGGCCGTGTTTGCCGCGTTTTGCCTGGTGTTCACTCTGACCATCACTGACTTTGGCGTGCCCGTGGTAGTCGGTGGCGACTATCAAGTACTGGCGCTGGAAGCCTACAAAGCTGTGGTCGGCCAGCAGCAATTCGGCCGCGGCGCCTTGATCGGCATGGTCCTGCTGCTGCCGGCGCTGTTCAGCTTCGGTGTCGACGCCTGGTTGCGCCGCCGCCATGGCGACTCCATGAGCGGCCGCGCCCAGGTGTTCCAGCCGGCGCCGTCGAAACTGCGGGATGGCTGCTACCTGGCCATCGTCCTGCTGATCTGCGCGATCCTGCTGCTGGTGTTCGGCATGGCGGTCTACTCATCCCTGGTGAAATTCTGGCCCTACAACCTGTCGCTGTCCCTGGCCCACTACCAGTTCGAAGACACGGCCGGCGGCGGCTGGCTGGCCTACCGCAACAGCATCACCATGGCCCTGTGCACCGCGTTGATCGGCAGCGTGCTGATCTTCACCGGCGCCTACCTGATGGAAAAGACCAGGGGCCAGAAGGGCCTGAACCTGGCGCTGCGCATGCTCAGCTTCGTGCCGATGGCGGTGCCGGGGTTGGTGCTGGGCCTGGGCTACGTGTTCTTTTTCAACCTCAACGGCAACCCGCTGCATGTGCTCTACGGCACCATGACGTTGCTGGTGGTGTGCACCATTGCTCACTATTTGACCACCGCCCAAATGACCGCCACCACGGCCCTGCGCCAACTGGACGCGGAATTCGAAGCCGCCGCGCTGTCGCTGAAGGCGCCGCTGTACCGCCATTACCTGCGGGTCACCGTGCCGATCTGCCTGCCGGCGCTGCTGGACATCGTGCGCTACCTGTTCGTTTCGGCGATGACCACCGTCTCCGCCGCGATCTTCCTCTACAGCCCCGACTCCATCCTCGCCGCCGTCGCCGTACTGAACATGGACGACGCCGGCAACGTCGGCGGTGCGGCGGCCATGTCGACCCTGATCCTGTTCACCTCGGCGGGCGTGTCCTTGCTGCTGGCGTGGGCCTCACGCGGCTTGTTGCGCCGCTCCCAGGCCTGGCGCCAAACCGCGCCCGGCCAATAATTCAACCATAAAGGAACTGCACCATGTTCAAGCCCCTGGCGTTAGCCGCTGCTGTGCTCACTGCGTTCAGCCTGAATGCCTTTGCCGCCAAGACCGAGTTGACCGTGTACACGGCCCTCGAAGCCGAGCAATTGAAGACCTACAAACAGGCCTTTGAAAAGGTTAACCCGGACATCGAGATCAAATGGGTGCGCGATTCCACCGGCATCATCACCGCCAAGCTGCTTGCCGAAAAAGCCCGCCCGCAGGCTGATGTGGTCTGGGGCCTGGCAGCTTCCAGCCTGGCGATTCTCGATCAGCAGGGCATGCTGCAAAACTACGCACCGGCAGATTTGAGCAGGATCGGTGCGAACTACCGCGACGCCGCCAACCCGCCGGCCTGGGTCGGCATGGACGTGTGGGCTGCGACCATTTGCTTCAACACCGTCGAAGCCGAAAAGCAGGGCCTGAGCAAGCCGGTGAGCTGGCAGGACCTGACCAAGCCTGAGTACAAGGGCAAGATCGTGATGCCCAACCCGGCCTCGTCCGGCACCGGTTTCCTGGATGTGAGCGCCTGGTTGCAGACCTTCGGCGAGAAGCAGGGCTGGCAGTACATGGACGACCTGCACCAGAACATCGGCCAGTACGTTCACTCCGGTTCCAAACCCTGCAAGCTGGCGGCCTCGGGTGAATTCCCGATCGGCATTTCCTTCGAATACCCGGCCGTTCAGCTGAAGCGCCAGGGCGCACCGCTGGACATCATCCTGCCGAAAGAAGGCCTGGGCTGGGATATCGAAGCCACTGCCGTGATCAAGGGCACTGCCCACGCAGACGCGGCACAGAAACTCGCCGACTTCTCCGCCAGCCCCGCGGCGATGGAGCTGTACAAGGAAAACTTCGCGGTACTGGCCCAGCCGGGCATCGCCAAGCCGCAGACCGAGTTGCCGGCGGACTACGAGCAGCGGTTGATCAAGAATGACTTTGCCTGGGCGTCGAAAAACCGCGACAGCATCCTGACCGAATGGCGCAAGCGCTATGACGGCAAGTCGGAAAAACAATAACCACCGATCGTTCCCACGCTCTGCGTGGGAACGCTGCTCTGGACGCTCTGCGTCCGCTTTTGTAGTCGTGACGCGGAGCGTCACAGGATGCATTCCCACGCGGAGCGTGGGAACGAGAGGTCTTCATGACACAACTGCTGATCATCGGCGCCGGCATCCTCGGCCTGTCCCATGCCTTTGTCGCTGCCAAACGCGGCCTCAAGGTCAAGGTCTTCGAGCGTAGCGCCACACCGCTGGGTGCTTCCGTGCGCAACTTCGGCCAGGCACTGGTCACCGGCCAGCCGCCCGGGCCGATGCTCGACCTGGCGCGGGAAAGCCGCGAAATCTGGGGCCAGTGGGCGCAACTCGCCGGCATCCAGCTCAAGCGCAACGGCTCTTATTTGTTCGCCCGCACCGAAGCCGAAGAACACTTGCTTGAAGCCTTCTGCGCCGGTCGCGCGCAAGAACACGGTTATCGCGTCAAGTTGCTGCAAGGCGCCGCCCTGCACGAGCTGTACGGTGGCCGGTTCGCCCATCACCGCGCTGCGCTTCACGGCCTGGATGATCAACAACTGTATTCGCGCGAGGCTATCCCGGCGCTGATCAACTACCTCAGCCGCGAACTGGGCGTGGAGTTTCATTTCTCCACCCTGGTGCGCGACATCGAACCCGGCCAGGTGCACACCACTGCCGGCTCCTTTCGCGGCGAGCAGATCATTGTCTGCTCCGGTCACGACTACCAGACGCTGCTGGCCGAGCAGATTGCCGAACTCAACCCGCAAATCTGCCGCCTGCAAATGCTGCGCGCCCGGCCAGTGGTGGAGTTGAACCTGCAACACGCGCTGCTGACCGGCCTCAGCTGCGTGCACTACGGCGCCTTCGCCGATTTGCCGGAAGCCGCGCCGGTACAGGCCGAAATTCTGCGGGATGTACCGCACCTGCATGAAAACGGTATTCACCTGCTGATCAGCCCGACACCCTATGGCGAACTGATCATCGGGGATTCTCACCATTACGGCAGCGATCCTTCACCGTTCAACGCCGAACAGGTGGACAACTGGATGATCGAACTGGCCGAACATACCCTGGGCTGCAAGATCCAGGTCGTGGAGCGCTGGCAGGGCGTCTATGGTTCCCGTGGGCCGGGGCCGTTCTCGTTCACGCGGGCGGCGCCGGGGGTGAGCGCGGCGTTGATGCACACCGGCGTGGGCATGAGCGTCGGGCCGGCGATGGCCGAGCGCAATATCACTGAGCTGTGGGGGAGTGCGTGATGAAAGCAGAGCAGGCAATCGCCGAGGTCTTCGGCCTGTACGAACAACACGGCACCGCCGATTACATTGGCGAGCCGGTCTCGCAGATCGAACACATGTCCCAGGCCGCGCAGTTGGCCATGGCTGAAGGCTTCGATGATGAAGTGGTGCTGGCGGCGTTCTTCCACGATATCGGGCATATCTGCGGCCAAGGTGGCGAGAACATGGGCGGTTATGGCGTGGTCAGCCATGAACGGCTGGGCGCCGATTATCTGCGCCGGGCGGGCTTCAGCGAGCGCCTGGCAAAACTGGTGGAATACCACGTGCAGGCCAAGCGTTACCTGACCTTCAGCCAGCCGGACTACTATGCGCGGTTGAGCGAGGCCAGCCGCCGCACCCTGGGTTACCAGGGCGGCGTGATGACCGCCGAGGAAGCCCGGGCGTTTGAGCAGGACCCGTTGTGCGCCGTCAGCCTGCGCATGCGTCACTGGGATGAACAAGCCAAGGAAATGCACGTGCCGGTGCTGGACCTTGAAGTGTTGAAATCCAAGGCCCGGCAGTTGTTGGCGGCTTAGGTCTCGTCCAGGCGCTGGGCCAGGGCTTCGACCTGTTCCTGGCGTTCGGCCTGGCTCAATTTGGGGTGCGGGTTGAGGGACGACCATTGCGGATGAGCCCGGGCCTTGTTCAGGGCTTCGGGCAATTTGCCTTCGCGCCAGGTCTTGTCCTGTGGCGTGTCGACCTTGATGCTGTGGATCGCCGCATGGCCCCGCAGGTTCAGGGCCTTGAGCAGTTGCCGCTGGCGCAGGGCCAACAGGCGCAGCACGCTGTCGTCGACGGTCAGCTCGCGCTGGCCCTTGATCTTGCCCAGCAGGCGGCTGCCATAACTGCGGGCAGTTTGCAGCGCGCCTCCCGCGATGGCTCCGGCGAGGGCGGCGGCGCCGAGGGTCAGGCCGCCTACGAGTAGATCCACACCTGCACCGGCCGCCGCGCCGGCTGCGATACCGCCACCGACCCGCACGCCCAGTTGCTTGAGGGTCTCGGGGTTGAACAGGTCATCGCCCCAGCGCCCGTCCAGCAGCGGTAAATCGCTGGCGGCGGCGTCCTGCGGGCGGAAGCCGAACAGCTTGAGCAAGGCTTCCACGCAACGCTGTTCGCGCTGGCGCACGGCTTTGCGCAGTTCGCTGATGGCTTGCTGTTCTACCTCGGCTTCGCTGACCACGCTGCGGCGGCAGGCGGCGCAGTCGATCAGCAGTTCGGCGATCAGCCGCGCCGCACTTTGCTGGCGGGCCTGGCGCTGGGCTTCCTGATCAAGGATCAGCCGTTCCAGTTGCCCACGGGAGTTTTCCAGCAGCAGGGCGAGGCTTTCATAGAGCCGGCGCTCGCCGTCTTCCGGCGGCGCGACGCTGTCGAAACGCACCAGCGCGTGCAGGCCGAGGCGGGCGAGGGCTTCGCGCCAGTCCGGCTCGCGGTGGTCGGCGCTGCTGACAAAATTGAGCACCGGCAGCAACGGCTTGCCACAGCTGGCCAGCACTTGCAGCTCATCGCGGTACTTGGCCAGCACCGGCTCCCGGGCGTCTATCACATACAGCCCGGCGTCGGAGGCGAGCAGTTGGCGCAGCACCTTGGCTTCCTGTTCGAAGCGTTGCCGGGCCTCGCTGCCTTCCAGAAAACGCGCCAGCCGTGCCGGGCCGTCGAGGCGTTCGCCGGGGCGGTCCAGGCGTTCGAGGTAATCGAGCAGGGCGATGGCATCTTCCAGGCCCGGCGTGTCGTACAGCTCCAGCAAGGCTTCGCCGTCCACCGACAAGCGCGCACCTTCGACATGCCGGGTGGTGCTGGGACGATGGGAGACTTCACCAAAGCCGACGTCTCGCGTGAGCGTGCGCAGCAACGAGGTCTTGCCGACGTTGGTGTGGCCGACCACCGCAAGTTTCAGGGGCTTAGTCATGACCGGTCTCCAGCCAGGTGAGCGGCGCGCAATCGGCGAACGGTATCTCCAGTTGTTGCAAGGCCGTGTGCCAATCACCCAGGCGCTCAGCATCCAGGGCTTGGCCGGCGGGCGCTTGCAGCAGCCAGACCCGAGTGGCGGTGGCGCTGCGGGCCAGTTCGGCAATCAGCGCAAGGCTGCCGCGATCCGGCGAGCGGCGTGGGTCGCAGGCGATGGCCAGGCGCGCGGGCGGGAAGCGGGTGAGTTGCTCCAGCAGCTTGTTGCGGGATTCACGGCTGTCGAGGATGCCGGCGTCCTTGACACTGGCCGGGAGCTTCGGCGGCCATGGGCGCTGGTCGTCCAGCTCGATGGCCACCAGCAGGGCGCCGTTGCTTTCCAGTTCACTGACGCCGCCGGTCACGTGGTGCAATTGTTCGGGCGCCGCATCATTGACCCCAAGCCGTTCGCTGCTGGGCATCAGCCGTTCACGCAGTTGGCTGTAGCCGGGCAGGTTAAGGTCGAGGCTCAAGGCGGCGCGCCCACGTTTCCAACGCCACAGGCACAGCAACGCAAGGATCAGCCGCGGCAGGATGCCGTACACCAGCAGCACGCCCACCAGCCAGGCGGCCCAGGCCTGGCGGGCGCTTTCGATATTCAGGGCGGCATCGCCGCTGGCGCGGATCATCTCGACAGTGGGCACATTGAAGCCGAGCAAGGCGGGCAGGGCGCCGAGGGTTTGGGTCACGGCGACAAAGGTGTCCGCCCGCAGGATGGTGGTTTCCCACACAAAACCGTAGCGCCGGGTGGCCAACAGCGTCAGCAGGATCACCAGGGCGCTGAGCAGGGCCAGCAGCCACAGGCTGTTGACCAGCACACCGACGGCCCAGCGATTGAGCTTGCGCCGTTGCAGCAACAGCAGCAGGGCGGGCGCCAGTTGCGCGGCCTTGGCGTCGCGGGCGAGTTTTTCGCTGAGCCATAACCACAGGCGGCCAAGACTGGCGCCGTGTTCACCGGCAAACAGCAGGCCCAGGGCCCAGCTCAACAACAGGATCAGGTTCAAACCCAGCAGGCTGCCCAGGGCCCAGAACACATTGACCGGCGCCAACCCGTTGCCCAGCGCGGCAAACGCCAGGCCGGCGCCGCTGATAATGGCGACTACCGCCAGCAGGATCAGCGCCAGGCGCGCGCCTTGCAGCCAGCGGGTCAGGGCGGCGGTCAGGCCATCGCGTTCGGCCAGCCACAGCGCACGGTTTTGAATGCGCGTGGGCAAATCGCCGCCGGTGTTGCGGGCCAGGCGATTGGCTTCCTGGTCTTCCAGGGCGCCCGCGTGTTCCTCGCGCAGGCGCACGGTCTCGGTCAGCCAGAGTGTTTGCAGGGGGGTCAGAGCTGTCACGCGCCGTCCTGTTGAGCCAGTGAGTCTGGAGCATAACCGCTGGAACGCCGGTTGGGGTATGCCGCGCGCGGCTCTGGTATTCTCGTCGCCATGAAAAAAACTCTCCCTTTAAGCCTGATCGCAGCCCTCGGTGAAAACCGTGTGATCGGCGTCGACAACAGCATGCCCTGGCATTTGCCGGGGGATTTCAAATATTTCAAGGCCACCACCCTGGGCAAGCCGATCATCATGGGGCGCAAGACCTGGGATTCCCTGGGGCGACCGTTGCCGGGCCGGTTGAACATTGTGGTCAGCCGTCAGACCGATCTGGCGCTGGAAGGTGCGGAAGTTTTTCCGTCACTGGACGCGGCCGTGGAGCGGGCTGAGGAATGGGCCAAGGCGCAGGGCGTGGATGAGCTGATGCTGATCGGCGGCGCGCAGTTGTATGCCCAGGGGCTGGAGCAGGCGGATCGCCTGTATTTGACGCGGGTGGCGTTGAGCCCGGACGGGGATGCGTGGTTTCCCGAGTTTGATTTGAACCAGTGGAAGCTGGTGTCGAATGTCGAGAATGCGGCTGAGGGTGACAAGCCGGCGTACAACTTCGAAGTCTGGGAAAAAGCCTAAGAGCATCGCAGGCAAGCCAGCTCCCACAGTTGACCGAGTATTACTGAAAAAACCGGTTCAATGTGGGAGCTGGCTTGCCTGCGATAGCGGTCTGTCAGGCCTGCGCCAATTCCGCATGCTCATCGGCATTGAGCAGTTCTTTATCCGTCTGCTGCATGATCTGGCTGGTAATCGCCCCGGCCGTCATCGAACCGTTCACGTTCAATGCCGTACGGCCCATGTCGATCAGCGGCTCAACCGAAATCAGCAGCGCCACCAGTGACACCGGCAAGCCCATCGCCGGCAGCACGATCAGCGCGGCAAACGTCGCACCGCCGCCCACGCCCGCCACACCGGCCGAACTCAAGGTCACAATCGCCACCAGTGTTGCGATCCACAGCGGGTCCAGCGGGTTGATACCCACGGTCGGCGCAACCATCACCGCCAGCATCGCTGGGTAAAGACCCGCGCAACCGTTCTGGCCAATCGTCGCGCCAAACGAGGCGGCAAAACCGGCGATGGACTGCGGAATCCCCAAACGACGGGTCTGCGCTTCAATGCTCAGCGGAATGCTCGCGGCGCTGGAGCGGCTGGTGAAGGCGAACGTCAGCACCGGCCAGACCTTGCGGAAGAACCGCAGCGGGTTGATCCCGGCCAGCGACAGCAGCAGGCCGTGCACCACAAACATCAGGCCCAGGGCCAGGTACGACACCACCACAAAACTGCCGAGCTTGATGATGTCTTGCAGATTGGAACTGGCGACCACTTTGGTCATCAGCGCCAATACGCCGTACGGGGTCAGCTTCATCACCAGGCGCACCAGGCGCATCACCCAGGCTTGCAGGGTGTCGATGGCGTTGAGGACTTTCTGGCCTTTTTCCACGTCATCCTTGAGCAGTTGCAGCGCGGCAACCCCAAGGAATGCAGCGAAGATCACCACACTGATGATCGACGTCGGCTTGGCCCGGGCCAGGTCGGCGAACGGGTTCTGCGGGATGAACGACAGCAGCAGCTGCGGGATATTCAGGTCGGCAACCTTGCCCGCGTAATCACTCTGGATCACTTGCAGGCGCGCCATTTCCTGGGTACCGGCCACCAGGCCTTCGGCGGTGAGGCCGAACAGGTTGGTCAGGCCGATACCGATCAGCGCCGCAATCGCCGTGGTGAACAGCAGCGTGCCGATGGTCAGGAAGCTGATCTTGCCCAGGGACGAGGCGTTATGCAGACGGGCCACGGCGCTGAGGATCGAGGCGAACACCAGCGGGATCACGATCATTTGCAGCAACTGCACGTAACCGTTGCCGACCAGGTCGAACCAGCCGATCGAGGCCTTGAGCACCGGGTTGCCGGCACCGTAGATCGCGTGCAGCACCACACCGAAGATCACGCCGAGTACCAACGCAAACAACACCTTCTTGGCGAGGCTCCAGTTGGTTCGGCGGGTTTGTGCCAGGCCCAGCAGCAAGGCCACGAACACCAGTAAGTTGAGAATCAGGGGCAGATTCATTGAAGCTCCGTTGAGAAGGCAGCCAATCGCAGGAGCCTGCGATTGCGAACCGGCAAGCCTAACAGCTTGAAATATATTGATTTAATAACGTTATCGCATGGTGACTGTCGTTTTTGGAATAAGCGGATGACGCGCAGGCGTATGGCATTGGCGCGATCACGACGAAAGCGGTCGCGCTCGGGCGATAACTGTCATACAGATTTGTTAGCGTCGATGTCTTTCACTCAGGGAGAAAATGCACATGAAGCTAGCGCCGAAACTGTTTGCCGCCGCGCTGTGCCTGGGCCTCGCGAGCCAGGCCTTTGCCGCCACCGAGTTGAAACATTGGCCTGCGGCTGCCGCCAAGCAACTGGACACGATGATTGCCGCCAATGCCAACAAGGGCAACTTCGCGGTGTTCGACATGGACAACACCAGTTACCGCTACGACCTTGAAGAGTCGTTGCTGCCGTACCTGGAAAACAAGGGCCTGATCACCCGCGACACCATGGACCCCTCCCTGAAGCTGATCCCGTTCAAAGACACCGCCGACCACAAGGAAAGCCTCTTCAGCTACTACTACCGCCTCTGCGAAGTCGACGACATGGTCTGCTACCCGTGGGTGGCGCAGATTTTCTCCGGCTTCACCCTCAAGGAACTCAAGGGCTACGTCGACGAGATGATGGCGTCGGGCAAGCCGGTGCCGGTCACCTATTACGACGGTGACGTGGTCAAGAACATGGAAGTGCAGCCGCCGAAGGTCTTCACCGGCCAGGCTGAGCTGTTCAACAAGCTGATGGAAAACGGCATCGAGGTCTACGTGATGACCGCCGCGTCCGAAGAGTTGGTGCGCATGGTCGCGGCCGATCCGAAGTACGGCTACAACGTCAAACCCGAGAACGTCATCGGCGTGAGCACCTTGCTCAAGGACCGCAAGACCGGCGAGCTGACCACTGCCCGCAAACAGATCGCCGCCGGCAAGTATGACGAGAAGGCCAACCTCGGCCTGGAGCTGACCCCGTACCTGTGGACCCCGGCCACCTGGATGGCCGGCAAGCACGCGGCGATCCTGACCTACATCGACGAGTGGAAAAAACCGGTGATCGTCGGTGGCGACACGCCGACCAGTGACGGCTACATGCTGTTCCATGACGTGGACGTGGCCAAGGGCGGCATCCACCTGTGGATCAACCGTAAAGACAAATACATGACCCAGCTCAACGGCATGATGGCCAAGCACGCTGCGGCCCAGGCCAAGGAAGGGTTGCCGGTGACGGCGGATAAAAACTGGGTGATCGTCAAGCCGGACGAGATTCAGTAATTACGGCTGGACTCGGTCGAAAATGTGGGAGCGGGCTTGCTCGCGAAGGCGGTGGATCAGCCAGCTTATTCAGTAACTGGCACACCGCAATTCGCGAGCAAGCCCGCTCCCACAGTTGATCACCTTTGTTTGGGGAATAATCTCCAGGCAAAAAAATGCCCCGCACATGGCGGGGCATTTTTATGGGCGAGGTTTACAGACCGTCAAGCATCGCCTTGTTACGCACAGCACCCTTGTCGGCACTGGTGGCCAGCAGGGCATAAGCCTTCAAGGCGGTGGTGACTTTGCGCGGACGCTTCTCCACCGGCTTCCAGCCTTTCTTGTCCTGCTCGACCCGGCGTGCCGCCAGTTCTTCATCGCTGATCAACAGGTTGATCGAGCGGTTCGGAATGTCGATCAGCACCTTGTCGCCATCCTGCACCAGGCCGATGGCACCGCCCGCAGCGGCTTCCGGCGAAGCGTGGCCGATGGACAGGCCCGAGGTACCACCGGAGAAGCGGCCGTCGGTGAGCAAGGCGCAGGCTTTGCCCAGGCCTTTGGATTTCAGGTACGACGTCGGGTAGAGCATCTCTTGCATGCCCGGGCCGCCTTTCGGGCCTTCGTAACGGATGATGACGATGTCGCCTTCCTTCACTTCGTCAGCGAGGATGCCGCGTACCGAGCTGTCCTGGCTTTCGTAGATCTTGGCGCGGCCTTCGAACACGTGGATCGATTCGTCGACACCGGCGGTTTTCACGACGCAGCCATCGAGGGCGATGTTGCCGTACAGTACGGCCAGGCCGCCCTCTTTCGAATAGGCATGCTCGACACTGCGGATGCAGCCGTTTTCACGGTCGTCGTCGAGGGTTTCCCAACGGGTCGACTGGCTGAACGCGGTCTGCGTCGGGATGCCGGCCGGGCCGGCCTTGAAGAAGTGATGCACGGCTTCGTCAGTGGTCTGGGTGATGTCCCACTTGGCGATGCCTTCGGCGATGGATTTGCTGTGCACGGTCGGCAGGTCGGTGTGCAACAGGCCGCCACGGGCCAGGGAGCCGAGGATCGAGAAGATCCCGCCGGCGCGGTGCACGTCTTCCATGTGGTACTTCTGGATGTTCGGCGCGACTTTGCACAGTTGCGGCACGTGGCGGGACAGGCGGTCGATGTCCCGCAGGTCGAAGTCGATCTCGGCTTCCTGGGCGGCGGCCAGCAAGTGCAGGATGGTGTTGGTGGAACCGCCCATGGCGATGTCCAGGGTCATGGCGTTTTCGAACGCCTTGAAGTTGGCGATGTTGCGCGGCAACACCGACTCATCGTTCTCGGTGTAGTAGCGCTTGCACAGCTCGACGATGGTGCGGCCGGCCTGCAGGAACAGTTGCTCGCGGTCGCTGTGGGTGGCCAGTGTCGAGCCGTTGCCCGGCAAGGCCAGGCCCAGGGCTTCCACCAGGCAGTTCATCGAGTTGGCGGTGAACATGCCGGAGCACGAACCGCAGGTAGGGCAGGCGCTGCGCTCGTATTCCGCAACCTTCTCGTCAGAAGCGCTGGAATCGGCGGCGATGACCATGGCGTCCACCAGGTCGAGGCCGTGGGAGGCGAGCTTGGTCTTGCCGGCTTCCATCGGGCCGCCGGAGACGAAGATCACCGGGATGTTCAGGCGCAGGGCGGCCATCAGCATGCCGGGGGTGATCTTGTCGCAGTTGGAGATGCACACAATGGCGTCGGCGCAGTGGGCGTTGACCATGTACTCCACGGAGTCGGCGATGATCTCGCGGCTCGGCAGGGAATACAGCATGCCGTCATGGCCCATGGCGATGCCGTCATCCACGGCGATGGTGTTGAATTCTTTCGCTACACCGCCGGCGCGTTCGATCTCGCGGGCGACCAGTTGGCCCAGGTCCTTGAGGTGGACGTGGCCGGGTACGAACTGGGTGAACGAGTTGGCAATCGCGATGATCGGCTTCTTGAAGTCGTCATCTTTCATCCCCGTGGCGCGCCACAGTGCGCGGGCGCCGGCCATGTTGCGGCCGTGGGTGGATGTTTTCGAGCGGTAATCAGGCATTGGAGCACTCCGGGCGGCTAATCAAGTACTAAAGGGGAGTGAGCTTCTAATTGACGACTGGAACACCCGAAAAATGGCCGTGTGTCCGGAAGTTGCCACTCGCGTCGCGGGATCGCCGCTTGCTTGGGCCTCGAGCTCATAAACCCGCCGGGGGATGACTGGCGATGAATAGGTCCGATTCTACACCGCTGGCGGCCGGAGGGAATGGCCGTCTACCTGTAGGAGCGAGCTTGCTCGCGAAAAACGTCAACGGTAACGCAGCGCTATCAGGTGGTCCGTGTCGTCTGTTGGTTTTTCGCGAGCAAGCTCGCTCCTACAGGGTTGCGTATTTCACAGCCACATGGCGTCCCAGAGCGGATAGTCGCCGATACGCTCAACCAGCCCTGCTCTTAATGGATTGGCGACGATGTATCGAGCTGTTGCTTTCAGGTCATCTTCCCGGCGTAGCGCCCGATCAAAGTAGCCCTTTTGCCAAAGTGTCCCGTGGCAACTCCTCGCTTTGTTAATGGCGTGGGCACTTCGCGACTTGGTAATCCGCATCAGTCTCGGCAAATCGCCGTTGTGCAATTCCACCAGCCAATGGAAATGGTCCGGCATCACGACCCAGGCCAGTGAGGTCGCCTCGCCGTCGTCCTGAGCCTTTCTGAATTCGCGAACAAGCAGGCGACCAATGCGCCAGTCCTGGAAGACCAGCTGTCGTTGATGGGTGACGGCGGTGAGCAGGTAAATGCGGCCGGATTCCGAATAGCGGCCTTTACGCAGCCGATGGGCGTTTTGCTGGGTGGACATTCCTTCGTCCTCTTCGTGTGGGTAGAAGAGAGACGGTAGGAGGCAACAGTGTCTATTGGCGTTTAAACACTGGTTCTGAATATGTCATGCCTTCTGTAGGAGCGAGCTTGCTCGCGAAGAACGTCAACGATAACGCAGCGCTATCAGGTGGCCCGTGTCGCCTATATGTTTTTCGCGAGCAAGCTCGCTCCTACAGTGGGAGTGGGAGTGGGAGAGCGTTAGCGTCCGACTCTGATGTTCGTCACTACGCCCCAAACGCTGAGCACGATGAAGCTGATGGCGATGGTCATCAGCAAGTTGTCTCCGGCTTGGGCGAGCGCGGCGCTGCTGACGGCGGCGGTGATGAACATGATGCTGTTGCCGGCCGACGCGGCGGTGCCGGCGCTGCTGGAGAACAGCAACATGGCCGCGGAAATCGCGGCGGGGCGAACCAGGGTCACGGCCAGGGCGCTGATCAGCATCGGGATCAGCAGGGTGATGGTGGTCATGGCCTCATAGCTGATCACCAGCGTCAGCAATACGCCTGCGATCCCCAGCAGGCCCAGCCCGAGGTTGATTTGTCGCGTGAGGGAGATATGTTTCTGCAGTGCAGTTGCTGCAACGCCGCCCAGCAGGTAGGCAACGCCATACACCATCAGCACTACCGCGTACTGGTATTCGGACAGCTTCAACTCATCCATGAAAATCAGCGGTGTCACGCTGATCAAGGCGAAGTAACACGCGAATACCAACGCGGCGATCCACCAGTAACGGATGAAGTCCCGGTTGCTTGCGATGGATTTCAGCGTGGCGATGATCGAAACAGGGGCTCTTTCAGGGCTGGCCGCCTTGGACGGCAATATCAGCCAGGCATGGATAAACATGCCCAGCGCCATCACCGCAAATCCATAAAAGCTGCCCTGCCAATCAAATGTGGTTTGCAGCCAGGAGCCGAGCAGCGGCGACAGCGCAACGAACGATCCGCTCAGGGTCATGTAGTAGATGCGGATGCGGGCGCGATCCTGCTCTTCGAAAAGGTCTTCAACCAGCGCATGGCCGAGTACAAAAAAGCCACAGCCGATGGCCTGGACGGCGCGAAACAGCAGGAAACTCGGGTAATTCGCCGCCAGTGCGCAGCCGATCGAGCCTAGGGTGGAAACCACGATGCACCCCAGCAGCACTTCCTTGCGCCCGAATTTATCTGAAAGCGGGCCGGCGATCAGTTGGGAAATCGCAAAAACCAGAGTGAACAGGCTGATGGATAAGGCGACCTCAGCAGTTGAGGTATCGAACTTCGCGGCCAGGGCTGGAAAGGAGGGCAGCAGGATATTGATCGGGAAGAAGCTGATCAGCGAGATGCAGGTGATGAGGATGAAGCGCGAGCGTTGTTGGCGTTTTACGTCGCCATGGGGTGGCGAATAAGAGGACTCAGACATTGTTTTTATTTTCCGGAGTAAAACCAGAAACCGATACTAGTCTGCGAAACGGGGAATTCAATCAAAAGTGTTGTGGGAGGCCAAGCCCATGATGGTGTGTGTTGCCGCTGTAGGAGCGAGCTTGCTCGCGAAGAACGTCAACGATAACGCAGCGCTATCAGGTAGCCCGTGTTGTCTATTCGTCTTTCGCGAGCAAGCTCGCTCCTACAGTTGATCCGGTTCCAATTGGGCGTTAGCTGTTCGGCAACAACCGGCAAGTAATGCTCTTGATATACCGGGTCTCGGCAATCGCCGGGTGCACCGGGTGGTCCGGGCCCTGGCCGCCGCGTTCCAGAATCTGGATATTGCGATCCAGGTGACGGGCGCTGGTCAGCAGGATGTTTTGCAGGTCGTCTTCCGGCAAGTGCATCGAGCACGAAGCGCTGACCAGGATGCCGTCCTTGCTGAGCAGGCGCATGGCTTGCTCGTTCAGGCGGCGGTAGGCGCCTTCGCCGTTCTTCATGTCTTTCTTGCGCTTGATGAAGGCAGGCGGGTCGGCCACGATCACGTCGAAACGCTCTTCGCTGGCTTTCAGCTCTTTGAGGGCTTCGAACACGTCGCCTTCGATGCAGGTCATTTTCTCGGCAACGCCGTTCAGTGCCGCGTTGCGCTCCACGCCGTCGAGGGCGAAGGCGGAGGCGTCGACGCAGAACACTTCACTGGCACCGAAGGCGGCCGCTTGCACGCCCCAGCCGCCGATGTAGCTGTACAGGTCGAGTACGCGTTTGCCTTTGGCATACGGAGCCAGGCGAGCGCGGTTCATGCGGTGGTCGTAGAACCAGCCGGTCTTCTGGCCCTGGATCACCGGCGCTTCGAACTTCACGCCGTTTTCTTCCAGTGCCACCCACTCCGGCACCAGGCCGAACACGGTTTCGACGTAGCGGTTGAGGCCTTCGGCATCACGCGCGGCGGAGTCGTTCTTGAACAGGATGCCGCTTGGCTTGAGCACTTGGGTCAGTGCGGCAATCACGTCTTCCTTGTGGGCTTCCATGGTCGCCGAAGCGATCTGCACCACCAGGATGTCGCCGAAACGGTCGACCACCAGGCCTGGCAACAAGTCGGAATCGCCGTACACCAGGCGGTAGAACGGCTTGTCGAACAGGCGGTCACGCAGGGACAGGGCGACGTTGATGCGGTGTACCAGCAGCGACTTGTCCAGCGGCAACTTGATGTCGCGGGACAGCAGGCGGGCGCAGATCAGGTTGTTCGGGCTCATGGCCACGATGCCGAGGGTCTTGCCGCCGGCTGCTTCCAGGATCGCCTGGTCGCCTGCCTGGAAGCCGTGAAGAGGTGTGGCGGCCACATCGATTTCGTTGCTGTAGACCCACAGGTGGCCGTTGCGCAAACGACGATCGGCGTTGGCTTTGAGACGCAGGCTTGGCAGGGACATGACGTCGCTCCGGAAAAAAGAGCGGGAGTATACCGTGTTGTGCAGTACTTGGCGGCGCCGCCGGACATGTGGAAGCGGTTCAGTTCGGGTTTTTGAGGTGTCAGCCTGGTTGCCATAAAGGTTAGAATCGCCGCCTAGTCCAGAGTGTGCCCCCTATGTCCCAAGAGCTATCCGCCGAACAGATCCAACAGAGCCTCCAAGGCATCAGTGTGCCGCCTCAACCGCAAATCATGGTGGATTTGCAGATGGAGCAGTACATGCCCGATCCGGACCTGGAAGTGATCGCCCGGTTGATCGCCCAGGACCCGGGCCTCTCCGGCTCGCTGCTGAAGATCGTCAATTCGCCGTATTACGGTCTGAGCAACAAGATCGTCTCGATACAGCGCGCGGTGAACCTGCTGGGCAGCCGCTCCATCGTCAACCTGATCAACGCGCAGTCGATCAAGGGCGAGATGAGCGACGACACGATCGTCACCCTCAACCGTTTCTGGGACACCGCCCAGGACGTGGCCATGACCTGCCTGGCCCTGGCCAAGCGCACCGGCAGCCAGGCGGTCGATGAAGCCTACGCATTGGGGCTGTTCCACGATTGTGGCGTGCCGTTGATGCTCAAGCGTTTCCCGAACTACATGAGTGTGCTGGAAGAGGCCTATGCCAACGCCGGCCCGGAGTGCCGTGTGGTCGACACCGAGAACCAGGCGTTCAACACCAACCATGCCGTGGTGGGTTACTACACCGCCAAATCCTGGCGCCTGCCGGAACATGTGACCGATGCCATCGCCAATCACCACAATGCCCTGGCGATTTTCAGCGACGAGTCCAACCACAAGCCGCAGCTGAAAAACCTGCTGGCGATCCTGAAGATGGCCGAGCACATTTGTGCGTCGTACCGCGTGCTGGGCAACCAGGTGGATGACCATGAGTGGAACGCCATCGGCCCGCTGGTGCTGGACCATATCGGCCTGTCGGACTACGACTTCGAGAGTTTGAAGTTGTCGATCCGCGAGCTGGGCGCGCACTAACCCTTTTTCCAAGAGGTACACATGCCCGAGTTACCGGAAGTCGAAACCACCCGGCGCGGAATTGCGCCGCACCTGGAAGGCCAGCGGGTCAGCCGTGTGGTGGTGCGTGAGCGGCGCCTGCGCTGGCCGATCCCGGAAGACCTGGATGTGCGGCTGTCCGGGCAACGCATCGTGCTGGTGGAGCGGCGGGCCAAGTATTTGTTGATCAATGCCGAGGTCGGCACGCTGATCAGCCACTTGGGCATGTCGGGCAACCTGCGCCTGGTGGAAGCCGGCAGCCCGGCGGCCAAGCATGAGCATGTGGATATAGAACTGGAGTCGGGCCTGGCCCTGCGCTACACCGACCCGCGACGCTTTGGCGCGATGCTCTGGAGCCTCGACCCGCTGAACCACGAGCTGCTGATCCGCCTGGGGCCGGAGCCGTTGACCGACCTGTTCGACGGCGAGCGGCTATTCCAGCTGTCCCGTGGACGCTCGATGGCGGTGAAGCCGTTCATCATGGACAACGCGGTGGTGGTGGGCGTGGGCAATATCTACGCGACGGAAGCGCTGTTTGCCGCCGGGATTGATCCGCGCCGGGAAGCCAAGGGCATTTCCCGTGGGCGTTACCTGAAGCTGGCGATCGAGATCAAACGCATCCTGGCGGCGGCCATCGAGCGCGGCGGCACCACGCTGCGGGACTTTATCGGTGGCGACGGACAGCCGGGGTATTTCCAGCAGGAATTGTTCGTCTATGGCCGTGGTGGCGAGGCGTGCAAGGTCTGTGGGGCTGAGTTGCGCAACGTAATACTGGGGCAGCGGGCGAGTGTGTTTTGCCCGAAGTGTCAGAGCTGACAATTTGTGGTGCTGCTGATGGCCTATTCGCGAGCAAGCCTGCTCCCACATTCGACTGCATTCCAAAGGTGGAACTCGGTCGAATGTGGGAGCGGGCTTGCTCGCGAAGGGGCTTAATGAAGCGCCAAGGGACTTAGGCCTTCCCGGTAATCAACCGGTACTTCTCCATCAGTTGCTCTTCCGTTTCCGGATGAGCCTCGTCCAGCGGAATGCAATCCACCGGGCAAACCTGCTGGCACTGGGGTTCGTCGTAGTGGCCGACACACTGGGTGCACAGGTTGGGGTCGATCACATAGATCTCTTCACCCTGGGAAATGGCAGCGTTCGGGCACTCGGGTTCGCAGACGTCGCAGTTGATGCAATCGTCGGTGATGATCAGGGACATGGAAACTCCTGCCAAGGCTGTCAGCCAAGGCATCTGAAAACTAATGCGCGCAATTGTGCCGCATTGGCGCCCCTGTGGCGAGGGGGCTTGTCTGTGGTGAGGGGGCTTGTCCCCCGTTGGGGCGCGAAGCGGCCCCGAATCAGGCGAACGGGTTTTACCTGAAACTACGCGGCGTCTTTATTGGGGCTGCTTCGCAGCCCAACGGGGGACAAGCCCCCTCGCCACAGACAAGCCCCTCGCCACAATAAGCCCAAAGTCCGGGATTATTTCTTGAATCGCAGGGTGAGAGCATCCGCCACAGCCGGGTGCACGAACTTGGTGATATCCCCGCCCAACGCCGCGATTTCCCGGACCAACGTCGAGGAAATGAACGAATAACGTTCCGAAGGCGTAAGAAACAGGCTTTCCACGTCCGGCGCCAGTTGGCGGTTCATGTTGGCCAGCTGGAATTCGTATTCGAAGTCCGACACCGCCCGCAGGCCGCGCAGGAACACATTGGCGTTCTGTTCCTTGGCGAAGTGCGCCAGCAGCGTCGAGAAGCCGACCACTTCAACGTTGGGCAGATGCTTGGTGACCTCACGGGCCAGCTCCACGCGCTGTTCCAGGGGAAACAGCGGGTTCTTCTTGGGGCTGGCAGCGACCGCGATAATCACATGGTCGAACAAGCGCGAGGCGCGTTCGACCAGATCGCCATGGCCCTTGGTGATTGGGTCGAAGGTACCTGGGTACAACACTCGGTTCATCGCGTCGTCCTGGCGGAGTCCGTTGGGGAACCGGATGGTATCGCAGCCATCCCGGTCGGCCAAGTCAACTTATTCAGAAGAAAGCACTATAGACACCGCGAATACCCGGTTTTTTCAGGCCGTTTTCAGACGTTCGGCCAATGCCGTCGCCAGTTGCGCCGTCAATCCATACACCGATAACTGCGGGTTAGCGCCAATACTGGTGGGGAATAGCGAGCCATCGTGGATCGACAAGTTGCGCAGTTGATGATGGCGCCCAAGGCTGTCGGCCACGGCGTTTTTCGGTTCTTCCCCCATCGCGCAACCGCCCATTACATGAGCGCTGCCGAGCCGGGTTCGGTGCAATTCGAGGTTCAACCCGTCGATCATGCTGCGGGCTTCAGCCAAGGTGTTCACGTAGCGCGCATCGCCGTGCAGCGGCATCACCGACTTGGCGCCGCCGGCAAACTGAATCTCCGCCATGCTGTGGAATGCCCGGCGCAGGCCGTCCCAGGCGTAGGGCGAAACCTGATAATCGAGCACCGGGGTGCCATCGCCGCGCAATTCGACGGTGCCGCCCGGGCTGTCGGGGTGGAAACCGTCGCGCAAGAGGGCAAGCATTGCGTGGGTCTTGGGCAGTTGGCCCATATCCAGCGCGTTCTGCGTGCCGTAGCCGCCAAGCAAGGTACTGGCGAGGCCCGGATGCAGCGGCGGTACTTCGAGCTTGTAGGACATTTTGCCGGTAGTGCCGTCCTGCCATTGGAAGTGGTCGGAATAGATCGACTGCGGCGCCCCGTAGAACGGGTTGATCACCTCGTCGAACAGCCCGGCGGAAAAATTCACCAGGTGCAGAAAGGTCCGTTTGCCCAGGCGCGAGTGGGGGTCGGGTGCATCGGAACGAAGCAGCAGCGCCGGGCTGTTGATGCCGCCGCCGGCCAGTACGTAGTGCTTGGCCTTGACCGTGATTTTGCGGCCGGTCGGTGCCACGCAATACTGATCCATGGCCACACATTCGAGGCTGGTGATGGTGTCGCCGCTGAACTTCAGGCTTTCGGCGCGGGCCAGGTACAGCAGCTCGCCGCCTTTCTCCAGGGTGGACGGAATGGTGGTCACCAGCATTGATTGCTTGGCGTTGACCGGGCAACCCATGCCGCAATACCCCAGGTTGAAACAGCCGCGCACATTGCGCGGGATCACGTGCCAGCTGTAGCCAAGCTTTTCGCAGCCCTTGCGGATCACGTCATTGTTGGCATTCGGTGGCATGGCCCAAGGCGCGATGCCCAGGCGTTGTTCCATTTTTTCGAACCAGGGCGCCATCTCGGCGCTGCTGTGGCCCTTGACCGCGTATTCGCTGGCCCAGTGGGCGAGGGTCGGGTCCGGGGTGCGGAAGCTGGAGGTCCAGTTGATCAGCGTGGTGCCGCCGACCGCTCGGCCCTGCAGGATGGTGATGGCGCCGTCCTTGCTCATGCGCCCGATGCCTTCCTGGTACAGGGTGGCGTAGGCCTCGTCCTCCAGCAGCTTGAAGTCGTTGCTGGTTTTCAGCGGGCCTTCTTCGATCAACAGCACCTTGTAGCCGGCGGCGCTGAGGATTTCGGCGGTGGTGCCGCCGCCGGCACCGCTGCCGATGATTGCGACGTCAGCCTCCAGGGTCAGGTCCTGGTCGAGGGCGGCGCCATTGTGGGTTTTCCAGCCGCGGGCCATGCCATCGCGGAACAGATCAGGTACGGGCATCAGGGTCGTCTCTTGTTTTTATCGGGATGCGAATCAGATTTTCGGTGGGCCGGGGTAGCCGCAATGCGCCCAGGACTCGGGGCGGAAATACCAGGCCATGATCACCAGTTTGAGCAACGAGCCCTGGCCCATGCGCAGCAGGTTCAGGTAGCTGTTTTCCCAGCGGTGCAGGAAGTTGCGGATCTGCTCGGCGCTGGCGTTTTCCCAACTGCCCCACACGCCGGTCAGAGGCCCACGGGTGATGGCCATGCCCAAGACGTCGAACAGTTGCTGGGTCAGCTTGAACATCTCGGGCGACAGGTGTTGCAGGCTGAAGTCGAGCTTTTTCAGGGTGTCGTCGATGCCGGCCACCACTATCTCGGCGCTGGCCACGCCCTCCAGCAGCACCGGAATCACTGCCCGCAAAAACGGCAGGTCACTGCTGCGCAACATCGCAAAGCCGCTGGCCGGGGTGCTGCTGGAGCAGCCGCTGAGGCTGGCGCCCAGCCCGGCGGTGGCCAGGAAGGCGCTGGCGCACAGGCCGAGTTTCAAGACGCCGCGCCGTGACAGCGCGGGTGATTCAGTCAGGCTAGGGTTCATTCTTATTGTTATCCCTGTGATGGGTTTGTTAGCGGACGAACAGCTTCTGGATCAACTTCTGGATGGATTTGCCATAGGGCGGGTAAATCAGCTTGGCCGCGTTCAGGCGTTGCTTGATCAGCACGCCCTTGGCCTTGCTGAAGGTCAGGAAACCTTCATGGCCGTGGTAATGGCCCATGCCCGACGGGCCGATACCGCCGAAGGGCATGTCGTCCTGGGCTACGTGCAGCAACGTGTCGTTCAGGCACACGCCGCCGGAATGGGTTTCGTGCAGTACGCGGTTCTGTTCCGCCTTGTTGTAGCCGAAGTAATACAGCGCCAGCGGGCGAGGGCGCTGATTGATGTAGGCAAAGGCCTGGTCGAGGCCGCGATACGGCACGATCGGCAGCACCGGGCCGAAGATTTCGTCCTGCATCACGGTCATCTCGTCGCTGACATTCAGCAGCAGGCTGTGGGCCATGCGGCGGTCCTGGCCCTGGTCGTACAGCGGGACCAGGGTGGCACCCTTGTCGGTGGCGTCTTTCACGTAGCCGTTGAGCCGGGCCAACTGTCGTTCGTTGATGATGGCGGTGTAGTCCGGGTTGTCGGCCAGGGTCGGATAGAACCCGCGAACCGCCTTGCTGTAGGCCTCGACGAAGCCGTCTACACGGTCTTCCGGCACCAGCACATAGTCCGGCGCCACGCAGGTTTGCCCGGCATTCAGCGCCTTGCCGAAGGCGATGCGTTCGGCGGCGTCCTTGAGCGGCACGTCGGCGGAAACAATCGCCGGTGATTTGCCGCCCAGTTCCAGGGTGACCGGCGTCAGGTGTTCGGCCGCCGCGCGCATCACGTGCTTGCCGATGCTGGTGGCGCCGGTGAACAGCAGGTGGTCGAAGCGCAGCTTGGAAAACGCCATGCCCACTTCAGCCTCGCCGAGCACCACGCACACCAGGTCCTCGGGGAAGATCTTCGCCAGCAGCGTCTTGAGCAACTGGCCGGTGGCGGGGGTGGATTCGCTGAGCTTGAGCATCACCCGGTTGCCGGCCGCCAATGCACCCACCAGCGGGCCGATGGCCAGGTACAACGGGTAGTTCCAGGGCACGATCACCCCGACAACACCCAGGGGTTGATAGATGACCTTGGCGGACGCGGGCTGGAAGGCAATGCCTACAGCGCGGCGGGAAGGTTTCATCCAGCCCTTGAGGTGTTTGCTGGCGTAGTGAATGCCATGCAGGCTGGGCATCAGTTCGGCGAACAGGGTTTCGTCGGCGCTGCGGTGGCTGAAATCACTGCTGATGGCGTTGATCAGCGCCTGGCGCTCGTCACTCAACAGCTCGCGCAAGGCCTTGAGCCATTGCTGGCGCTGGGCGGCCGGCGGCATCGGGTTGGCGGCGTAGGCTTGGCGCTGGGCGTCGAACAGTTCCTGGAGCTGGTCCAGCGCCTGGGAATCTTGCAGGTAGGCAACGTTGGCAGACATGGCGAAGTTCCCGATTGTTATTGGAATGCTTCAGTTTTTAGAGTCATTGCTCTAAATTGTCAAATAACATTGCACAACGTGCCGATTTATCCGGACAAGGATAGTCCGTAAGATGCCGCCATCACGGGTCTAGAAGTTGATTTCCCATGGCACCACGAGTAAAGACCAGCGAGCGCATTGTGCAAACCAGCCTGGAGCTGTTTAACCAGCAGGGCGAGCGCAGTGTCAGCACCAACCATATCGCTGCCCATATGGAAATTTCCCCGGGCAACCTGTACTACCACTTCCCCAACAAGCAGGCGATTATCGCAGTGCTGTTTCGTGAGTACGAAGCGTTGGTGGACAGCTTCCTGCGCCCGCCCCAGGGCCGTGCGGTGACCGTGGAAGACAAGCGCTTCTACCTGCAGGCGGTGCTGGCCGGCATGTGGCGCTACCGCTTCCTGCACCGCGACCTCGAACACCTGCTGGAAAGCGACCCGGAGCTGGCCACCGGCTACCGGCGGTTCTCCCAGCGTTGCCTGATCCAGGGCGCAGCCATCTACCAGGGTTTTGTCGATGCCGGCATCCTGAACATGGACCCGGTACAAACCGAAGCCCTGACCCTCAACGCCTGGATCATCCTCACCTCGTGGGTGCGCTTCCTGTGCACCACCAATGAAAAGTCCACGCACCTGAGCGCCGAGGCGATCAAGCGCGGGGTGTATCAGGTGCTGGTGCTGGAAGCCGGGTTTATCACCCCCAAGGCCAAGGACGCGGTGGATGCACTGTTCAAAGAGTTTTACGTGCCGTTGAATCAGGCGCTGGAAGAAGTGAAGTAGGATGTTTCCCGAACGCTAACCTAGCCACAGGAGTCAGTCATGCCGCTTGCCCAACTGATCAGCCCCCAGCAACTGGCCGAGCGCCAGAAGTCCGGCGGGCTGGTAATCCTCGATTGCCGCTTTGCCCTGGAAGACCCGGACTACGGCCTGTGCAGCTACGCCGAAGGGCATATCGAAGGGGCGCAGTATGCCGACCTGGAGCGCCACCTCAGCGGGCCGATAATCAAGGGCGTGACCGGTCGCCATCCGTTGCCGGCGCCGGATGCGTTTATCCGGCAACTGCGGGCATGGGGCGTTAACGCCGACAGCGATATCGTTTTGTATGACGACGGCCCGGGTGCCTATGCCGCCCGTGCCTGGTGGCTGCTGGCCTGGCTGGGCAAGCGAGACGGTGTGTTCATCCTCGATGGCGGCCTGAAAGCCTGGCACGCGGCGGGCTTCCCGTTGAGCCTGGATGCGCCGGTGATCGAGCCCGGCACCTTCAGCGGCACGCCGGACAACCACTTGCAACTGGACGCCGAACACCTGCAGAAACGCCTTGGCCAGCCCGGCCTGACCCTGATCGACGCCCGCGCCCAGCCGCGTTTTCGTGGTGAAGTGGAGCCGATCGACCCGGTTGCCGGGCATATCCCCGGCGCGCAGTGTGCCGCATTCAATGAAAACCTGGGCAGCGACGGCCGTTTCCTGCCGGCGGACCAGCTCAAGCAACGCTTCGCCGCCAAGCTGCAAGACCGCTCGCCGGATGACCTGGTGGCCTACTGCGGGTCCGGCGTGACTGCCTGCCACAACCTGTTTGCGCTGTGCCTGGCGGGTTACCCGTTGGGCAAGTTGTACGCGGGGTCGTGGAGCGAGTGGATCACTGATCCAAAGCGGGAAGTTGCAACAGGCGACTGAGGTCTGCCTGACCCGGTCTGATCCAAAGTGTGGGAGCCCCCACATTTTTATCGGCGTTGTGTCAGTAGCCACTCCGGGATTCGCCGTTCCAGGTAGTAAGTTGGCTGCTTCAATGAGCCGTCCACAAACCCGACATGCCCGCCCTTGGCCAGCAGTTCGAACTCGGTGCAATCCGACAGTTCGCTGGCCTCGGGCAGGCTGTGGGCGAACACGAACGGGTCGTCCGCGGCCTGGATGATCAGGGTTGGTGTGCGAATGCCCCCGAGGTAGTAGCGGCTGGAGGCGCGGCGGTAGTAGTCCTCGGCACTGAGGAACCCGTGCAGCGGCGCGGTGACGCGGCCGTCAAAGTCCCAGAACGTGCGCATCTTCTCCAGCGAGCCCAGGTCGGCGAGGGTTTTCAGGCCTGCCTCGCGGCCATCCTTGAGAAACCGGCTTTGTTTGACGCGGATATAGGCCAGCATTTCGCGCATGAAATGCTTCTGATAAACCCGAGAAAAGCCCAGGCCAATGCGATCGGCGCACTGATCCAGGCGAAACGGTACCGACACGGCGGCCGCGCCTTGCAGCCCGCAGGCTTCGCCGGTTTCGCCCAAGTACTTGAGCAGCACATTGCCGCCCAGTGAATACCCCACCGCATACAGCGGCGCCAACGGGCGCTTGGCTCGCAGGTGAACGATGGTTTCGGCCAGGTCTTCACTGGCGCCGGAATGGTAGCTGCGGGCAAGCAGGTTGGGTTCGCCGGAGCAGCCACGCCAGTTTAGCGCGACGCTGGCCCAGCCTTGGGTTGCGAGGGCTTTTTGCAGGCCGGCGACGTAAGGGGAGTTGGACGAGCCGGTCAGCCCGTGCAGTACCAGCACCAGCGGGGTGGTTGCGTCATGGGGCCCATGCCAGTCGAGGTCGAGAAAGTCGCCGTCTGCCAGCCACAGCCGTTCGCGCTGGCGTTCGATGTGCGTGGTTTTGCGCCACAGCGGTCCCCACAACGTTTGCAGGTGCGGGTTGCCGAGGCCGAAGGCGGGGGAGAAGCGGTCGAGGGGCGGAGTCATGAAATTCTCGGTGCCGAATGGGCTTGCTCCAATCATTGTAGGAGCGAGCTTGCTCGCGAAAAACTCAAGATCACCGCGTTCCCCTGGTTTCCCGCGTCATCGTTAACGATCTTCGCGAGCAAGCTCGCTCCTACACGGTGCGTTGCCACAACGCGTAATACACCCGCCCGGATTTCTGCTCGCGGTGCAGGCGCCAGGTGCCCGGCAGGCCGAGTGTGGACGGTGCCGTCTCGCTTTCAGTGTAGATCCAGGCATCCGGCGCCAACCACTGACGCTCTTCCAGCAGCGCACATACAGTCGGCAGCAGGTTCTGGTTGAACGGCGGATCAAGAAACACCACGTCAAACTCACGGGCTTCCTGGGTTTCCAGGTAGCGCAACGCATCAGCCGTCTGCACTTGCCCGGTGGTGCAACGCAGCGTGCCCAGGTGTTCCTTGAGGCTGGCGACCGCCACATTGCTGGCATCCAGCGCCTGGCCCAGCGCCGCGCCACGGGACAGCGACTCCAGGAACAACGCGCCGCTACCCGCGAACGGGTCCAGCACCTTGGCCCCGGCGATATACGGCGCGAGCCAGTTGAACAGGGTTTCACGCACGCGGTCTGGCGTCGGGCGCAGGCCCACGACATCAGGGAAGCTCAGCTTACGGCTGCCCCACTCTCCGCCGATGATGCGCAGTTGGCCCACACCGTTGTGAACGTTGTGGACAGGTTTTTTGGGACGGGATGGACGGGCCATTAATGCTCCGGAACCCCGAGCGGTTGCTCGGCGGGTTTATCAGTGGGGGGCGGTAGTGGCTTTTGCGCAATCGTCGGGCCGGCGGTCACGATGACCATCTTGTCGGCACTCAAATGTTTGTTCAAAGCAGCTTTGACCTGGTCAACGGTCAGCGCCTGGGATTGTTTCATGAAATCTTCCAGGTAGCTCAGCGGCAGGTTGTAGAAACCCATGGCGCCCAGTTGCCCGACGATATCGGCGTTGCTCGCGGTGGACAGCGGGAAGCTGCCGGCCAGTTCGCGCTTGGCGTCATCGAGTTCTTTCTGTGTCGGGCCGGTCTTGAGGTAGTCGGCGAGTACGTCCTGCACCAATCGCAGCGTGCCGGCGCTCATTTCGGCGCGGGTTTGCAGGTTGATCATGAACGGGCCGCGTACCTGCATCGGCGAGAAACCGGAGTATACGCCGTAGGTCAGGCCGCGTTTCTCGCGCACTTCGCTCATCAAACGGGTGCCGAAGCCACCGCCGCCGAGAATCTGGTTACCCAGGGACAGCGCGGCGTAATCCGGGTCGGCACGGTCGATTCCCAGTTGCGCCAGCAGCAGGGTTGTCTGCTTGGACGGGAACTCGATATGTGTGGTGCCAGCCTTGGGCTCGACCGGTTGGGCGATTTTCGCCAGCGCCGGGCCTTTTGGCAGGGACGCGGAAACCTTGGCGGTCATGGCTTCGGCTTCGGCGCGGGTCAGATCGCCGACTACGGAAATCACTGCGTTGCCGGCGGCGTAGGCCTTGGCGTGGAAGTCCTTCAATTGCGCGAGAGTCACCTTCGGCACGCTCTCGGCGTTGCCTTCGCTCGGATGGGCGTAAGGGTGGTCGCCATAGAGCTGCTTGAACAGCTCGATGCTCGCCAGTTTGCCGGGGTTCTGTTTCTGGTACTCGAAGCCCGCCAACAACTGGTTCTTGATCCGCGCCAGAGAGTCTGCCGGGAAGGTCGGCTTGCCGATCACGTCGTCAAACAGTGACAGGGCGGCGTCACGCTTGTCGCTGGCGCTCAGGCTGCGCAGGGAAACCAGCGCCATGTCGCGGTAGGCGCCATTGCTGAAATCAGCCCCCAGGCCATCGAAACCGGCGGCAATCTGGCTGACGTCCTTGCCCGGCACGCCTTCGTTGAGCATTGCGTTGGTCAACAGCGCCAGGCCTGGTGTTGCGCCGTCCTGGCTGCTGCCGGCGGCGAACAGGATGCGCATGTCGAACATCGGCAGTTCATGGGCTTCGACGAACAGCACCTTGGCGCCTTCGGCGGTGGTCCAGGTTTGCACGTCGAGCTTGCGGTTGGTCGGCGCCTTGTCGTCCAGCTCGGCCAGGGATTGCAGCTTGTTGGCGGACTTGGCCTGCTCCAGCGCCTGGCTGGCGACGGATTCGCTGGGGCGCAGCAAGTACACCGCGCAGGCCGCAGCCAAAGTCACCACGATCAGGCCGGGCAGCACCAGGCGGTTGTTTTTACGTTCACTCATGAGCGGTCTCCTCAGGCAAGACATGGGCGACGCTGAGACGTTCGCGGGTGAAATAGGTGCGTGCAGCTTTCTGGATATCTTCGGCGGTGACGCTTTGCAGCTCGGCCAGCTCGGTGTCCATGAGTTTCCAGGACAGGCCCACCGTCTCCAGGGAGCCGATGGCAGTGGCCTGGCTGGTGATCGAGTCGCGCTGGTAAACCACGCCGGCGATGACCTGGGCGCGGATACGCTCCAGTTCTTCAGCGCTCGGTGGCTTGGCCTTCAGCTCATCCAGCAGGCGCCAAAGGCCGGCTTCAGCCTGGGCCACGGTCTTTTTCTTTTGCAGGTTCGGTGTGGCAGTCAGGGTGAACAGGCTGTCACCGCGGGTGTAGGCGTCGTAGCTCGACGAGCCGCCGGACACCAGCTCTTCGCCGCGCTCCAGTTGTGTCGAGATGCGCGCGCTGTAGCCGCCGTCCAGCAGGGCCGAGATCAGGCGCAGGGCGTTGACCGAGCGTTTGTCTTCAGCGGTGGCCAGGCTCGGCACGTTGAACCCAAGGATCACGCTCGGCAGTTTGGTCTGTACATGCATAGTCAGCAGGCGTTCACCGGGCTCGGCCAGCTCCAGCGGGATTTTCGCCGGGGGGACGTCGCGCTTGGGGATCGGGCCGAAATAGCGCTGGGCCAGGGTTTTGACTTCATCCGGGGTTACGTCGCCCACCACTACCAGGGTGGCGTTGTTCGGCACGTACCAGGATTGGTACCAGTGGCGCAGTTCTTCAACCTTCATGCGGTCCAGGTCGGCCATCCAGCCGATGGTCGGCGTGTGGTAGCCGCTGGCCGGGTAGGCCATGGCCTTGAAGCGCTCATAGGCCTTGGACATCGGGTTGTCGTCGGTGCGCATCCGGCGCTCTTCCTTGATCACCTCGATCTCGCGGCTGAACTCGTCGGCCGGCAAGCGCAGGCTGGCCATGCGGTCGGCTTCCAGCTCGAAGGCGACGCCCAGGCGGTCACGGGCCAGCACTTGGTAGTAGGCGGTGTAGTCGTCGCTGGTGAAGGCGTTTTCTTCCGCGCCCAGGTCACGCAGGATCAACGAAGCCTCGCCGGGGCCGACCTTGGCGCTGCCCTTGAACATCATGTGTTCCAGGGCGTGGGACAAACCGGTCTGGCCCGGGGTTTCGTAGCTGGAGCCAACCTTGTACCAGACCTGGGAAACCACCACCGGGGCGCGATGGTCTTCGCGCACGACGACCTTGAGGCCGTTGTCCAGGGTGAATTCGTGGGTGGGTTGTGGGTCGGCAGCCAAAGCTGAAAGGGGCAGACAAACTGTGCTGAGCAGCAGGCCTGCGGCGCGGCGGGCTAGAGCATTCATTCGTTTTTAAACCTGTTGGGCTGCCCGCTTGGTCTTAGCGTCGGCGGGCGAGGAGGTGCTAGGATACTGGTCCGACCTAGGGACGGCCACTATGGCTGTCTTGTTAAGGCTCTATTTAGGCCTTACAAAATGTTGCGCATGAACGAGCTGGCTAAAAAACAGTCTGTTACGCATCGAATTTTATTTACCGGCACGCCCCCTGGCGCGTCGCTACCTTGAGATAGCCGTCTCCATGTTTGGTTCCAACGACGACAAGAAGACCCCAGCTGCGGCTGGCGAGAAAAAAGGCCTGTTCGGATGGCTGCGCAAAAAGCCGCAGGAAACCGTCGTCGAACAGCCGCAGGTTCAAGCTGAACCGATCCCCGAATCCATAGTAGAAGCCGAACCGGTTGCCGAAACACCGGCCCCGGTGGTGTTGCCGATGGCCGAGCCGGTGTTGCAGCCGGTGGTTGAGCCAGAACCTGCGCCAGAGCCAGAGCACAAGCCATGGCTGGTGTTGCCGGTGGCAGAAGAGCCTGTAGCACTGGTTGAAGACGAGCTGGCCGAGCATGTGGCTCCGCCGATTCCGGCCCTCGTGGAGCCTGCGCCCGTTGTGGTCCAAGCGCCGCCAGTGGTTGAGGTGCCTGCACCGATGGTTGCCGAACCTGTTCCGGTCGCCATCGCCGCGCCAGCAGTCATCGAAGAGCCTGCTGTTCCTGCCGAAACCGGCAAGACCGGTTTCTTTGCCCGCCTCAAGCAAGGCCTGAGCAAGACCAGCGCCAGCATCGGCGAAGGCATGGCCAGCCTGTTTCTCGGCAAAAAGACCATCGATGACGAGCTGCTGGAGGACATCGAAACCCGCCTGCTGACCGCCGACGTGGGCGTCGAAGCCACCGCCGTGATCATCCAGAGCCTGACCCAGAAGGTCGCGCGCAAGCAGCTGACCGACGCCGATGCGCTCTACAAGTCGCTGCAGGCCGAGCTGGCCAACATGCTCAAGCCGGTGGAAGCGCCGCTGATCATCAATACGCAGAAAAAGCCGTTTGTGATCCTGGTGGTTGGCGTCAACGGCGCCGGCAAGACCACCACCATCGGCAAGCTGGCGAAGAAGCTGCAACTGGAAGGCAAGAAAGTCATGCTCGCCGCCGGTGACACCTTCCGTGCCGCCGCCGTGGAGCAATTGCAGGTCTGGGGCGAGCGCAACAAGATCCCGGTCATCGCCCAGCACACCGGCGCCGATTCGGCCTCGGTGATCTTCGATGCGGTGCAGGCCGCCAAGGCGCGCAACATTGATGTGCTGATCGCCGATACCGCCGGTCGCCTGCACACCAAAGACAACCTGATGGAAGAGCTGAAGAAAGTTCGCCGCGTGATCGGCAAGCTCGATGCCGACGCGCCCCACGAGGTGTTGCTGGTGCTGGACGCCGGTACCGGCCAGAACGCCATCAGCCAGGCCAAACAATTCCACCAGACGGTCCAACTGACCGGCCTGGCATTGACTAAGCTCGACGGCACGGCCAAGGGCGGTGTGATCTTCGCCCTGGCCAAGCAGTTCGGGTTGCCGATTCGTTACATCGGCGTCGGTGAAGGCATCGACGACCTGCGCACTTTTGAAGCCGAACCCTTTGTACAGGCACTGTTTGCCGAGCGGGAGCGTTCATGATTCGTTTCGAACAGGTCGGTAAACGCTACGCCAACGGGCATGTCGGCTTGCATGAGCTGAGTTTCCGGGTGCGTCGCGGCGAATTCTTGTTTGTGACCGGCCATTCGGGTGCCGGTAAAAGTACCTTGTTGCGCCTGTTGCTGGCCATGGAGCGCCCAACCACCGGCAAACTGCTGCTGGCGGGCCAGGACCTGGCAACCATCAGCAACGCACAGATTCCATTCCTGCGCCGGCAGATCGGCGTGGTGTTCCAGAATCACCAGTTGCTGTTCGATCGCACGGTGTTCAACAACATCGCCTTGCCGTTGCAGATTCTCGGTCTGTCCAAGGCCGAAATCGTCAAGCGCGTGGATTCGGCCCTGGAACGCGTGGCGCTGTCGGACAAGACCGACCTGTACCCAGGCGACCTGTCCACCGGCCAGCAACAGCGCGTCGGCATCGCCCGCGCCATCGTCCATCGCCCGGCCTTGCTGCTGGCGGACGAACCCACCGGTAACCTCGACCCGCGCCTGGCCGCAGAAATCATGGGCGTGTTCGAAGACATCAACCGCCTGGGCACCAGCGTGCTGATCGCCAGTCACGACTTGGCGCTGATCGCCCGCATGCGCCACCGCATGCTGACCCTGCAACGCGGCCGCCTGATCGGTGACGGGGAGGCTGGGGTATGAGTGCAACACGCAGCCCGAAGGTTTCCGAGCGCGTCGCGCCAAAGGCGGCCGACCCGCAGCCACAGAAGAAAAAACGCGACGAAGACGATGGCCCGGATTTCGGCACCCTGGTGCATGCCTGGATCGAAAGCCACCGTGCCAGCCTGGTAGACAGCCTGCGCCGCCTCGGCAAGCAGCCGATCGGCAGCTTTTTTACCTGCCTGGTCATGGCCGTGGCCTTGAGCCTGCCCATGGGCTTGTCATTGCTGCTGAACAATGTCGAGCGCCTTGGCGGTTCGTGGCAGCGGGCGGCGCAGATTTCCCTGTACCTGAACCTGGATGCCAGCGCCCAGGACGGTGAGTCCCTGCGCGACCAGATCAAGGGCATTCCGGGTGTGGCCGAGGCTGAGTACATCAGCCGCGATCAAGCCCTGGAAGAGTTCCAGCAACAGTCCGGCCTGGGCGAGGCGCTCAAGGAGTTGCCGCAAAACCCGCTGCCGGGCGTGGTGCTGGTCACCCCGAACGAGGTCGACAAGACCACCCTGGAAGCCCTGCGACAAAAACTCGCAGAGCTGCCGAAGGTCCAACAGGCACAACTTGATCTAGTCTGGGTAGAGCGGTTGGCCGCGATTCTCAAGCTGGGCGACCGGTTTGTGTTCGGCCTGACGGTGTTGCTGGTGTCTGCATTACTTTTGGTGATAGGCAATACCATTCGTCTTCATATTGAAAACCGCCGCACCGAGATAGAAGTGATTAAACTCGTCGGCGGCACGGACAGCTATGTGCGTCGGCCTTTTCTGTACATGGGCGCGCTGTATGGCTTCGGTGCGGGAATTTTGTCCTGGGGCGTACTGGCTTTTGGCCTGAACTGGCTGAACGATGCGGTGGTGGGGCTTGCCGGTTTGTACGGCAGCGATTTTGCCCTGGCCGGCGTGCCGGCAGCCGATGGTCTGTCATTGTTGCTTGGGGCAGTGCTCTTGGGGTATATCGGTGCTTGGATTGCGGTCGCACGGCATTTACGTGAGCTGGCACCGAAGTAGTTAATGTCAGGGTAACGTGGTTTCGTTTGTATTGACCGTATCAGTGGTTTAGGGAACTTGTCCTACGGTTCCCGGTCAATTTTCGCAGTGCTGAACTGCACGAGTTATGTGAGTCGGAGGTTTTTTCGTATGACCACTTCTTTGCAACCTGCTTATGCTCTGGTCCCGGGTGCGAACCTGGAGGCCTATGTGCACACGGTCAACAGCATTCCATTGCTGACGCCCGAGCAGGAGCGTGAACTGGCCGAGAGTCTCTACTATGAGCAGGATTTGGGGGCGGCTCGGCAGATGGTGCTCGCCCACCTGCGTTTTGTCGTACATATCGCCCGTAGCTATAGCGGCTACGGCCTGGCCCAGGCTGACCTGATTCAGGAAGGCAACGTTGGCCTGATGAAAGCTGTGAAGCGCTTCAACCCGGAAATGGGTGTGCGCCTGGTGTCGTTTGCTGTGCACTGGATCAAGGCGGAAATTCACGAATTCATCCTGCGCAACTGGCGCATCGTGAAAGTCGCGACCACCAAGGCCCAGCGCAAACTGTTCTTCAACCTGCGCAGCCAGAAGAAACGCCTGGCGTGGCTGAACAACGAAGAAGTGCATCGCGTGGCCGAAAGCCTTGGCGTAGAGCCACGTGAAGTGCGCGAGATGGAAAGTCGCCTGACCGGCCATGACATGGCCTTCGACCCGGCCGCCGAAGCGGACGACGACAGCGCCTTCCAATCGCCGGCCAACTACCTGGAAGACCACCGGTACGACCCGGCGCGTCAGCTGGAAGATGCCGACTGGAGCGACAACTCCAATCACAACCTGCACGAAGCGCTGGAAGTGCTGGACGACCGCAGCCGTGACATTCTCTACCAGCGCTGGTTGGCAGAAGAAAAAGCCACGCTGCACGACCTGGCGCAGAAGTACAACGTGTCGGCCGAGCGGATTCGTCAGCTCGAGAAGAGTGCGATGAACAAGCTGAAACTGTCGATCGCCGCCTGACACAGGTAGCTAGGACAGCGCGATCGAAATGTGGGAGCGGGCTTGCTCGCGAAGGCGGTGGATCAGTCACCTAAAGTATTGACTGGCACACCGCTTTCGCGAGCAAGCCCGCTCCCACTTTTGTTTTGTGGTGGGTCAGTCAGCCCAAGGCGCCTTGCGCGAGTTGTTCAGCTCATTCAAATAGCTGTCGCCACCCAACTGACTCATCTGCTGCCGAATCCACGCCGCCCGTCGCGCGACATACGACGTTGGATGGCTGGCACTCCACACCCGCGGGTTAGGCAACACCGCCGCCAGGTAGCTGGCCTGCTGGCGGGTCAGCGCCTTGGCGCTCACGCCAAAGTGATGCCGCGCCGCCGCTTCGGCGCCGAACACGCCTTCATCCCACTCCACGCTGTTGAGATACACCTCAAGAATTCGCTGCTTGGGCCAGAGAATCTCGATCAGCCCGGTAAACCAGGCTTCCAGGCCCTTGCGGAAATAGCTGCGGCCGGTCCACAGGAACAGGTTCTTCGACACCTGCTGGCTCAAGGTGCTGGCGCCGCGAATCGAACCGCCGCGCTCGTTATGCAGCAACGCCGCCTGGATCGCGTCGAAATCAAAACCCCAATGTTGCGGGAAGCGCTGGTCTTCGCCCGCCATCACCGCCACTTTCAGTTCGTCGGAGATCTGATCCCACGGCACCCACGTGCGCTGTACGTCAATCGGCTCGCCGTCGACCCAGGACTCGACCTTGCGCTCAACCATCAACGCAGTGCCCGGTGGCGGCACGAAACGGAACAGCAGCACCAGCAGCACGCTGCCGATGGCAAACCACTTGAGGGCTTTGAGAAAACGCTTGAAGAGGAGACGCAGCATAGAGATGGCTTGGCCGAACCCGTTGAGCGGGCCATTATACAGACCCTGCCCCCTGAGTCTGACTGGAGTTCCTCATGTTGCGTGGCTTTCTGATGCTGGCTGCCTTTTTCGGTTTCACCGGCGTCGCCCTGGGCGCGTTTGCCGCCCACGGCCTGAAAAACCGCCTGAGCGCCGAGTACCTGGCGATTTTCCACACCGGCGTGACCTACCAGTTGGTGCACACCCTGGCGCTGTTCGGCGTGGCACTGTTGGCGGCGCACATTCCGGGCAGGCTGGTGACGTGGGCGGGGGTGTCCTTTGCCGTGGGCATCCTGCTGTTCTCCGGCAGCCTGTATGTGCTGACCATGACCGGCATCAGCAAGCTCGGCATCATCACCCCGTTTGGTGGCCTGGCGTTCCTGCTGGGCTGGTTCTTCCTCGGTTTGGCGGCGTGGCGTCTACAGGCTGCCTGACCAAGGGGCTTGGGCCAGCAACGCCAATCACGCTAGAATGCTGGCCCCTAAAAACGATGGCGGCCCGTGGCATGCGCATTCAGTTGAACGGCGAACCCTTTGAACTGCCCGACGGTGAAACCGTTGCGGCCCTGCTGACCCGTCTGGACTTGACCGGACGCCGCGTCGCAGTGGAGCTCAACCAGGATATCGTCCCGCGTAGCCAGCACGTCGAGACCGCGCTCACCGAGGGTGACCAGGTCGAAGTGGTCCACGCCATCGGCGGCGGCTAGCCGTCCGGCGCTCCAGGGCGCCAACCCGCATTCTGCAGAACCTCACCCCAACTCGAGGATTTCCCATGAGCATCGTTCGTAGCGACAAGCCTTTCGTCCTGGCCGGTCGTACCTTCCAGTCGCGTCTGCTGGTCGGCACCGGCAAGTACCGCGACATGGAAGAAACCCGCCTGGCCATCGAAGCCTCGGGCGCCGAGATCGTTACTTTCGCCGTGCGCCGCACCAACCTCGGCCAGATCGAGGGCGAGCCGAACCTGCTCGAAGTGCTGTCGCCGGATCGCTACACCTTCCTGCCGAACACCGCCGGTTGCTACGACGCCATCGAAGCCGTGCGCACCTGCCGCCTGGCCCGTGAGCTGCTCGACGGCCACAACCTGGTGAAGCTGGAAGTGCTGGCCGACCAGAAAACCCTGTTCCCCAACGTGATCGAAACCCTCAAGGCCGCCGAGACCCTGGTCAAGGAAGGTTTCGACGTGATGGTCTACACCAGCGACGACCCGATCATCGCCCGCCAACTGGCCGAAATCGGCTGCATCGCGGTGATGCCGCTGGCCGGTCTGATCGGTTCCGGCCTGGGTATCTGCAATCCGTACAACCTGCAGATCATCCTTGAAGAAGCCAAGATCCCGGTGCTGGTGGATGCGGGCGTGGGCACTGCCTCCGACGCCACCATCGCCATGGAACTGGGTTGCGATGCGGTGCTGATGAACTCGGCCATCGCCCATGCGCAGCAGCCGGTCCTGATGGCTGAAGCCATGAACCACGCAATTGTCGCCGGCCGCCTGGCGTACCTCGCCGGGCGCATGCCGAAAAAACTTTACGCCAGCGCCTCCTCGCCGCTGGATGGTCTGATCAAGTAAGAGCCATTGATGACTGAATCAAACGAAACGCCGAACACCCTGGAAGAAGGCGACGAGTCCAAGCACCGCCGCATCAAGAGTTTTGTGATGCGCGCCGGTCGCATGACCGAGGGCCAGCAAAAGGGCCTGGAGCAGGGCACGCCGCTGTTCGTCCTGCCGCTGGCAGACGCGCCGGTGGATTACGACCAGGTGTTTGGCCGCTCGGCACCACGCTCCCTGGAGATTGGCTTCGGCATGGGCCATTCCCTGCTGGAAATGGCCGCGGCTTCGCCGGAGCAGGATTTTATCGGGGTTGAAGTACACCGTCCGGGTGTTGGCGCGCTGCTGAACGGCGTGCTGACTCAGGGCCTGACCAACCTGCGGGTCTACGACTGCGACGCGATCGAAGTGCTCAACCGCTGCATCGCCGACAACAGCCTCGACCGCCTGATGCTGTTCTTCCCGGACCCCTGGCACAAGAGCCGTCACCACAAGCGCCGCATCGTCCAGGCTTCCTTCGCGGAACTGGTGCGCAGCAAGCTGAAAGTGGGCGGCATCCTGCACATGGCCACCGACTGGGAACCGTATGCCGAGTACATGCTGGAAGTGATGAACGTCGCCCCTGGCTACCGCAACCTGGCGGAAGATGGCAAATGCGTCCCGCGCCCGGCCGAGCGGCCGATCACCAAGTTCGAACGTCGCGGCGAGCGACTCGGGCATGGGGTTTGGGATTTGAAGTTCGAGAAGCTGGCGTAGTTAGCTCGAAAGCTGAAATGCAATCAACTGTGGGAGCTGGCTTGCCTGCGATCGCATCACCTCGGTATCACTGATACACCGAGGTGTCTGCATCGCAGGCAAGCCAGCTCCCACATTTTGTTTTGTGTGGGGCTTGAGTCAGCGGCGATCCGCCACCACCCCAATCAACACCAGCACCACCAACAACACCGGCGCCAGGCTGTAGTTGTTGAACTGGCTCAACCCGCGAACAATCCACGGCGTGGCATAGATCAGCGCAGCGCCGCTGCCGATCATGCACACCAGCGCCATCAGCGGCACGCGCAGCGCACCCGCGATGCTGCCCAGCCGTGCTTCGACCCAGCCCTTGATGTCGGCGCCAAACAGCACCAGCAGGCAACCTACCAACGCCAGGGAGATTTCCGATAGGTTGCTGCGGCTCCAGCGGGATACGGTGGCGAGCAGGTCGAGTACCAGATCCATTTGATTTCCTTAAGAGCAATCAGCTCAAAAACTTCTGCAGCAGGTCATTGAGAAAGAGTTGCCCGCGGTCGGTGGCCGCCAGGCGTGACGGTTCGACCTGCATTAAGCCACTTTGTTCTGCCTCACGACGGGCCTCATCGAGACTCGCCAGCTCAAGGCCGGTGCGCTCGGCATAAAGCCTGGCTTCGACACCGTCGGTGAGGCGCAGGGCGTTCATCAGGAACTCGAACGGTAGCTCTTCGTTGGTCAGTTCTTTCGCGCCGGCCTGGTAGTTTTTCGCCGGGTTGAGGTAGTCCTTCGGCGCCCGGGTTTTCCAGGTGCGCACGATGCGCCCATCCGGATGGCTGAGCTTGCCGTGGGCACCGGCGCCGATGCCGATAAAATCGCCAAAGCTCCAGTAGTTCAGGTTATGCCGCGCCGGCCGGCCCGGTTGGGCGTAGGCCGAGACTTCGTACTGGGCGTAACCGTGTTCGGCGAGCAGCGCCTGGCCGGCTTCCTGGATGTCCCACAGGGTGTCGTCTTCCGGCAGCACGGGCGGCTGGTTCCAGAACACGGTGTTGGGTTCCAGGGTCAGTTGATACCAGGACAGATGCGTGGGCTTTAGGGCAATGGCCTGGCGCAGGTCGCCCAGGGCGTCCTCCAGGGACTGATCGGGCAAACCGTGCATCAAGTCCAGGTTGAAGTTGTCGAACCCGGCCTGGCGCGCCATGCCGGCGGCACGCACGGCTTCGTCACCGTTGTGGATGCGGCCCAGGGCTTCGAGTTTTTCCTGCTGGAAACTCTGGATGCCAATCGACAGCCGATTGATCCCCAGCTTGCGGTACGCCACGAACTTCTCTTGCTCGAAGGTACCGGGGTTGGCTTCCAGGGTGATTTCGATATCGCCGGCAAACGGGATGCGCGCTTCCACGCCCTTGAGCAACCGGCCCAGGGCAACGGCGCTGAACAGGCTCGGGGTGCCGCCGCCGAAAAAGATCGAACTCAGCTCACGGCCGTACACTGCATGCAGGTCCTGATCGAGGTCGGCCAGCAACGCGTCGACGTACTCTTCCTCCGGCAGCACCTTGCTGGCGGTGTGGGAGTTGAAGTCGCAATAGGGGCATTTGCGCACGCACCACGGGATGTGGATATACAGCGCCAGGGGCGGCAGGTGAGACAGGGCCGCCCGAGGTGTTTGCGCGCCACCGAGAATCAGTGGCTGCGCGGAGGTGTTCTGAGTCATTTCAGGCCCAGGCGCTGGCGCAGCAAATCCATTGCGCGGGCGCGGTGGCTGATCTGGTTCTTGTCGGCCGGGCTCAATTCGGCGCTGGAGACATTGCGCTCCGGCACCCAGAACAGCGGGTCGTAGCCAAACCCGTGCTCGCCGCTGGCCGCATGCAGGATGCGACCGTGCCACAAGCCTTCGCAGAGGATCGGCAATGGATCATCGGCGTGACGCACCAGGGCCAGCACGCAGACGAACTGCGCGCCGCGCATCGCGTCGGGCACGTCCTTGAGGGCGTCCAGCAGCTTGGCGTTGTTGGCCGCGTCGCCTTTACCGTCGGCGTAACGTGCCGAGTAGATGCCAGGCGCGCCGCCCAGGAAGTCCACGGCCAGGCCCGAATCGTCAGCCAGTGCCGGCAGGCCGGAAATACGCGCGGCGTTGCGGGCCTTGAGGATGGCGTTCTCGACAAACGACAGGCCGGTCTCTTCCGGCTCTACCTGGCTGAACTCGCCAATCGAGCGCAGTTGCACCGAGTCGCCGAGCATGGCCTGGAGTTCTTTGAGCTTGCCGGCGTTATGGCTGGCCAGTACGAGTTGAGTAAGGTTCATCATTGCGCCGGAAACAGTTCCTGGTTGAAACTGAAACCGTGGGCTTTGCCACCGGTTTCAACGTTGATGGTGAAAATCTTGGTTTCCTGCTGCGGCACCGGGTACTGGGCGACGTAAAGCGTAGAACCTTTCTGGGTGATTTTCTTGAACGTCAGCATCTCGCTCTTGCCGCCCAGATCCTTGATTGTGCCGGTAACGGTGGCGTCTATCGATTCGACGCCCTTGTTTACGAACACGTTGATCATGCCCAGCTCTTTGCTGCGTACGATCCCGGCTTCCTGAGCCATTTCCGGCGTCAGGAAGCTGGTGGTCAGGGTGTTGTAGTGCACCGTGATATCGCCGAATTCTTTCTGGCGATTACCGTCGATAACATCCGCCGCCATAGCGCTGACGCTCAGGCACGCGGTGAGTAGAAAAACAGCCAGGCGACTCATGATCGTCCTCCTTGAAAATGGTTAGACGGCAATCTGGTGGTCCGTCAGGCCCGGGCTGCTGACCCGGTAGATCCCGATCTCACCCAGCAGGTTGGGCCATAGCTTACTCGCCCAGCCGTGACGATGCTGTTGATCGACGGCAAGGCGGTTGATGACTTTGGCTTCGCGCTCGCCGCACAGCGCTTCGAAGTCTTCAAAGGTGCAGAAGTGGATGTTGGGCGTGTTGTACCAGGTGTAGGGCAGGAAGTCCGACACCGGCATGCGGCCCTTGGTGGCCAGGTACCAGCGGCAGCGCCAGTGGCCGAAATTGGGGAAGGTGATAATGCACTGGCGGCCGACGCGCAACATTTCGTCGAGGATCCGGTCCGGGTAGTGCACGGCTTGTAGCGCCTGGGTCATGACCACGATGTCGAAGCTGTTGCTGGCAAAGTTGCCGAGGCCCTTGTCCAGGTCCTGCTCGATCACGTTGATGCCCTTGGCCACGCACTGGGCGATGTTGTCCGGGTCGTTTTCCAGGCCATAGCCGGTGACTTGCTTGTTGTCGCGCAGCCAGCTCAGCAGTTCGCCATCGCCGCAACCCAAGTCGAGCACGCGGCTGCCGGCGGGGATCCAGTCTTGGATGATTTCCAGGTCGGCTCTCATGGCGTTCTCCCAAAGCGTAAGCAATTCATATAAGCGCTATTCGGTTCATGTAGTTGCCAAAGGCCTGCAAGTAACGCGGGATCGGGATCAGGAAGGCGTCGTGGCCTTGCGGTGCGTCGATCTCCAGGTAGCAGACGTCTTTCTTGGCGGCCATCAGCGCATCCACCAATTCCCGCGAGCGGGCCGGGGAGAAGCGCCAGTCGGTGGTGAACGACATCACGCAGAACTTGGCGGTGGCCGCCTCGAAGGTGCGCGCCAGGTCATCGTCGAAATTCGCCGCCGGGTCGAAGTAGTCCAGGGCCTTGGTCATCAGCAGGTAGGTGTTGGCGTCGAAACGCCCGGAAAACTCCTCGCCCTGATAACGCAGGTAGCTCTCGACCTGGAATTCGACGCTGTGGAAGTCGTAGTTGAGCTTCTCGCTCTTGAGGCCACGGCCGAATTTCTCGCCCATGGAGTCATCCGACAGGTAGGTGATGTGCCCGACCATGCGCGCGAGCATCAGCCCGCGCTTGGGGATCACGCCCGCTTCCTGGAACGAACCGCCGTGGAACTCGGGGTCGGTCAGGATCGCCTGGCGCGCCACTTCGTTGAAGGCGATGTTCTGCGCCGACAGCTTGGGGGCCGAGGCGATGGCCAGGCAATGGCGCACGCGGTCCGGGTAGGTGATGGTCCATTGCAGGGCCTGCATGCCGCCCAGGCTGCCGCCGATCACGGCGGCCCATTGGGCGATGCCCAGTACGTCGGCCAGGCGCGCCTGGCTGTGCACCCAGTCTTCCACGGTCAGCACCGGGAAATCGGCGCCAAACGGCTTGCCGGTTTCCGGGTTGAGGCTGCTGGGGCCGGTGGAGCCGTTGCAGCCGCCGAGGTTGTTCAGGCTGACCACGAAGAACTTGTTAGTGTCGATGGGCTTGCCGGGGCCGATGCAGCTGTCCCACCAGCCGGGCTTGCGCTCGTCCATGCTGTGGAAACCCGCAGCGTGGTGGTGGCCGGACAGGGCGTGGCAGATCAGCACGGCGTTGCTGGCCGTAGCGTTCAGTTGGCCATAGGTTTCATAGATCAGGTCGTAGGCGGGCAGCGAACGGCCGCAGGCCAGGGCCAGCGGTTCGCTGAAGTGCGCCACTTGGGGCACGACCAGTCCAACAGAATCGGGGGGGAAGGCAGTTGGCATCGACCCTGCTCTCGTTTAAATGAGGCGTAAGTCTAAAGACCGCTGCACCCAGCGGCAAGCAAAGGCCTGCGGCTGGTGTTTTTAAGGCTTTTTGTGGCGAGGAAGCTTGCTCCCGCTGGAGCGCGAAGCGGTCCCGGTCCGGTTGCCGCGATTTCGCAGATGCAACGCGGTCGGCCGTTTTGGGGCTGCTGCGCAGCCCAGCGGGAGCAAGCTCCCTCGCCACATTGTCGTCAGATCAGACCGAACAGTTCTTTGGGCATGAATGCATAGAACGCCAAACGTGGAATCACCCAGCTTTGCAGCAACTGGATCGCGATAAACGCGAAGATCGGCGAGATGTCCAGGCCACCCAGGTTAGGTACCAGGCGACGGAACGGTGCCAGCACCGGCTCAGTGATCTGTGCCACCAATTCGGCACCCGGGCTGCGGCTGCCCGGAGCGACCCAGGACAGGATCACGCTGATGATCATCGACCAGAAAATGATCTTCAGGAACAGCGAGAAGATCCCGATCAAGGCCCACGGCAGCAACAGCAGCGTGGTGGCCTGATAGCCATTGAGCATCAGGATGACTGCGAACAGCAGGATCTGCAGCAGCAGCGCCAATACCAGCGACGACATGTCCAGGCCGAACAGGCTCGGGATCACCCGACGCAGAGGCTTGAGCAGCGGCTGCGTGGCCTTTACCACGAACTGGCACAGCGGGTTGTAGAAGTTCGCCCGCACCAGTTGCAGGATAAAACGCATCAGCACGATCAGCAGGTACAGGCTGCCCAGGGTCTGGATGATGAAAATGGCAGCGTCATTGATTCCGAGCATGTTTGATTCCTATGTGGGGGACGACTATTTGCCCAGCTGCTCGGCCATTTCGGCCGAACGATGTGCTGCGGCACCCAGTGCTTTTTCCACCAGGGCTTCAAAGCCCCCGGCCTGGAATGATTCGATTGCCGCCTGGGTCGTGCCGCCCGGCGAGGTCACGCGACGGCGCAACTCGGCCGCGTCGACATCGCTGGTCACGGCCATCTGCGCGGCGCCCAGTGCGGTCTGCTCGGCCAGTTGCTCGGCGACTTCCTGCGGCAGGCCGAGTTTCACGCCAGCGGCGGTCATGGCCTCGATCAGCAGGAAGAAATACGCCGGGCCACTGCCGGAGACGGCGGTGACGGCGTCCAGTTGCTGCTCTTGTTCCAGCCACACGGCGAGACCTACGGCGGACAGCAGCTCTTGTGCCTGGTCGCGCTGTTGGGCAGTGACTTCGGACGTGGCGTACAAGCCGCTCACACCTTTGCGCAGCAGCGCCGGGGTGTTGGGCATGCAGCGCACAATCGGCTGGGCGCCGAGCCAGTTGTTCATGCTGGCGCAAGTGATGCCGGCGGCGATGGACACCACCAGTTGATGGGGCTTGAGGCTTGGGCGCAGGCTTTCGCACACGGCTTTCATGGCTTGTGGCTTGACCGCCAGCACTACCACGTCCACGCCTTCAATCGCTTCTGCGTTGTCGGCGAAGGTGTCGATGCCGTGCTCGGCGCTGACGCGGGAGCGGGTGTCGGCGCCCGGGTCGCTGGCGCGAATCTGTTGTGCTTCCAGGCCCTTGGCCCGCAGGCCGCCGATCAGGCTGGCCGCCATGTTGCCGGCGCCGATAAAGGCAATACGCGTGTTGCTCATGACAGGTCCTTACTCAGATGGAAGTCAGCCATTTCAAGGCTGGCCATAGTCGCGGGCACCAAACAGGGCGGTACCGATCCGCACCCAGGTGGCCCCTTGGGCGATGGCCGACTCAAGGTCATGGCTCATGCCCATGGAAAGTGTGTCGAGCCCCAGGTCGAGGCTCGCTTGCAGGTCGCGCACGGTGGCGAAGGCTGCGTCTTGCTCTGCACGGTCGTCGGTCGGCTCGGGAATCGCCATCAGGCCGCGCAGCTTCAGGCGCGGCAGGGCGCTGATGGCTTCGGCCAGGGCGGGCAGGTCGGCGGGTGTACAGCCGGACTTGCTGGCTTCGCCACTGACGTTGACCTGGATGCAGATATTCAGCGGCGGCAGGTCAGCCGGGCGTTGTTCGGACAGGCGTTGTGCGATTTTCAGGCGGTCCACGGAATGCACCCAGGCGAAGTTCTCGGCGATCGCACGAGTCTTGTTCGATTGAATGGGGCCGATGAAGTGCCAACTCAAGGGCAGGTCGGTTAATTCGGCCTGTTTGCCCAGGGCTTCCTGCAGATAGTTCTCGCCAAAGTCACGCATCCCGGCGGCATAGGCTTCGCGCACGGCCTGTGCGGGTTTGGTCTTGCTCACGGCCAGCAGGTGCACGCTGCCTGCGTCGCGCTGCGCGGCCTCGGCGGCTGCCCGGATCCGCTCGGAAACCAGGCCGATGTTGTCTGCTATGGTCGACATTCAAGTTGCGCCCGTGGATATGGAGTCCGCGGCATTCTACTGGAAATGGAAAGCCCTATGGATATCACTGAACTGCTGGCCGCCGGCGTACGCCTGCGGGCCTCCGACCTGCATCTGTCGGCGGGGTTGGCGCCGATGCTGCGAGTGGATGGCGAGGTCTGGCCACTCGATTGGCCTGTACTTGCGCCGGTGCAAGTGGCGGCGTTGCTCAGCCCTTTGCTGAACAATCACCAGCAAAAGGATTTCGAAACATCTCTTGAAACGGATTTTGCCTTCGAGTTGCCCGAGGTGGCGCGGTTTCGGGTGAATGTGTTCCAGCAGCACCGGGGCATGGGCGCGGTGTTTCGTACCATCCCCTCAACCGTGCAGAGCCTGGAACACCTGGGGTTGGGCGAGGTGTTCCGGCGCATCGCAGACTTGCCCCGGGGGCTGGTGCTGGTCACCGGGCCGACCGGTTCCGGCAAGTCCACCACCCTGGCAGCGATGATCGACTACCTCAACACCCATCGTCGCCAGCACATCCTCACCCTTGAAGACCCGATCGAGTTTATCCACCAACCGAAAAATGCCCTGATCAACCAGCGACAGGTGCATCGCGATACCCACAGTTTCTCGGCGGCCCTGCGTTCGGCATTGCGGGAGGACCCGGATGTGATCCTGGTTGGCGAATTGCGAGACCTGGAAACCATTCGGCTCGCGCTGACGGCGGCGGAAACCGGGCACCTGGTGTTTGGCACGTTGCACACCACGTCGGCGGCTAAAACCGTGGACCGGGTGGTGGATGTGTTTCCGGCGGGGGAAAAGACCATGGTCCGCTCGATGCTCTCGGAGTCATTGCAGGCGGTGGTGTCCCAGGTGCTGGTGAAGAAGGTCGGCGGCGGGCGGGTGGCGGCTCACGAAATCATGCTCGGCACGCCGGCGATACGTAACCTGATCCGCGAGGACAAGGTGGCGCAGATGTATTCTGCGATCCAGACGGGTGGGGCGCTGGGGATGACGACGCTGGACATGAGTTTGAAGGCGTTGGTCAGCCAGGGGCTGATCAGCCGGGAACATGCCCGGGAGAAGGCGAGGGTGCCTGGGGATATTTAAGGTCGCGTGGGCGATGAAAAACTAATGTGGGAGCGGGCTTGCTCGCGAATGCGGTGTATCAGTCAAGCATGTATCGACTGACACTCCGCATTCGCGAGCAAGCCCGCTCCCACACAAGCCTGCTCTCACATCAGCCTGATATCAGCGCTGCACAATCCGCAGGTTGTTCTGTTCTTTAGGCAGGACACGCTTGGCAATCACGTAGTTCTTGTCCCAGAACGGCTTCTTCAGCGTATCGATGCTCACGGACTTGCCACGACGCGGTGCGTGGATGAAACGGTCGTTGCCCAGGTAGATGGCAACGTGGTTCACCTGGCGGCTCTTCAGTTTGAAGAACAGCAGGTCACCCGGTTTCAAATCCTTGCGCTCAACCTTCAGCCCGTGGCCGGCGGCCATGGCGTTGGAAGTGCGCGGCAAATCCACGGCTTTTACGTCGTTAAACGCATATTTCACCAAACCACTGCAGTCGAACCCTTTACTTGGGCTGCTGCCGCCCCAACGATAAGGAGTACCGAGCACGTTGACGGCACGGCTGAGGACGTTGCTGCTTTGCTTGGTGTTGACGGCCATCAGCCCTGGCGCTGCATTACCGTGGGCCTTGCTCAGTTGAGTCGGGCGCTTCACGGTCAGCTTTACCGATTTGGCGGAGCTGGTGGTGGCGTGAACTTTAGGGGTGAAACCGTTAACGTTGGGAAGTCGTTGCTCACGATTGGTGGCGTGGGCGGCCAGTGGCATTAATAGGCAAATGGTTAGCCATGTCTTGAAAAATGGTCGCATTAGGCGTGGCTCTTTTTGGTTTGCGCGCAACTTTATAACAGCTTTTTGTGTCGTGCTAAGGCCGTTTGTCGACTGAACCCTGGGGTCAAATTCAGGAAAACCGTGACGAATTGCCGCGATTGTCCTACACAAGTCAGGCGGTATAAGGCTTTGAGGGAAGCGAAGATACCATTTGCCGCATGTCGGGCGCCCGTAAAAAAGTCACAAAGAAACCAGAAATATTTATCTATCGAGGCTAAAGAGGTACTCCATGAACACCTATCGACAGGATGTTTCGCAACAAGACACCCACAGCAAGGTGATCGGCTACCTGCTTTGGATTTTCGGTTTTACCGGTGCTCACCGCTTTTATTACGGCAAGCCGGTGACCGGGACGATCTGGTTTTTCACCTTCGGTTTGTTCGGGATTGGCTGGTTGATCGACTTGTTCCTGATTCCGGCAATGGACCGCGAAGCGGACCTGCGATTTACCGCCGGGCCGATCGAGTACAACGTGGCCTGGATTCTGTTGGCGTTCCTGGGTGTGTTCGGTTTGCACCGCATGTATCAGGGCAAATGGATCAGCGGGATCATTTACCTGCTGACCGGGGGCTTGTTCCTGATCGGGGTGCTGTATGACTTCTGGACGCTGAATACGCAGATTTCGATCCGCAATGCCGAGCGCAACGGCGGCCGATAAGATGTGTGAAGATCCAAATGTGGGAGCGGGCTTGCTCGCGAATGCGATGTGTCAGTCGACATCTCTATTGACTGACCCACCGCTTTCGCGAGCAAGCCCGCTCCCACATTTACTGTGCCCACTCTGGATTGGATTCAAGCCTGGTAGCTGATCCGCCCATCCACCAGCGTGTAACGCACAGTCGCCGGCAGGCTATGGCCGATGAATGGGCAGTTTTCACCCTTGGACAGCCAGTGTTCCCCGGCAATCGTGGAGCTGGCCGGATCAAACAGCACCAGGTCCGCCGCCGAGCCCACCGCCAGCTTGCCCGCCGGCAGGCGCAGCGCCTCGGCAGGGCCCGCACTGAGACGCGCCAGCAGGGTCGGCAGGTCCAGCAAACCATCTTCCACCAACGTCATTGCCAGCGGCAGCAACAGCTCGACGCTGCTGATACCTGGCTCCGTCGCGCCGAACGGCGCCAGCTTGGCATCCCGCTCGTGGGGTTGGTGATGGCTGGAAATCGCCGAAACCACCCCGGACTTCACCGCCGCCCGCAAACCGTCACGGTCAGCGCGGGTACGCAGTGGCGGCTGCACGTGATACAGGCTGGAGAAGTCGATCAGCGCCTCATCCGTCAGAATCAGCTGATACAGCGCCACATCCGCCGTCACCGGCAATCCGCGGGCTTGGGCCTGAGCGATCAGGGCCACGCCGCGAGCGCTGGTCAGCTGGCTGAAGTGCGCGCGTACGCCGCTTTGTTCCACCAGCAGCAGGTCGCGGGCCAGGGCCACGGTCTCGGCGGTTTCCGGGATGCCCGGCAGGCCGAGGAAGCTCGCGGTGGCGCCTTCGTGGGCCAGGCCGCCTTCGGCCAGGTCACGGTCCTGGGAGTGGAAAATCACGGTCAGGTCGAAAGTCGCCGCATATTCCAGCGCACGGCACAGGGTGCGGGTGCTGCGAAAGCTCTCCAGGCCGTTGCCGAAGGCCACGCAGCCTGCGTCGCGCAGGGCGATCAGCTCGGCCAGTTGTTCGCCGTCCAGGCCTTTGCTCAGGGCGCCGATGGGGAACACTTTGCAGTTGCCGGCTTCGCGGGCGCGGTCGAGGATCAGTTCGGTCACCGCCGAGGTGTCCAGCACCGGTTTGGTGTGGGGCGGGCAGCACAGGCTGGTCACGCCACCGGCAGCGGCGGCGCGGGTTTCGCTGGTGATGTTGCCCTTGCGGCTGTAGCCCGGCTCACGCAGGGCGACGTTCAGGTCAACCAGGCCAGGCGCGGCGATCAGGCCTTTGGCGTCGATAGTTTCGCTGGCGCTGAAGCCTGCGGGTGCGGCGCCGATGGCAATGATCTTGCCGGCTTCCAGGTGCAGATCGGTGACTTGATCCAGGCCGCTGGCCGGATCGATGACTCGGGCGCCGAGAATGCTGAGCTTCACTGGGCGTTCTCCTGCTCGAATTGACGTTGCGCGGTTTGCCCGCTCATGGCCATGGACAACACCGCCATGCGGATGGCGATGCCGTACGTGACCTGGTTGAGAATCACCGACTGCGCGCCATCGGCCACCGCCGACTCAATCTCCACGCCACGGTTGATTGGCCCCGGGTGCATCACGATGGCGTCCGGCTTGGCGCCGGCCAGGCGTGCGGTGGTCAGGCCGAACAGGCGATAGAACTCGCCTTCGCTCGGCAGCAGGCCGCCCGCCATACGCTCGCGCTGCAGGCGCAGCATGATCACCACGTCCACATCCTTGAGGCCCTCGGCCATGTCGGTGTAGACCTTCACGCCGTACTGCTCGATGCCGATCGGCAGCAGGGTCTTGGGGGCGATCACGCGGATGTCCGGGCAACCCAGGGTTTTCAGGGCCAGCATGTTCGAGCGTGCAACCCGCGAGTGCAGGATGTCGCCGACAATGGCCACCGAGAGGTTTTCAAAGCTGCCCTTGTGCCGCCGGATGGTCAGCATGTCGAGCATGCCCTGGGTCGGGTGGGCGTGACGGCCGTCGCCGCCGTTGATGATCGCCACATTCGGGCACACGTGCTCGGCGATGAAGTGCGCAGCACCGGAATCGCCGTGGCGCACCACGAACATGTCGGCCGCCATGGCTTCCAGGTTGCGCAGGGTGTCGAGCAGGGTTTCGCCCTTGCTCGCCGACGAGGTGGACACGTTCAGCGTGATCACGTCAGCCGACAGGCGTTGGGCCGCCAGTTCAAAGGTGGTGCGGGTGCGGGTCGAGTTCTCGAAGAACACGTTGCAGATGGTCTTGCCGCGCAGCAACGGGACTTTCTTCACCGCCCGGCCGCCGACTTCGAGAAACGAGTCGGCCGTGTCGAGGATTTCGGTGAGCAGTTCGCGGGGCAAGCCGTCGAGGGACAGGAAGTGTTGCAGCTGGCCCTGAGCATTGAGCTGCAGCGGGCGCTTGGCATCTAGAGGCGTCATCGCGGGGACTCTTTACAAGGCGGTTTAAAGGGCAAGGTCTTGCAGTTCGAGTTCGAGCGGCGTGGGACCGGACAATTTTACCCGCTGGTGGGCTTCCAGGGACAGGGTGGCGCCGACCACGTCCGGGCTGATCGGCAATTCGCCGGCATCCAGGTCCAGCAAACAGACCAGGGTCACGCTGGCCGGGCGGCCGTAGTCGAACAGTTCGTTCATCGCGGCGCGGATGGTGCGACCACTCATCAGCACGTCATCGATCAGCACCAGGTGCTGGCCTTCGATCTCGAAGGGCAGGGCCGAGGGGCGCACTTGCGGGTGCAGGCCGTTCTGGCTGAAGTCGTCACGGTAGAAAGACACGTCCAGGGTGCCCAGGGGCGAGTCGCTGCCCAGTTCTTCCAGCAGCGCCTGGGCCACCCAGACGCCACCGGTGCGGATGCCGATAAAGCGCGGCTCGCTGATGGCACGGTGTTCCAGGTGCGCCTTGAGGCGGATCGCCATCTGGCTGATCAGGTCGGCGGGATTGGGCAGGCTCATGGGTGCTCCTTCTAGGCCTCGCGCAGGCAAGGTCCGGGCTCAAACGTAAGAAGACGCGGCAAGCCGCGTCAGTCAGGATTCAAATAAAGCGGTGTTTTCATCCAGCCAGCCCTGCAACAGCAGGGCCGCGGCGATGGCATCCACCGGGTTGTCGCGGTAACTGCCTTTCTGCCCGCCACGGTCACGGCGCTCGCCCTTGGCTTCGAACGTGGTCAGGCGTTCGTCGTGGGTATAGAAGGGCAGGTTGTAGCGGCCGTTCAGGCGGCGGGCGAACTTTTCGGCCCGCAGGCACATCTCGCTCGGGGTGCCGTCCATGTTCAGCGGCAGGCCGACCACCACGGCGTCGGGCTTCCACTCCTTGATCAGGGCTTCGACCTGGTTCCAGTCCGGCACGCCGTTCTGGGCCTTCAGGGTGCACAGCTCGCGGGCCTGGCCGGTAATCACCTGGCCGACGGCGACGCCGATCTGTTTGGTGCCGTAGTCGAAACCGAGGATCAGACGCAAGGCCATCAGGCGTGCCCCGCCTGGCTGGTCAGCAGGCTGAGGTTGATCCGCAGCTTGGCGGCGGCCGCTTCCAGGCGCAGTTCGCTGGGGGTGTTGAACAGGATGTCGGCATCGAACGGGCAGGTCAGCCAGGCATTGCTCGCCAGCTCCGCCTCCAGTTGCCCGGCTTCCCAGCCGGCGTAGCCGAGGGTGATCACACTTTGATCAGGCCCCACGCCGTCGGCAATCGCGAACAGGACGTCCTGGGACGTGGACAGGGACAACCCTTCAAGGTCCACGGTCGCCTGGAATTTCGGCCCGGTGGGGTGCAGCACAAAACCCCGGTCCGTCTGCACCGGCCCGCCGATGTAGATCGGTACGTGCTGGCAGCTGGCGGGTGGGTCGATGTCCGGGCGCAGTTGCTCGAGGATATCGGCCAGGTTGAGGTCTTGCGGGCGGTTGACCACCAACCCCATCGCACCATTGGCGGTGTGCTCGACGATGTAGGTCAAGGTCTGCGCAAAGTTCGGGTCGGCCATATGGGGCATGGCGATCAGGAATTGGTGCTTGAGGTAGGTCGGGCTGACATTTTTCATGTCCGCTAGTGTGGCGTTGGAGGGGCGAACTGACAAGCTGAGGATGCGCAGGAATTGGTTTGGCGTGTTGATTCTCTGTAGGAGCGAGCTTGCTTGCGAAAAACCTGAGAGCGCCGGGTTAAGCCAGAAAGCCCGCGTTATCGTTAACGATCTTCGCGAGCAAGCTCGCTCCTACAGAAAGCAGGGTTGGTTAGTTGCTCGACAGCCGATCACCCTTGGCAAAGCGCCAGGTGCGAATGATTTCCAGGCGGTCGATGTCGTTCAGGTCCCCGGTAAACGGCGCAAAAGGCGCCGCCAGGCGCACGATGCGTTGCGCTGCCTGGTCCAGCAGCGGTTGGCCGGAGGACTCCAGCACCTGCACCTCGTACAAGGTGCCGTCGCGGTTGATCGACACCAGCAGTCGCAAATTGCCGTAGATCTGCTGGCGACGGGCTTCGTCCGGGTAGTTCAGGTTGCCGATGCGCTCGACCTTCTTGCGCCACTCATCCTTATACCAGGCGCCTTTGTCGCGCATGGTGGAGGCGGCGTTGAGGCGGTAGATCCGCGGGCGCTTGGCGTACAGCTGTTGTTCGTGGGCCAGTTCGGCTTCCAGGCTGGAGATCTCACTGGAGAGTTGCGAGCTGTCAAAAGTCGGGGCCGGCGGGGCAGGCGTGGGTTCGGTCTTGGCCTTTTCGCGCTGGGTCGGGGCTTTTTGCGGCTTGGGCGCCACGGTGGTGACCGCCGCCTTGGGGGCGGCCTGTTTCACCTCCGGCTTGGGCGCCGGCGGTGGCGTGACCTTATTGACCTTGTTGTCCTGGAATGGCGCGACTTCAGTGGTCTTGGGCACGGCCTTCTTGTCGAGGGTGCCGCTGCCTTGCTGGTTGTCCTGGGCGAGAAAGTCGGCTTTTTCGGGCTTTTTTTCGCTTTTGAACGTGGCGAGGGTGATTTCCAGGGTCTTGGTGATCTGCTTGGGTTCGGCAAAGGTGAAGCCCAGGCCGAGGATCAGCGCCAGGTGAATCAACGCCGCCAGAAACAGGGTAAATCCGAGCCGATCAGCCGGGCGCACGCCGCTGTGGGAGAGTTCGGGGGGCAGATCGGACGGGAGCGTCATGACAAGAAAACCAACATCGCGCGTTTCACAGGTGGCGCATGATAACGCAATGTTGGTTTGTGTCCGGCTGTTCTATGTCACTTGGCTTGTAGCTTGGCGGCAATCGCAGCCATCAGCATTTCGCCGATGTTCGTGCCAAATGCGTTGTCGATCTCGCGAATACAGGTCGGGCTGGTGACGTTGATTTCGGTGAGGTTCTCGCCGATTACGTCCAGGCCTACGAACAGCAAGCCTTTTTCGCGCAGGGTCGGGCCGACTTGGGCTGCAATCCAGCGATCCTTGTCCGTCAGCGGGCGGGCTTCACCCCGGCCACCGGCGGCCAGGTTGCCGCGGGTCTCGCCGGCGGCCGGAATGCGCGCCAGGCAGTAAGGCACCGGCTCGCCGTCGATCATCAGGATGCGCTTGTCGCCGTCCTTGATCGCCGGAATGTAGGCCTGGCCCATGATCTGCTGGGTGCCCAGCGCAGTCAGGGTCTCCAGGATCACCGACAGGTTCGGGTCGCCGGCGCGGTGGCGGAAGATCGAGGTACCGCCCATGCCGTCCAGCGGCTTGAGGATCACATCGCCGTGCTTGGCGGCGAATTCACGCAGCACATCGGCGCGGCGGCTGACCACGGTCGGCGGCGTGCACTGCGGGAACAGCGTGGCGAACAGCTTTTCATTGCAGTCGCGCAGGCTCTGGGGCTTGTTGACGATCAGCACGCCCGCGCGCTCGGCCTGCTCCAGCAGGTAGGTGGAGTAGACGAACTCCATGTCGAACGGCGGATCCTTGCGCATCAGGATCACGTCGAGGTCGCTCAGGGGGCTGTCGATTTCGTCTTGCAGCTCGAACCACTTCTCGGGGTTGGCAAACACCTGCAGGGGACGCATCCGCGCCCGCGCTTCACCGTCGCCCTGGTAAAGGTCCGGCTGCTCCATATAGAACAGGCTCCAGCCGCGGGCCTGGGCGGCCAGCAGCATGGCCAGCGAGCTGTCCTTTTTATAGGAAATGCTGGCGATAGGGTCCATGACAATGCCGACGCGAACGCTCATGGGGGATTTCCTCTAGCAAATAAGGGCGCATAAAAGTGGCGTCAGAGTGGCGCTGCGGCTGTTGTGGGTCAAGGAAAAACCACCACGCGGGTCGGCCGATAGATTGCGTTCTGAGACTGTGCTAAAAAGGCTGCCATGGCACATCAGCCCTTGAATTCCGAGGCTTTTGGCGCTCGTCCTGTGCAACATCAGGCAGTACACACCGAAAACCTATTCGCTGTGGCGATGGTAGAGCAGATATGGAACAGCATTCCAACGCCTTGAAAGTGATGGTGATCGACGATTCGAAAACGATTCGCCGCACGGCCGAAACACTGTTGAAGAACGTAGGGTGCGACGTCATCACGGCCATCGACGGTTTCGATGCCCTGGCCAAGATTGTTGACCATCATCCACACATTATCTTTGTCGACATCATGATGCCGCGCCTGGATGGCTATCAGACCTGCGCGCTGGTGAAGAACAACCCGGCGTTCAAGTCGATCCCGGTAATCATGCTGTCCTCCAAGGATGGTCTGTTCGACAAGGCCAAGGGGCGCATCGTCGGCTCTGATCAGTTTTTGACCAAGCCTTTCAGCAAGGAAGAACTGCTGAGCGCGATCAAGGCCTATGTACCGGGCTTCGCCGCAGTAGAACAAGCACACTGACGGGGGCCCCACGAGGGCTTGCGTCTACTAGATAAGTGGGGAAAACCATGGCACGTGTTCTGATCGTCGACGATTCGCCGACTGAAATGTACAAACTGACCGAAATGCTCGAAAAGCACGGTCACACCGTCCTCAAGGCCCAGAACGGCGGCGATGGCGTTGCGCTGGCCCGTCAGGAAAAGCCGGATGCGGTGCTGATGGATATCGTGATGCCGGGCCTCAATGGCTTCCAGGCCACCCGTCAGTTGACCAAAGATGCCGAGACCAGCCACATCCCGGTGATCATCATCACCACCAAGGATCAGGAAACCGACAAGATCTGGGGCGAGCGCCAGGGCGCCAAGGATTACCTGACCAAGCCGGTAGACGAAGAAACCCTGATCGCCACCCTGAACAAGGTGCTGGCCGGCTGACGGCACGTTCCCATGACCGAGTCGCAAACCGCCTTCGAGCTGCTGCTGGACATCGACCGCCGCTGCCGCTTGCTGGCTGCCGACCTGCCGTCCCAGGAAACCCGGCTGCTCAGCTGGAGTGGGATCGGGTTTCGCCTGGGCGAACACTGGTACGTTGCGCCCATGGGCGAGGTGGCGGAAGTGCTGCACGAACCGCGCTGTACCTTGATGCCCGGGGTCAAGCCGTGGATCAAGGGCGTGGCCAACCTGCGCGGGCGCTTGCTGCCGGTGATGGACCTGGGCGGTTTCCTTGGCCTTGAGCTGTCGGTGGCGCGCAAACAACGGCGGGTGCTGGTGGTGGAGTATCAGGACGTGTTTGTCGGCCTGTTGGTGGACGAGGTGGTGGGCATGCAGCATTTCGCACAAGACGCGTTGTCGACGAGCACCGCAGGCGGCGCGCCGTTTATCCAGGGCCAGTTCGACGGCGACCAGCTGTGGCAGGTCTTCAGCCCCTTCGCCCTGGCCCAGGCTCCAGGTTTCATGGATGTCGCCGTATGAGTACCGTCACCCCGGTCAAACCCCAGGAAGCCTCCCGCAGCCGCTCGCAGATCATCGTGCTGTTTATCGCGCTGATCGTGTTCATCATGCTGCTGTTCGCCAACTTCGCGTACCTCAACACCCAGTCCACCTACGACAAACAGTACATCGGCCACGCCGGTGAGCTGCGGGTGCTGTCCCAGCGCATCGCCAAGAACGCCACCGAGGCTGCCGCCGGCAAGGCGGCGGCGTTCAAGCTGCTGGGGGATGCGCGCAACGATTTTGCCCAGCGCTGGGGTTACCTGAAAAAAGGCGACCCGGCCACCGGCCTGCCCGCTGCACCCACCGCCGTGCGTGCCGAAATGCGCGCCGTGCAGACCGACTGGGAAGCGCTGCTGAAAAACGCCGATGCGATTCTGGCCAGCGAGCAAACGGTGCTGTCGCTGCATCAAGTGGCCGCGACCCTGGCGGAAACCGTTCCGCAGTTGCAGATGGAGTCGGAAAAGGTTGTCGATATTCTGCTGCAACGCGGCGCACCGGCCAGCCAGGTAGCGTTGGCCCAGCGCCAGTCATTGCTGGCCGAACGCATCCTGGGGGCAGTGAACACTGTGCTCGCGGGGGACGAGACTGCCGTGCAGGCCGCCGATGCCTTTGGCCGCGATGCCAACCGTTTTGGCGTGGTGCTCAGTGGCATGCTCAACGGCAATCCCGGGCTGCGCATCACCCAGGTTGAAGACCACGACGCCCGCGCCCGGTTGGCGGAGATTTCTGAGCTGTTCGAATTCGTCTCCGGTTCCGTGGACGAAATCCTCGAGACCTCGCCGCAGCTGTTCCAGGTGCGCGCCTCGGCGAGCAATATCTTCAACCTGTCGCAAACCCTGCTGGACGAAGCCTCGCACCTGGCCACCGGCTTTGAAAACCTGGCGGACGGGCGCACTTTCGACACCATCGGCGGCTACGTGCTGGGCTTGCTGGCGCTGGCCTCGATCATCCTGATCGGCCTGGTGATGGTCCGCGAGACCAACCGCCAGTTGCGGGAAACCGCCGAGAAGAACGAGCGCAACCAGAACGCGATCATGCGCCTGCTGGATGAGATTGAAGACTTGGCCGACGGCGACCTGACCGTCACCGCCTCGGTCACCGAAGACTTCACCGGCACCATTGCCGACTCCATCAACTATTCCGTGGACCAACTGCGCGACCTGGTGGCCACCATCAACCTCACTGCCGGCCAGGTGGCTGGTGCGGTGCAGGACACCCAGGCCACCGCCATGCACCTGGCCCAAGCGTCGGAGCATCAGGCACAGCAGATTGCCGAAGCGTCCACGGCGATCAACCAGATGGCCCAGTCCATCGACCAGGTGTCGGCCAACGCCGCCGAATCTTCGGCAGTGGCCGAGCGTTCGGTAGAGATTGCCAACAAGGGCAACGAGGTGGTGCACAACACCATCCACGGCATGGACAACATTCGCGAACAGATCCAGGACACCGCCAAGCGCATCAAGCGCCTGGGGGAATCGTCCCAGGAAATTGGCGACATCGTCAGCCTGATCGATGACATCGCCGAGCAGACCAACATCCTCGCGCTCAACGCCGCGATCCAGGCGAGCATGGCCGGTGATGCCGGGCGTGGTTTTGCGGTGGTGGCCGATGAGGTACAGCGCCTTGCCGAGCGTTCTTCGGCGGCGACGCGGCAGATCGAAACCCTGGTGCGAGCGATCCAGACGGATACCAACGAAGCCGTGATTTCCATGGAGCAGACCACCACCGAAGTGGTGCGCGGTGCGCGGCTGGCCCAGGACGCCGGGGTAGCGCTGGAAGAGATCGAAGGCGTGTCGAAAACCCTGGCGGCGCTGATCCAGAGTATCTCCAACGCGGCGCAGCAGCAGACGTCGTCGGCGGGGCAGATTTCCCTGACGATGAACGTGATCCAGCAGATCACCACTCAGACTTCGTCGGGCTCTACGGCCACTGCCGAGAGCATCGGCAACCTGGCAAAAATGGCCAGTCAGTTGCGGCGGTCGGTGTCGGGGTTCACCTTGCCGGCGGCGAAGCGGGTGGATGAGTGAAATGCGCCCTCGAAAACACCGAAAAGCAAATGTGGGAGCGGGCTTGCTCGCGAATGCGGTGTGTCAGTCGCCGACGCTTTGTCTGACCCACCGCATTCGCGAGCAAGCCCGCTCCCACAGTTGATCTCCTTTGTTTTGAGATCGGTGTACGCATGACCCAGCACTACCAGCAACTCATGAATTCAGACGGGAGCGGTTATGGTTGATCGGCACGACTACGTGGCCCTCGAATGGGTCAAGGGCGAAATTGCCGAAACCCTGAAACAGGCCCGTTCGGCGCTGGACGCCTATGTTGAAGAAAGCAGCAGCGAGGCCATCGGCCAGTGCCTGGAATGCATCCATCAGGTGCATGGCAGCCTGTTGATGGTCGAGTTCTACGGCGCGGCCCTGTTCGCTGAAGAAATGGAACAACTGGCCCTCGCCCTGCAAGGCGCGCGCGTCAGCCAGCGCGACGAAGGCATTCGCCTGCTGCAACAGGGCCTTGGCCAACTGCCGCTGTACCTCGACCGCGTACACAGCGCCCGGCGCGACCTGCCCCTGGTGGTGCTGCCGCTGCTCAACGACCTGCGCAGCGTGCGCGGCGAAAGCCTGCTCTCGGAAACCAGCCTGTTCAGCCCGCAACTGCTGGTGATCCCGCCGCTGCCCGAAGACGCCCTGGCCCAGCGCACGCCAGAGGATTTCCCCGAGCTGCTGCGCCAGTGGCGGCAGATGCTGCAACAGGCGCTGGTCGGTTTGCTGCGCGAAGACCACGGCCCCAGCAACCTGGAAGACATGGCGCGGGTCTTCGCCCGCCTCGAAGCCCTGTGCCATGGTGCGCCGCTGCTACCGTTGTGGCAGGTGACCTCGGCGCTGGTGGAAGGCATGCTCATTGGCGTGGTTGCCAACAGCCCGGCGTTGCGCAGTTTGCTCAAAGCCTGCGACAAGCAACTCAAGCGCCTGCTGATCCAGGGCATCAACGGGATCAACACCCCGGCCCCGGATGAGCTGCTCAAGAGCCTGTTGTTCTACGTCGCCAAAGTCACCCGACCGACTCCACGGATGCAAAGTTTGAAAGAACGATATGGCCTCGATGAAGCTTTGCCCGACAGCGCCGTGGTGGACGCCGAACGCGCCCGCCTGGCCGGCCCGGACCGCGACGCGATGGGCTCGGTGCTCGGCGCGTTGTGCGAGGAGCTGGTGCGGGTCAAGGAACGCCTGGACCTGTTCGTACGCAGCGACCGTCAGCACGCCTCGGACCTTGAGGCGTTGCTGGCGCCGCTGCGGCAGATCGCCGATACCCTGGCGGTATTGGGCTTCGGCCAGCCGCGCAAAGTGATCATCGACCAACTGGCGGTGGTACTCGGCCTGGCCCAGGGGCAGCGCGAACCCAACGATGCGGTATTGATGGACGTTGCCGGTGCGTTGCTCTACGTCGAGGCCACGCTGGCCGGGATGGTCGGCACTGTCGAGCCGGAGCGCCGCGAAGAAAGCCGCCTGCCTACCACCGACCTGACGCAGATCCACCACCTCGTCATCCGCGAATCCTGCCAGTGCCTGACCCAGGCCAAAGAGCTGGTGATCGACTGCATCGAGGCTCACTGGGACCTCCAGCGCCTGGAGTCGCTGCCCGAGTTGCTGACCCAGGTGCGCGGCGCGCTGGCGATGATTCCGCTGCCCCGTGCGGCGAGCCTGATGCGTGGCTGCAATGACTACGTCAACGAGCAACTGATGGTCGGCGACGCCGCACCTTCCGAGGCGCAGCTTGAGCATTTTGCCGATGTGCTCACCAGCCTCGAGTACTACCTGGAACGCATGCTCCAGGACCACGACGCCCCGGGCGAACGGGTGCTGGAAGTCGCCGCTGAAGGCCTGGCCGCGCTGGGCTATTTGCCGGCCGAAAAACCCTGGCGCCAGGCACTGCTTGAGCAGGGTGACACGCCCACGGAGCAAACCCCGTTCCTCGCCGATGCGTTGGCCAGCCCCACCTCGCGCCTCAACCCGCCGGCACTCCAGCGTCCCGGCAGCCTGCTGCCGCCGCCCGCCGGTGAAGAAGCCATCGATGATGAACTGCGGGAAGTCTTCCTCGAAGAAACCGCCGAAGTTCTCGACGTGCTGCATCGCTATGTGCCTGCCGGCACCGCCAGCCTGGAAGACAAGGCCACCCTGAGCGAAATGCGCCGCGCCTTCCACACCTTGAAAGGCAGTGGCCGCATGGTGCGCGCCCTGGTGTTGGCGGAGCTGGCCTGGGCCGTGGAAAACCTGCTCAACCGCGTGCTGGAACGCAGCGTCGCGCCGGGCCCGGATGTGCAAGCAGTGCTGGATGACGTGTTGGAATTGCTGCCGGAACTGATCACCGATTTTGCCGACGATGCCCAGCGCCAGCGCGATGACGTAGACGAACTGGCGGCGCGCGCGCACGCCCTGGCCAGCCGTGTCGAACCGTCGGCCACAGACCCGGCCGCCCTGGACCCGCAGTTGCTGGAAATCTTCCGCAACGAAGCCCAGAGCCACCTCGACAGCCTCAACCACTTCCTGCAACAGGCCACCGAGCACCTGCCGCTGCAAGTCAGTGATGAACTGCAACGCGCACTGCACACCCTCAAAGGCAGCGCCTATATGGCCGGTGTGTTGCCCATCGCCGAACTGGCGCGCCCGCTGGATCACCTGACCCGCGAATACAAGGCCCACCGCCTGCCGCTGGACCTGGATGAAATCGAATTGCTGCTGGAGGCCGAGGCGTTGTTCCAGCGCGGCGTGCGCCAGTTGGACAGTGACCCTCACGCGGCCATCAATGGTGCAGCAGGGCTGATCGAGCGCACGCAAAACCTGCTGAACAGCCAGCTTGAAGCCTTGCTGAATGCGCCCAACACCGGCCTGCGGATCAAGCGCGACCCGCAGTTGATCGCCAACTTCCTGGCCCAGGGCATGGACATCCTGCTGGACGCCGAAAGCCTGCTGCGCCGCTGGCAACAGCACCCCGGCGAACGCCAGGAACTGAGCGCGCTGCTGGACGAACTGACCACCCTCGGCGAAGGCGCGCACCTCGCCGACCTGCACCCGATGGACGAATTGTGCGAAGCCTTGCTCGACCTCTACGGCGCAGTGGAAGAAAGCAGCCTGGCGGTCAGCGAGCGCTTCTTCCACGAGGCCGAACAGGCCCACGAAGCCCTGATCAACATGCTCGACCAACTGGCCGCCGGCCAGGAAATCAGCGCGGCGCCGGCCCGGGTACGCGCCCTGCGCGAGCTGCTGGATGAAGGCCTCGACCCGTCCGCCACCGGCTTGATCAAGACCGATGGCAGCCGCGCGCTGAGCATCTCCGAGCTGGGCGCCGCTACGGCGAAGCTCGATCAGGGTTTTGCGGTGGATGACGAGATCGTCGAGATCTTCCTTGAGGAAGCGGTGGACATCCTCGACAGCGCCGGCCAGTCCTTGAAACGCTGGCTGCTGGACCCGGATAACGCAGCGCCGCTGTCATCGTTGCAGCGGGATTTGCACACCCTCAAGGGTGGCGCGCGCATGGCTGAAATCGGCGCAGTGGGCGACCTGGCCCTTGAGCTGGAAAACCTTTACGAAGGTTTGGTGGACCGGCGCTACAGCTATTCCAGCGAGCTGGCCAATGTGTTGATGGCCAGTCATGAGCGGCTGGCGCTGTTGCTTGAGCAACTGCAACACCAGCAACCGTTGAGCGACTCCTCCGACCTGATCAGCCACTTGCGTGAGTTGCGCCAAGGCACCGGACAAGCGGCGCCCGCAGCGGCCGCCGAAGTCGAGACGCCGGGCAGTGATCCCGAGCTGCTGGATATCTTTCTCGAAGAGGCCGCCGACATCCTCGACAGCTCCGGCGCCGCGCTGTTGCGCTGGCAGGCCGAGCCGAAAAATCGCCAGGAAGTCGAGACACTGCTGCGCGACCTGCACACCCTCAAGGGCGGCGCTCGCATGGTCGAGATCGGCCCGATTGGCGACCTGGCCCATGAGTTGGAGTTTCTCTATGAGGGCTTGTCGGCAGGTTTGCTGGCGCCCTCGGCGGAGCTGTTCGCCTTGCTGCAAGGCTGCCACGACCGCCTGGCGCAGATGATCGATGCGGTGGCGGCGGGCATGCCGGTGGGCTCGGTGGACCTGCTGATCGAGCGCATCAAGAGCCTGGTGCGTCCGGCTGAAGTGACGGACGCACCGCTGGCGTTGACGGCAACCAAAACCGAGGCGGTGCCGGCCAGCGACCCGGCCGCCGACATGGTGAAGATCTCTGCCGACTTGCTGGATGACCTGGTCAACCTGGCGGGTGAAACCTCGATCTTCCGTGGGCGTATCGAGCAGCAGGTCAACGATGCGAGCGTTGCCCTCAACGAGGTGGAAACCACCATCGAGCGTATGCGCGATCAACTGCGCCGCCTCGACACCGAGACCCAGGGCCGCATCCTCAGCCGCCAGCAGGCCGAGGCCGAACGCCTGGGCTACGAAGAATTCGACCCGCTGGAAATGGACCGCCATTCCCAGTTGCAACAACTGTCCCGGGCCTTGTTCGAATCGGCTTCCGACCTGCTCGACCTCAAGGAAACCCTCGACCGCCGCAACCAGGATGCCCACAACCTGCTGCAGCAACAGGCGCGCATCAACACCGAGTTGCAGGAAGGCCTGATGCGCACGCGCATGGTGCCTTTCGAACGCATGCTGCCACGGCTTAAACGCATCGTGCGGCAGGTGGCGGGCGAGCTGGGCAAGGACGTGGAATTTATCGTCGGCAATGCCGAAGGCGAGATGGACCGCAACGTGCTGGAGCGCATGGTCGCGCCGCTGGAACACATGCTGCGCAACGCCGTCGACCACGGCCTGGAATCCCGCGATGCACGATTGCTGGCCGGTAAACCCGAGAAAGGCCGCATCACCCTGGACCTGACCCACGAAGGCGGCGACATCGTTTTCGACATGCGCGACGACGGCGCCGGCGTGCCGCTTGAAGCCGTGCGGCGCAAGGCGATCAAGCGTGGCTTGCTCGACCCCAACCTGGAAATCAGCGACCGCGACGTGTTGCAGTTCATCCTGCAACCGGGGTTTTCCACTGCCGAAAAAATCACCCAGATTTCCGGGCGTGGCGTGGGCATGGACGTGGTGCATGAAGAAGTGCGCCAGCTGGGCGGCTCGATGGTCATCGACTCGACGCCGGGAGAGGGCGTGCACTTTCGCATTCGCCTGCCGTTCACTGTGTCGGTCAACCGGGCGATGATGGTGCAGTGTGCCGACGATCAATACGCGATCCCGCTGAACACCATCGAAGGCCTGGTGCGGGTCATGCCCCATGAGCTGGAAGGGCACTATCAGCAGGACCCGCCGCGCTACGAATACGCCGGCCAACGCTACGAACTGTTCTACCTCGGCGACCTGCTGCACACCGTCGGCCGGCCGAACCTGCTGGGCCAGTACCAGCCGCTGCCGGTGCTGCTGGTGCAATGCAACGAACGGCGCGTGGCGGTGCAAGTGGACGCCATGGCCGGCACCCGGGAGATCGTGGTCAAGGGCCTGGGGCCGCAGTTTGCCGGGGTGAAGGGCGTGTCTGGCGCAACCATCCTTGGCGATGGCCGCGTGGTGCTGATCATCGACCTGATGGCGCATATCCGCGCCCGGCCACCGGCGTTGCCGGCCCAGGCGGCGGACGCTCCGTTGATCCTCAACGACCCGCTGAAAAAGCGCCCGCTGCTGGTGCTGGTGGTGGACGACTCGGTCACCGTGCGCAAAGTCACCAGCCGCCTGCTGGAGCGCAACGGCATGAACGTGCTCACCGCCAAGGACGGCATCGACGCCATGGCCGTGCTGGAAGAGCACACCCCGGACCTGATGCTGCTCGACATCGAAATGCCGCGCATGGACGGCTTCGAAGTGGCCATCCAGGTGCGCGACGACCCGCGGCTGATGCGCATGCCCATCATCATGATCACCTCCCGCACCGGGCAAAAACACCGTGATCGTGCGATGGCGATTGGCGTCAACGACTACCTCGGCAAGCCTTATCAAGAGTCGGTGCTGCTGGAAAGCATCGCTTACTGGAGCAAGTCCCGTGCTTGATCACCGCGCAACTCAACTCACCGGCTTGCTGCTGCCATTGGCCGACCGTCACCTGTTGTTGCCCAACGTCGCCGTGGCCGAGCTGATCGACTTCCAGCGCGGCGAACCGGCCAGTGATGCGCCGCCGTGGTATTTGCGGCAGGTTACCTGGCGGGATCGGCAGTTGCCGTTGATCAGCTTTGAGGCCGCGTGTGGCGAGTCGGGCGTGGTGGGAGAGCGGGCGCGGATTGTGGTGTTGAACACCCTCGGAGGACGGCCGACGTTGAAGTTTATTGCGTTGGTGATCCAGGGGATTCCGCGTTCGTACAAGCTCGATAGCCAGTTGAGTTATGTGGACGTGCCGTTGTGCCCGCTGGAGTTGGCGGCGGTGCAGGTGGGGGAGCATGTGGCCAGGGTGCCGGACTTGATGGGATTGGAGGCGTTGTTGGTCGAGGCCGGATTGGCCTGAGCTACACATGTTGATGATCGTTCCCACGCTCCGCGTGGGAATGCAGCCTCGGACGCTCTGCGTCCAGCTGGCGATGCAAGGCTTAAGTCTCGCGCTGTGGTGACGCGGAGCGTCACGGGATGCATTCCCACGCAGAGCGTGGGAACGATCGCATCGGCGTGCGCTTTACGGTCGGATTTTTCCTGCAACCTCTCGCGCTGTGCATGAACTTGTTGTGCCATGCGATCGCGCCTAGTCTTCGTGCGTCATCGCAAAAAACGGTGACACGGACGTGCAAGTCCGACGAAACTGTTTAGGCGTACAAACGCCCAGCCATCCAACGGGCGTTTTTTGTGCTCGCTGCTTTATGGCGGCTGCGCGCAGGAGGTCTTCGGACCTGCTGGGTGTCCTAAACAGGCCCGGTCTTGCACACCTGCGCACGGTCGCCACCCTTATTCGCGTGCAAGCGAACGGTGGCGCTCCTTACTCATCTGTTTAGGAGTTTCATCATGTTCAAACCTACCCCCAATCCGCCCCACAACGCTGAAATCGAACACCGCAAACTCCAGGCCGCCGCCGAGCGTGCCATGGATCATTACTTTCCGACTTCCGCTTCATCGTCACTCTTTACCGTCACGCCCTCTCAATCCACCGAAGCCCTGCTGGCCAACGCTTCTGAAACCTTTGCCTCACTCAACGCCCTGACTTCCAACCTGGCCTTTGAATTGGAAGGTTCCCAGCGCGGCGTGGTGCTGGCCATTCAGCAGATGAGTGAGCTGGGGCAGTTACTGGTTGATCAGGCGTTGGAGCAGGTGAGCCCAGCGGCGATGTGACGAAGTGGGATCGGTCCCAAAAAGGGACTGATCGTTCCCATTTTGGGACTTCTGCGCACGTTCTCCCGAACAGCGCTGAGCAAATGTGGGAGCGGGCTTGCTCGCGAATGCGGTGTGTCAGTACCCGATTTATCAACTGACCCACCGCATTCGCGAGCAAGCCCGCTCCCACATCTGAACTGTGTTGAGCCCGAGCCTCAGCATTTGCTAATTAACCATTACTCCAATCGTAACGGTTCACCGCCCAGCTTGATTGATGCCCCCCCAATACCCTCCTAAGGTACAGCCCACGACAGCAAATCCCGTGGAGCGACCATGACAACAACAACTTCCCCCGACTCGCGCTGGACGCGGCGGCGCGATGAGAAGCAGCGCCGCCTCGCATTGGTGCGATCCTTCGCCGATGGCGCCGTGCTCCCCAGCGAGCGCATTGTCGAAGCCCTGGAAGCCCTGATCCTCCCCGGCGACCGCGTGGTGCTGGAAGGCAACAATCAGAAGCAGGCCGATTTCCTCTCGCGCTCCCTGGCCAAGGCCGACCCCGCCAAGCTCCACGACCTGCACATGATCATGCCCAGCGTCGGCCGCTCCGAGCACCTGGACCTGTTTGAAAAGGGCATCGCCCGCAAGCTGGATTTCTCCTTTGCCGGCACCCAGTCCCTGCGCATCAGCCAGTTGCTGGAAGACGGCCTGTTGGAAATCGGCGCGATCCACACTTACATCGAACTCTACGCACGGCTGGTGGTGGACCTGATCCCCAACGTGGTCCTGTCGGCCGGTTTCATGGCCGACCGCGCCGGCAATATCTACACCGGCCCGAGCACCGAAGACACACCCGCGCTGATCGAGCCGGCCGCCTTCAGCGATGGCATCGTCATCGTCCAGGTCAACCAACTGGTGGATGACGTCACCGACCTGCCGCGCGTCGACATCCCCGCGAGCTGGGTCGATTTCGTGGTGGTCGCTGACAAGCCCTTCTACATCGAACCGCTGTTCACCCGCGACCCACGCCACATCAAGCCCGTGCATGTGTTGATGGCGATGATGGCGATCCGCGGCATCTATGAAAAACACAACGTTCAGTCGCTGAACCACGGCATCGGTTTCAACACCGCCGCCATCGAATTGATCCTGCCGACCTACGGTGAATCCCTGGGCCTGAAGGGCAAGATCTGTCGCAACTGGACCCTCAACCCGCACCCAACCCTGATCCCGGCCATCGAAAGCGGCTGGGTCGAAAGCGTTCATTGCTTCGGCACCGAACTGGGCATGGAGAACTACATCGCCGCCCGGCCGGATGTGTTCTTCACGGGTCGCGACGGCTCGCTGCGCTCCAACCGAATGTTCTGCCAACTGGCCGGCCAATACGCGGTGGACCTGTTTATCGGCGCCACCTTACAGGTCGATGGGGACGGGCATTCCTCCACCGTTACCCGTGGCCGCCTTGCCGGTTTTGGCGGCGCACCGAACATGGGCCACGACCCGCGCGGTCGCCGCCATGGCACACCCGCCTGGCTCGACATGCGCCACGACGACGCTCCCGAGGCCTTGCTCGAACGCGGCAAAAAGCTCGTGGTGCAGATGGTGGAGACCTTCCAGGAAGGCGGCAAACCCACCTTTGTCGAAACCCTCGACGCGGTGGAAGTCGCCCGCAAAAGCGGCATGCCCCTGGCGCCGATCATGATCTACGGCGATGACGTCACGCACCTGCTCACCGAAGAAGGCATCGCCTACCTGTACAAGGCCCGTTCCCTGGAAGAGCGCCAGGCGATGATCGCCGCCGTGGCCGGGGTGACCGCCATCGGCATGCGTCACAACCCCAAGGACACCGCACGCATGCGTCGCGAAGGCTTGATTGCGCTGCCCGAAGACCTCGGCATCCGCCGCACCGATGCCACCCGCGAGCTGCTCGCCGCCAAGAGCGTGGCCGATCTGGTGGAGTGGTCCGGTGGCTTGTACAACCCGCCCGCCAAGTTCAGGAGCTGGTAAATGCACGCACTCAAACTGCACGACCTGACGCTGGCCGAACGCCTGGCCGACATGGCCGTCGACGCCTTGATTGATGAGGCGGACCTGTCGCCGAAACCCGCCCTGGTAGACCGTCGCGGCAACGGCGCCCATACCGATTTGCACCTCGGCTTGATGCACGCCTCGGCGCTGTCGCTGTGGCCGGCGTTCAAGGAAATGGCCGAGGCCGCGGTCGAATTTGGCGAAGTCGGTTTGCCCCTGCGTGAAGCCCTCGGGCGCATCGGTCGCGAAGGTGAGCAGGTGATGCTCGTCACCACCAGCGGCGTAAATACCCATCGCGGCGCGATCTGGGCGCTCGGCCTGTTAGTCGCCGCCGCCGCACTGCAACCGGAATCCTGCACTGCCAGCGCGGTGACGTTGCGCGCCGCCCGCCTGGCCTTGCTCAACGACCGTTACGCACCGCAACCGCTGAGCCACGGCGCCCAGGTCGCACAACGCTACGGCGCACGCGGTGCCCGCGAAGAGGCGCAACTGGGCTTTCCGTCGGTGCTGCAACGCGGCCTGCCCCAACTGAAGAAAAGCCGCCTGCAGCAACACGGCGAACAGAACGCGCGCCTCGACGCCTTGCTGGCGATCATGACCGATCTGGCCGACACCTGCGTGCTCTACCGCGCCGGTCCTGAAGGCTTGCAGGCCATGCAGCAGGGCGCCCAAGCCGTACTGGACGCCGGCGGCAGCGCAAGCCTCGCCGGCCGCCGCCAACTGCATGAGCTGGACCAGCAACTGCTGGCGCTGAATGCCTCCCCCGGTGGCGCCGCCGACCTGTTGGCCGCCTGCCTGTTTATCGACCGCCTCGACGGAGCGCTGTGATGGAAACCTTATCCTTTGAATTCCCCGCCGGGCAGCCCGCCAAGGGCCGCGCGCTGGTAGGCTGCGTCGGCTCCGGCGACCTCGAAGTGCTGCTGGAACCGGGCACCGCCGGCACCCTGACGATCCAGGTGCAGACCTCGGTGAACGGTGCGCAGCTGCGTTGGCAGCATCTGTTCGAACGGATCTTCCAGGAACAGACACCCCCCGCATTGAACATCGATATCCACGACTTCGGCGCCACACCCGGCGTGGTGCGCTTGCGCCTGGAGCAAGGCTTCGAGGAGATCGGTCATGACTGACTTGCTGAACAAACACAGCTTCGTCGAACTCGGCGCCCGGCAACGAGCCAAGGCCTTGCTCGACGCGGGCAGCTATCGCGAACTGATCGACCCGTTCCAGCGCGTCATGTCGCCGTGGCTGAGCCGCCAGGGCGTGGTGCCGCAGGCAGATGACGGCGTGGTGATCGCCAAGGGCAGCATCGCCGGCTTGCCGGTGGTCATCGCGGCCATCGAAGGCAATTTCCAGGGCGGCAGTCTCGGTGAAGTCGGCGGCGCAAAGATGGCCGGAGCACTGGAGTTGGCTGCTGAAGACAACCGCAACGGCATCCCGACGCGCGCCATCCTGCTGCTGGAAACCGGCGGCGTGCGCTTGCAGGAAGCCAACCTGGGCTTGGCTGCCATCGCCGATATCCATGCGGCGATTGTCGACCTGCGCCAGTACCAGCCGGTGATCGGCGTGGTGGCGGGCAGCGTCGGTTGTTTTGGCGGCATGTCCATCGCGGCAGGCTTGTGCAGTTATCTGCTGGTGACCCGTGAGGCGCGCCTTGGCCTGAACGGCCCGCAGGTGATCGAGCAGGAAGCCGGCCTTGAAGAATACGACTCCCGTGACCGGCCCTTCATCTGGAGCCTGACCGGCGGTGAGCAGCGTTTCAACAGTGGCTTGGCCGACCGGTATGTGGCCGACGACGTGGCGCAGATTCAGCAGCAGATCACTGAGTTGCTGCAACAAGGCTTGCCGGAAAACCAGCGCAGCCGTCAGGTTGATCACTATCTGGAACGCCTGGCCGCACTGAACGCCGAACCGCAAATCGACCCGGCGACGGTTCGCGATCTGTATCAGGGAGAACGCTCATGAGAGGTTTGCAGTGGTTCAACGCATTGAGCGGCGACGCAGCGCCAGTGAGCGGTTTGCCGAACTCGCTGAAAGTCGCCGACGGTGTGCTCGGTGATCAGCCAGTGCGCTTTATCGCGGTGGTCACCGACCCGCAAAACCGCTTCCCTCGCGCTCGCAACGGTGAAGTCGGTTTGCTGGAAGGCTGGGGCTTGGCCAAGGCGGTTGATGAAGCGATCGATACCGGCGACAAGCGTCCGCTGATTGCCATCGTGGATGTGCCGAGCCAGGCCTACGGTCGTCGCGAAGAGGCCTTGGGCATTCACCAGGCATTGGCCGCCGCTGCCGACAGCTACGCCCGTGCCCGCCTGGCCGGTCACCCGGTGATCGCGCTGCTGGTGGGCAAGGCGATGTCCGGCGCCTTCCTCGCCCATGGTTACCAGGCCAACCGCCTGATTGCCCTGCGCGACCCCGGCGTGATGGTGCATGCCATGGGCAAGGCTTCGGCGGCGCGGGTAACCCTGCGCAGTGTTGAAGAGCTGGAAACCCTGGCCGCCAGCGTGCCGCCGATGGCCTATGACATCGACAGCTATGCCAGCCTCGGCTTGCTCTGGGAGACCTTGTCGGTCAGCCAGATCGAGCAGCCCACCACCGAAGATGTGGCGCGGGTCAGCGATTGCCTGGTGCAGGCGATCAAGGATGTGCAGGCCGGCGGTCGGGACCTGAGCGGTCGCCTGGGCGCCACTAACCGCGCGGCCTCCAGCCACGTGCGCCAACTGCTGCGGGAGCAATGGTGAACGCTCACGACTTGCTCTGGGGCATGACCCCGGCGCATGCGCCCGCTGATGCACCGGCCTGGGTGCTGGAAGCATTGGCCGCTGGGCATCCGGTGGTGGTGCGGCGTGCCGTCGCGTCGCCGGGCCAGGTAGCGGTGGGGGTACGCGGGCGCTTGCGCGAGCAGCGCTTCGCCGCCGTGATGCCGATGGCGGCGGTGCAGCGGCGCGTGGTGCCGGAAGACCTGCGCGGTGTGATCTCGCCAAGGGATTTGCCGGCGTTGCAGGCCCTCGCTCAGTTGCGACCGGTGCTGGCGGGAGAGAGTTGGGGCGTCACCGGCAGTGCGGGTTTCGAGTTGGCCAGCGGCGTCGAAGCGTTGCATGCCAAGAGCGATCTGGATTTGATTCTGCGCACGCCCGAGCGCCTTGAACGCAGCGATGCAGAGGACCTGCTGGCGATACTGGATACGGCGGTGTGCGCCGTGGACCTGCAACTGCAAACGCCTTTTGGCGCGGTCGCGTTGCGTGAATGGGCCGGTGGTTCGCGTCGCGTGCTGCTGAAAAATGCCGGTGGCGCGCAGTTGGTGCTCGACCCGTGGCAGGCCTTGGCATGAGCAGCCTCCTGGCATTCCCGGGGCAGGGCGCCCAGCGTCCCGGCATGCTCCAGCAACTGCCGCGTGCGGTGCTGGACGAAGCCAGTGCTGCCCTCAATGAGGATGTGCTTACCCTGGATTCTGCCGAAGCGCTGGCCTCGACCCGTGCCGTGCAGCTCTGCCTGTTGATTGCCGGTGTGGTCAGTGCGCGTTTGCTGGAACACACCCCCGATTACGTCGCCGGCCTGTCCATTGGTGCCTATCCGGCCGCCGTGATCGCCGGCTCGCTGGACTTTGCCGACGCGTTGAAACTCGTCAGCCTGCGCGGCGAATTGATGCAACACGCGTATCCCCACGGCTACGGCATGACCGCCCTTATCGGCCCGGACCTGTCCACCGTCGAAGCCTTGCTTGCTCAGGTCCACAGCCCGCAAACCCCGGTTTACCTGGCCAATATCAATGCCGACAACCAGACGGTCATCGCCGGCAGCGATGAGGCCATGAAGGCGGTCGCCAATCTGGTGCGCGGCAACGGCGTCGCCAAACGCCTGGCCGTCAGCGTGCCGTCTCATTGCGTACTGCTGGAAAAACCCGCCGAGGCCCTGGCCGAAGCATTCGCCCAAGTGACACTGAAACCGCCGAGCATCAACTACCTGAGCAGCACCCGCGCCCGGCCGATCCACGACACCGAACACCTGCGCGACGACCTCGCCTTCAACATGTGCCGGATCGTCGACTGGCGCGGCACCGTGCAAAGCGCCTTCGAGCGCGGTGTGCGCCTGCATCTCGAACTGCCTCCCGGTGCCGTGCTCACGGGCCTCGCGCGCCGGGTGTTCGAGCAAGGCACCGTCATCGCCTTCGAAGGCGCCCGCCTGGACACCTTGCAGGCCTTGCTGCGAGAGGAGGGAAATCATCACCGATAGAGCTCCACCAAGGTTGATGCTGGTCGGTCAAGAGATAGAGCGGGTCACCAATGACCTGTGGCGAGGGAGCGTGCTCCCGTTGGAGTGCGCAGCGCTCCGAGGATTTCAGGGCCGCTACGCAGCCCAGCGGGAGCAAGCTCCCTCGCCACAGGTACGGTATTCATCTTTATCGGATCGGCATTGCCGCCCAAGGCTTTCGAAGCACAAAAACAACAATTTCGATGAAGCACTTTGAGGACAACCATCATGATTATTTACGGTGTGGCGTTGCTGGCGATCTGCATGTTGGCCGGCGTGATTCTGGGCGACATGCTCGGCGTGTTGCTGGGAGTCAAATCCAACGTGGGCGGGGTGGGGATCGCGATGATCCTGCTGATCTGCGCACGGTTGTGGATGCACAAACACGGCGGCATGACCAAGGAATGCGAGATGGGTGTCGGCTTCTGGGGTGCCATGTACATCCCGGTGGTGGTGGCGATGGCGGCGCAACAGAACGTGGTGACCGCGCTGCACGGCGGCCCGGTGGCGGTGCTGGCGGCGATTGGTTCGGTGGTGGTGTGCGGTTGCACGATTGCTTTGATCAGCCGTACGCACAAAGGCGAACCGTTGCCCGATGAAGAGCCGCTGATCGCGGTTGCACCTGTCGCGGGAGGTCGCTGATATGTGGGAACTCATCGAGAAAGGCCTGGCAAATAACGGCTTGGTCACCGCCTTTGCATTTGTTGGCGTGGTGATGTGGATTTCGGTGGTGCTGTCCAAGCGCCTGACCTTCGGGCGCATCCACGGCTCAGCCATCGCGATTGTGATCGGGCTGGTGCTGGCCTGGGTGGGCGGCACCTTGACCGGCGGGCAGAAAGGCCTGGCGGACGTGGCGCTGTTTTCCGGGATCGGCTTGATGGGCGGTGCCATGCTGCGGGACTTTGCCATCGTGGCCACGGCATTTGAAGTACAGGCCACCGAGGCGCGCAAGGCCGGCTTGATTGGTGCGATTGCCTTGCTGCTGGGCACGGTGCTGCCGTTTATTGTGGGCGCGAGTATCGCCTGGGCGTTTGGTTATCGCGATGCGATCAGCATGACCACCATCGGCGCGGGCGCGGTGACGTACATCGTCGGGCCGGTGACCGGGGCGGCGTTGGGTGCAAGCTCGGATGTGGTGGCGCTGTCCATCGCGACTGGGTTGATCAAGGCGATCCTGGTGATGGTGGGCACGCCCATGGCGGCACGCTGGATGGGCCTGGATAACCCGCGCTCGGCGATGGTGTTTGGCGGCCTGGCCGGTACGGTGAGCGGCGTGACGGCAGGCCTGGCAGCGACGGACCGGCGGTTGGTGCCGTATGGCGCACTGACCGCCACCTTTCACACCGGGCTTGGGTGTTTGCTGGGGCCGTCGGTGCTGTACTTCATCGTGCGCGGGATTGTCGGCTGACCCGAGATGTGTCGACCGCTTTTGTGGCGAGGGAGCTTGCTCCCGCTGGAGCGCGAAGCGGTCCCAATGCATTCTTCCTGAAACAACGCGGGCGCTGATTTTACGACTGCTGCGCAGCCGAGCGGGAGTAAGCTCCCTCGCCACAGGGGATCATTGTCAGGTTTGGCGGTTCGCATACATCCGGCACTCCGCCAACAGCGCGAGCAGGTTCGGGTCGCGTTCCTTGGCTTTCAGAAACACCACGCCAATGTGCTGCTGCAAACGGTAGCGCGGTTGCAGGGGAATCAGCTTCACCCGGTTCTCATACACCGCCGCAATCCGCCCCGGCAGCAGCGCATAACCCACCCCCGAGCTGACCATGCTCAGCAGGGTGAAGATGTCGTTGACCTGCATCGCCACCTTCGGCTCGAACCCCGCCTGCTTGAATACGCGATTGCCATCCTGATGGGTGGCGAAGCCTTGGGTGAGGGTGATGAAGGTGGCGTCGCGCACGTCCGCCAGGTCGATTTCCTGTTCGCGGTCGAAGGGTGAATCGGCTGGGGTGGCGAGGAAGATGTCGTCGGAAAACAGCGCGATCTGCTCGCAGTCCGGATCGTTGGCGTGTTCGTCGAGGGAGATCAGGATCGCGTCGACTTCCATGTTCTTCAGCTTGTACAGCAGGTCGAAATTCGAGCCGAGGATCAGGTCGATATTCAGCTCGCTACGGCGAATCTTCAGCCCCATGATCAACTGCGGCACAGTCTTCACCGTCAGCGAATACAACGAGCCCAGCTTGAAACGCTCGGCGGAAAAGCCGGCGGCCTCGCGGGTGACCCGCACGCTGTCGACCACATCCTGCACCAGCTTCTGCGCGCGCTCTTCCAGCACATAGGCGCTTTCCAGCGGCGTGAGGTTGCGCCCTTCGTGCTTGAACAGCGGGCAGCGCAGGGCGTTTTCCAGGGAGTGGATCGCCCGGTGCACGCTGACGTTGCTGGTCTGCAATTCAGCCGCCGCCCGCGCCAGGTTGCCGGTGCGCATGAACGCCAGGAAGATTTCCAGCTTCTTGAGGGTGAACTCTTCGTCGATCAGCATGGGCGTGACTCTTGTTCGAATGCCGTCGATTGTGCCCCTAAAACCAGTTCACTCCCAGCCATGCGCTGCACAGGCCCAACACCACGCCGAGGATGATCAGCCAAATCGCGTTGAGCCTTGTGTAATACACCACCGCAGCGCTGGCCAGGGTCAGCACCAGGCTGGTGGCATTGTTTTCCAGGCTGTTCATCAGGATGTAGCTGGCGGCCAGGATCAGCCCGATGGAGATCGGCAGCAGGCTGCCTTTGACCCGCTGCACCCACGGGGTTTTGGTGTGTTTTTCCAGCCAGCCGGCGCCGAAGTAGGTGAGCACCGAGCAGGGCACCAGCTTGGCGGTCAGGGCCACCAGGGCGCCGGGCAACCCGGCGGCTTGCTGGCCGATAAATACCAGGAACATGCCATTGGGCCCCGGCAAGGCCTGGGACAAGGCGAAGAAGGCGACGAACTGGGCGTCGGTGATCCAGTTCATGTCGGTGACGGTGTAGCGGTGGATATCGCTCAGGGCCACGGTGTTGCCGCCAATCGCCATCAGCGACCACAGCGCGCATTGGATCATCAGGTGAAACAGCACGCTCTGCATCAGCCGGCCACCTTCTGCTTGCCCATGAAGCTCAAGGCCAACGAGCTGGGAATGCAGATCAGCAGGACCATCCACAACGGCAGCACCAGCACCGCCATCAACACGAAGGTCAGGACGAACGCGCTGTAATTCGCCAGGGTTCGCGGCATGGCCTTGAGCAGGCGCAGAGTGGTGCCGAGCATCAGCCCGGTGGCGATCGGCATCACCGCGCCGAAGATCTGCTGCACCACGTCATGGCTCCACCATTTGGCATAGGCGAAGCCGGCCAGCACGGTGATCAGCGAGGGGAACAGATACAAGCCGACCACGGTCACAACCGCACCCGGCAAGCCGTGCAGGCGCCGACCGTAGATGATGCCGACGTTGGCGATATTCGGCCCGGGGAAAAATTGGCCGGTGGTCAGCAACTCGTTGAAGCCTTGTTCGCTGACCCACTGCCTGCGGTCGACCATCATCTGCCGCGCCCAGGGCATCACGCCGCCGAAGCCGAACAGGCCGACCATGGCGAAGTTGTAAAACAACTGCCACAGACTCGGGTGGGGCTGGGCAGGTTCGAGGTCAGGCATGGGCGTTACCGATGAGGGGCTTTTATGTAGGAGCTGGCTTGCCTGCGATAGCGGTGGGTCAGACATGCATCTGCTGCTGATACACCGCTATCGCCGGCAAGCCAGCTCCTACAGGATGAAGCGAATCATCCATCGGCATGTGTATTTGGGCAAATGAAGAAAGGTTGTTACCTGATATTGGGTGGGTGACGTCAGAATGGTCGAGGTGATAACCGTTATTCGAGGTGAGTGACACATGTATCACGGGGAACGATTCAACGCCTGGAGCCACTTGCTCGGGGCGGTTGCGGCTTTTGTGGGTGCGGTATGGATGTTGGTGGTGGCCAGTATGGACGGCAACCCCTGGAAGATTGTCAGCGTGGCCATTTACGGTTTCACATTGCTGGTGTTGTACAGCGCGTCCACCGTTTACCACAGCGTGCGCGGGCGCAAGAAAGCGATCATGCAGAAGGTCGATCACTTTTCGATCTACCTGCTGATTGCCGGCAGCTACACGCCGTTTTGCCTGGTGACGCTGCGCGGGCCGTGGGGCTGGACGCTGTTCGGGATTGTGTGGGGGCTGGCGGTGATCGGCATCCTGCAGGAGATCAAGCCACGCTCCGAGGCGCGGATTTTGTCGATCGTGATCTATGCGGTGATGGGCTGGATTGTGCTGGTGGCGGTCAAGCCGCTGATTGCTGCGCTGGGGCCTACCGGGTTTGCCTGGCTGGCGTCGGGCGGGGTGCTGTATACCGTGGGCATTATTTTCTTTGCCCTGGAGGACCGCTTGCGGCACTCCCACGGGATCTGGCATTTGTTCGTGATTGGCGGCAGCCTGCTGCATTTCGTGGCGATCATGGGGTACGTGTTATAGCCGGTCCAATTGCTCCTGGGCCCGGCTGCCGAAGATCTCCAACAGGCTCGCCAGCATATGCGGCGGCGGTTCGTCGGCGCGGGTCAGGGCGTACAAGGTGATTGGCAGCGGCGGCGCAAGGGGGCGAATGCAAGTAGTGGCCGGTGATGCGCCGAGGGCGGTGAACGGATCAATCACCGCCAGCCCGGCGCCGGATTCGACCATGGCCCTGGCCAGGGAATAGGTCTGCACTGCGATGCTGACCCGTGGCGGTGGATCGACCGCTTCCAGGTAGCTGTCCAGCTTCGCCGACAACGGGTCGGCGCTGGACAGGCCAATCAACGGCGTGCCCGCCAGGGCCATCAGCGGCAACGGTTTGCCTAGCTCGTTTTCCTTCCAGTAACCCTGCGGCGCCAGCGCCACCAGCACGCCGTGGGCCAACGGCTGGGCGTTCAGCCCTGGGTGATCGGGCGGTTGCAGGGTCAGCGCCACGTCGACCTCACGCATCAACAGGTTTTGCACCAGCTCGCGGCTGTGGGCGCTGGACAGCTCGCAGGCGATGTCCGGGTAGCGTTGGGTCCATTCGCGGATGGCCGGCGGCAGCAACGACAAGGCCAGCGCGGGTGTGGCGCCGATACGCAGGCTCTGGCCCGGCTCGCGGCGCAGGTTCTGCGCCAGGCGCCGCACGCCTTGCAGGCTTTCGGTCACCTTGTCGACTTCGCGCTCCAGCGCCAGCGCTTCCGGGGTTGGCTGCAGCTTGCCGCGTATACGCAGGAACAGCGGGAACCCCAACTGCAACTCGGCGTGCTGCAGCACCTTGCTCACCGCCGGCTGCGAGACATGCAGCAACTGGGCGGCGGCGCTGATGGAACCGGTCTGGCGGATGGCCTGGAAGATTTCGATATGACGCAAGCGCATGGGCAGTCCATAACCTTTGTTTATGGGTGACCCATCTTTATTCATTGTCCCGCCGCTGTCACCTGCCTCTAACCTTCAAGCCTGACATCGCACGGTTAAGGGACGCACATGGCTCAGCAGGTTTGCATCATCGGTGGCGGGGTTATCGGCCTGGCGAGTGCCTACGCGCTGGTGCGTGCCGGCATGCAGGTGACGGTGGTCGAAGCTCGGGAAACCCTGGGCAGCGAGACCAGCTTCGCCAACGGCGGGCAACTGTCCTACCGCTATGTCGCGCCGTTGGCCGACAAGGGCGTACCGTTGCAAGCCATCGGCTGGATGCTGCGCGGTGACTCGCCGCTGAAGCTGCGCCCGCGTATGGACCCGGCGCAGTGGCGCTGGATGGCCTCGTTCCTGGGCGCCTGCCGTGGCTCGGTGAACCAGCGCAATGCGGCCCACCTGCTGCGCCTGGCGTCCTTGAGCCAGGTCACCCTGCAACGCTGGCGTGAAGAAGACCAACTGGGCGGTTTCCACTGGCGGCGCAACGGCAAGCTGGTGACCTTTCGCAGCCTCGACAGCTATGAGCGCGCCTTGAATAAAGTGACCGACCCGCTGCAACAGCAAGTGCTCTCGGCGGCGGACTGCGCACGGCTGGAACCGACCCTGGACAGCGCCAGTTTTGCCGGCGGCATCTATACGCCCAATGAAGAGGTCGGCGACTGCCATGGGTTCTGCCAGCAACTGGCGGCGCGCCTTGAAGCGTCGGGGCGTTGCACGTTCCTGTTGGGGCGCAAGGTGACGGCGATTCGTCACAGCGCAGGCGCCGTGCAGGCTATCGAAATGGGCAGTGAAGTCTTGCCGGTGCAGCACCTGGTGCTGGCCGCCGGGCACCGCAGCCCCGAGCTGGCCTTGCCGGGTATGTCACTGCCGCTGTATCCCCTCAAGGGCTACAGCCTGAGCGTGCCGATTGGCGCGCAGCATCAGGCGCCGAACATCAGCATCACCGATTACGACCGCAAGATCGTCTACGCGCGCATCGGTGAGCAACTGCGGGTGGCGGCGATGGTGGATATTGTCGGCTTCGACACCCGCCTGGAACCCAAGCGCCTGGCGCTGATTAAACGCCAGGCACTTGAGACGTTCCCGCTGGCCGGTGACTACCAGCACGCGGTCGAATGGGCCGGTATGCGCCCGGCCACGCCTACCGGCGTGCCGTTGATTGGTGCCAGCGCCTACAGCAACCTGTGGCTTAACCTCGGCCACGGCGCCCTCGGGTTTACCCTGGCTTGCGGCAGCGGCCAGGTACTGGCCGAGTTGATTGGCCGGCACACCACTTCCATTGATATGCAGGGCTTCGCGCCCCGAGCCGCTTGAGGATATTTCGATGACCATCACCCGAATCAACAGCAACAGCCGCTTGTCTGGCGCCGTGGTGTTTCAGGACCTGGTGTTTTTGTCCGGCCAGGTGCCGGGCGAAGGCCGCGATGTGAAGACCCAGACCGAAGAGGTGCTGGCCAGGATTGATGCACTGCTGGCCGAGGCCGGCAGCGACAAGGATCATCTGCTGAATGCGACCATCTACCTGAACAATATCCAGGAGGGTTTTGCGCCGATGAATGAAGTCTGGTCCGCCTGGCTATCGCCGGGGCAGGCACCGACGCGTACCACGTTGCAGGCGCAGTTGGCGCGACCGGACGTGCTGGTCGAAATCAGCGTCATTGCCGTGCGCCGTCCATAACTAAAACAAAAACGGAGAATAACAATGCAAAAACTGTGGCGAGGGGGCTCGTCCCCCGTCGGGCTGCGCAGCAGCCCCATACTCTTCCTGGCCCTGATATTGAGTGCACAGACCCAGGCAACCGAAGCCCCCTTGGACGGCACGCTGAGCAAGATCGCCAACGCCAGGAGCATCACCCTCGGCTATCGCGATGCCTCGGTGCCGTTTTCCTATGTGGGGGATCACAGCGGCAAGCCCATGGGCTATTCGGTGGAGCTGGCGAACAAGATCGTCGAGCGTATCCAGCAGAAAACCGGTGTGCCGAAGCTCAACGTGAAGTACAACCTGGTGACTTCCCAGACCCGCATAGCCCTGGTGCAAAACGGCACCGTGGACCTGGAATGCGGTTCCACCGGCGTGACCGCCGAGCGGCAGAAGCAGGTAGCGTTTTCCTACGGGTTTATCTACGTGAAGGGCCAGTTGCTGACGGCCAACGACAGCGGCATCAAAAGCTTCGCCGACCTGCAAGGCAAGAACGTGGTAACCACCGCCGGTACCACCAACGAGCGGTTCCTCAAGAGCTACAACGTCGATCACAAACTGAACATGTCGGTGATCAGCGCCAAGGACCACGGCGAAGCCTTCCAGATGCTGCAATCCGGCCGGGCGGCGGCGTTTTACATGGATGACGCGTTGCTCTACGGGGAGCGCGCCAAGGCCAGGGACCCGCACAAGTGGGTGGTGGTTGGGGAAGAACAGTCGCGGGAAATCTACAGCTGTATGGTGCGCAAGGACGACCCGCAGTTTCTCGCGGTGGTCAATGAGACCCTGGCCGGGCTGTACAGCTCGGGGGAGATCAACGGCATTTACCAGCGCTGGTTTGAGCAGCCGATCCCGCCCAAGGGCTTGAACCTGGAATTCCCGATGACCAGTGAGTTGAAGGCGATTATTGCGACGCCTGTGAGTGACCCGGTGGAGTAACGGAGTGCAAACCCGATCCAAATGTGGGAGCGGGCTTGCTCGCGAAAGCGGAGTGCCAGTCAATACATGTGTGACTGATCCACCGCATTCGCGAGCAAGCCCGCTCCCACATTTGATTGGGTTTGCAAAACGGGTTTAGAAGTCGCCCCAGAGTTGTTGAGCCACCGCCAGCGCCACGACTGGCGCAGTTTCGGTACGCAGCACCCGTGGGCCCAGCCGTGCGGCATGAAAACCCGCACCTTGTGCCGTCTCGACTTCCCCATCAGTCAATCCACCCTCCGGCCCGATCAGGAAGGCCAGGCTCCCAGGCTTGGCGTGGCTCACCAGGGGCTCGGCCACCGGGTGCAGCACCAGCTTCAAATCCGCTTCGGCCTGTTTCAACCAATCCGCCAGCAACAGCGGTGGGTGAATCACCGGCACTCGCGAGCGACCGCACTGCTCGCACGCGCTGATCGCCACCTGGCGCCAGTGCTGCAGGCGTTTGTCGGCGCGTTCGTCCTTGAGGCGCACTTCGCAGCGGTCGCTGAAGATCGGGGTGATTTCATTCACCCCAAGCTCGGTGGCTTTCTGGATCGCCCAGTCCATCCGCTCGCCACGGGACAGGCCCTGGCCGAGGTGAATCTGCAACGGCGACTCGACCTGCCCGGCGAAGGTTTCGGTGACTTGCACCACCACGCGTTTTTTGCCGACTTCCAGCAAGCTGGCGCGAAACTCCTGGCCGGAACCGTCGAACAACTGCACGGGGTCGCCTTCGCTCATGCGCAATACGCGGCTGATGTAGTGCGCCTGGGCTTCCGGCAACTCGTGGTCGCCAAGGCTCAGGGGGGCGTCGACAAAAAAGCGGGACAGTCTCATTTCTGTTCTCTGGAAATAGTGTGCAGGGCGGACGCGGAGCGTCCATGGCTGCATTCCCACGCGGAGCGTGGGAACGATCAACTCAATCAGCCCGGATCACGAAACCCCGGGTGGAAATCCTTGGGCACCGCCACGCTGACCTTGCTGTTGGTGGCAATGTCGATCCCTTCGCTGGCCACTTCAGCCAGGAAGTCGATCTGCTCCGGGGTGATCACATACGGCGGCAGGAAGTACACCACGCTGCCCAACGGCCGCAGCAGCGCGCCACGCTCCAGCGCATGCTCGAACACCTTCAGGCCACGGCGTTCCTGCCACGGGTAGGCGGTCTTGGTGGCCTTGTCCTGCACCATCTCGATGGCCAGCACCATGCCGGTCTGGCGCACTTCCGAGACGTGCGGATGGTCCACCAGGTGCGCGGTGGCGGTGGCCATGCGCTGGGCCAGGGCCTTGTTGTTTTCGATGACGTTGTCTTCTTCGAAGATATCCAGGGTCGCCAAGGCCGCCGCACAGGCCAGCGGGTTGCCGGTGTAGCTGTGGGAGTGCAGGAAGGCGCGCAGGGTCGGGTAGTCGTCGTAGAAGGCGTCGTACACATCGTCGGTGGTGACCACCGCGGCGAGCGGCAGGTAGCCGCCGGTCAGGGCCTTGGACAGGCACAGGAAGTCCGGGCGGATGCCGGCCTGTTCACAGGCGAACATCGTACCGGTGCGGCCAAAGCCCACGGCGATTTCGTCGTGGATCAGGTGCACGCCATAACGGTCGCAGGCTTCGCGCAGCAGCTTGAGGTACACCGGGTGGTACATGCGCATGCCGCCGGCGCCCTGGATCAGCGGCTCGACGATCACGGCGGCCACGGTGTCGTGGTTTTCGGCCAGGGTCTGCTCCATGGCCAGGAACATGTTCCGGGAATGTTCTTCCCAGCTCATGCCGTCGGGGCGCAGGTAGCAGTCGGGGCTCGGCACCTTGATGGTGTCCAGCAGCAGGGCTTTATAGGTCTCGGTGAACAGCGGCACATCGCCAACCGACATCGCGGCGATGGTTTCGCCGTGGTAGCTGTTGGTCAGGGTGACAAAGCGCTTCTTGTTCGGCAGGCCGCGGTTGAGCCAATAGTGAAAGCTCATCTTCAGCGCGACTTCGATGCACGACGAGCCGTTGTCGGCGTAGAAGCAGCGGGTCAGGCCTTCGGGGGTCATCTTCACCAGGCGCTCGGATAGCTCGATTACCGGCTGGTGACTGAAACCGGCGAGGATCACGTGTTCCAGCTGGTCGACCTGGTCCTTGATGCGCTGGTTGATGCGCGGGTTGGCGTGGCCAAACACGTTGACCCACCAGGAACTGACGGCGTCGAGGTAGCGTTTGCCTTCGAAGTCTTCCAGCCAGATGCCTTCACCGCGCTTGATCGGGATCAGCGGCAGTTGCTGGTGGTCTTTCATCTGGGTGCAGGGATGCCACAGCACCGCAAGGTCGCGTTGCATCCACTGGTTATTCAAACCCATGTTCATTCTCCTCGAAGCGGCTCGCGACGTGCGCGGGCGAAACAATCGCGCAAGCCTATGCAATGCCGGCCTGTGTCACAACCCATTGCGAGTCTGAAGCGTAAATTGGTGGTAAACGCAGGACAGTCCGTCACGTTTCTTCTGGATAGTCCTTAATCTCTTGTTAACTTACTCTGCATACGCTCTTGATCGTATTTCTCGATATTTCAAAGCGAAATTTTCCGCTTTAATTCGATAGGTAAATCGATAGTCTTGCCACAGCTCTTACGGGATTTGGGACATGCAACTACGTAATTCACCGGCCCGCTATGGCTGGGTCAGCATCGTTTTGCACTGGGGCGTGGCCCTGGTGGTGTTCGGTCTGTTCGCATTGGGCCTGTGGATGGTCGGTCTCGACTACTACAGTGCCTGGCGCAAAGACGCCCCGGACCTGCACAAGAGCATCGGCATTACGCTGTTCGCCATCATGCTCGTGCGGATCGTCTGGCGCCTGGTCAGCCCGCCGCCGCCACCGCTTGCCAGCTATAGCCGCATGACGCGTCTGGGGGCTGCGTTTGGCCACGCGTTCCTGTATCTCGGGCTGTTTGCCGTGATGATTGCCGGTTACCTGATTTCCACCGCAGACGGTGTCGGGATCCCGGTGTTTGGCTTGTTTGAGATTCCTGCGCTGGTTTCCGGGCTACCGGACCAGGCAGACACTGCAGGCGTGGTGCATTTGTACCTGGCCTGGGTATTGGTGGTGTTCGCCGGCCTGCATGGCGTGGCCGCGCTGAAACACCATTTCATTGATCGTGATGTGACCCTGGTTCGTATGCTGGGGCGCAAAGCCTGATGTTCAACCTCGACTCACAAGGAATAGAAAGCATGTTGAAAAAGACTCTCGCCGCTCTGGCCATCGGTTCTGCCCTGCTGACTGCCGGTCAGGCGATGGCAGCTGACTACGTTGTCGACAAGGAAGGCCAGCACGCCTTCGTTGACTTCAAGATCAGCCACTTGGGCTACAGCTTCATCACCGGTACCTTCAAGGACCTGGACGGCAAGTTCAGCTTCGATGCTGCCAAGCCTGAAGACAGCAAGATTGAGTTCAACGTCCGCACCGCCAGCGTGTTCACCAACCACGCCGAACGTGACAAGCACATCGCCAGCAAAGACTTCCTGGACGTTGGCAAGTTTGCCGATGCCAAGTTCGTCTCCACCAGCGTCAAGACCACTGGCAAGAATGCCGCTGGCCAAGTCACTGCTGACGTGACCGGCGACCTGACCTTTCACGGCGTGACCAAGCCGATCGTCGTCAAGGCGACCTTCCTGGGTGAAGGCAAGGATCCATGGGGCGGCTACCGTGCCGGCTTTGAAGGTACTACCTCCTTCAATCGCCAGGACTTCGGCAAGCAGATGGACCTGGGCCCAGCGTCCAACAACGTTGAGCTGTACGTGACGTTTGAAGGTGTGAAAGCGAAGTAATTTTCGCCGGCCACACAAAAATGCCCCGGATCTCGCGATCCGGGGCATTTTTTATGGCGCTTTGAAAACTCAGCGGTTGCGGGTCAGCAACGCCGGTTTTTCACCACGTGGACGGCCCGGCAGTTGATCCAACTGCTCAGGTGTCAGCGTGCGATCGCTTTTCGACTCTTTGTGGATGATCTTCGGTGCCGGGCCGCCGCGCGGGTTTTGCACCGCTGGCTCCGACAGGCGAGGTTGATCATCACGCGCCGGGCGACGGTTGCGCGACTCTTCGCGACGGGCCTGGCCGTCACGCGGTGCACCGTTGCGCGGGCCGCTGCGCTTGGCAGGCGGGGTGCCGGTGGTGGCGCCGTTGCTGCTGCGCGGACCGTTCTGGCGACCTTGTGGCTGGCCGCCGGTACGCGGAGTACCGGCGCCTGCGCCCTGGGCCGGAGCGCCCGGACGACGACCACGGCCCTGGGCCGGCTTGGCCTGGGGCACGTAGTCAACGCGGTTACCGAAGTTGTCAACATCGTCGTCCAGGAACTCGTCCGGAGCACGGTCGGCAGCAGCACGTGGCGGCTGGCTCGGCTGGCGCTGTTCGCGGGCCGGGGTGCCTTCACGGGGCTTTTGCTCACGGGCCGGGCGTTCGCCACGGCCATTGGTCGCAGCCTTGTCCTTGCCGCCCTTGTCCTTGCCCTTGTCTTTACGACCGCCACCACCGCCGCCGCCGTTCGGGCCATCGCCCTTCGGACCGCGTGGGTTGTTACGCGGGTTGCGCACGTCCGGACGCTCGCGCACTTCAGGCTTCTCGGCCTCAACGGCGCTGGAGTCGAAGCCCATCAGGTCGCCGTCGGCGATTTTCTGCTTGGTCATGCGCTCGATGCTTTTCAGCAGCTTTTCTTCGTCCGGTGCGACCAGGGAAATGGCCTCGCCCGAACGACCGGCCCGGCCAGTACGGCCGATACGGTGCACGTAGTCTTCGTCGACGTTTGGCAGCTCGAAGTTGACCACGTGGGGCAGTTGGTCGATGTCCAGGCCGCGAGCGGCGATGTCGGTGGCGACCAGGATGCGCACTTCACCGGCCTTGAAGTCGGCCAGGGCTTTGGTGCGGGCATTCTGGCTCTTGTTGCCGTGGATCGCGACGGCGGTGAGGCCGTGCTTGTCCAGGTACTCGGCCAGGCGGTTGGCGCCGTGCTTGGTGCGGGTGAACACCAGCACCTGTTCCCACGCGCCGGCGGTGATCAGGTGGGCCAGCAGCGAACGCTTGTGGGCGGCCGGCAGGCGGAATACGCGCTGCTCGATACGCTCGACCGTGGTGTTCGGCGGCGTGACTTCAATGCGCTCGGGGTTGTGCAACAACTTGCCCGCCAACGCGGTGATGTCGTTGGAGAACGTGGCCGAGAACAGCAGGTTCTGGCGTTTGGCCGGCAGGCGCGCGAGGACCTTTTTCACGTCATGGACAAAGCCCATGTCGAGCATGCGGTCGGCTTCGTCCAGCACGAGGATTTCCACGTGGGACAAATCGACGCTGCCTTGGCCGCACAGGTCGAGCAAACGACCCGGGCACGCAACCAGTACGTCGACACCGCGGGACATGGCCTGAACCTGTGGGTTCATGCCGACGCCGCCGAAGATGCAGGCGCTGACGAACTTCAAGTCGCGGGCATACAGCTTGAAGCTGTCATGCACTTGTGCGGCGAGTTCGCGGGTAGGGGTCAGGACCAGTACGCGCGGTTGGCGCGGGCCATGACGCTGGGATTTGTCCGGGTGACCGTTGGGAAACAACCGCTCCAGGATCGGAAGGGCGAAGCCGCCGGTTTTACCAGTACCTGTCTGAGCCGCAACCATCAGGTCGCGGCCTTGCAACACGGCGGGAATGGCCCGCTGTTGCACCGGAGTAGGCTCGGTATAGCCCGCTGCCTCGATGGCGCGGACTAAAGCCTCGGAGAGACCGAGGGAAGCAAAGGACATGAGTAATCCTGTTTTAGTTAGGGCTTGGCCCAGAGGGATAGTCTTGCCTGGCGTGAATGGCGTTTAGATGAACGCAATCCCGTCCGGTCCTGCTGGGGCTGGCGGGCACTCAGACGGCTCGCGCGGGCTTGAAAGCTGCGCTGTAGCGGGGTCGGGTGCCTTTTGCAAGACCGAAGCGTCCGGGCGTAAGCCTGGCGGAAAGGCCGGAGTATAACAGAGCAATCACTCTGCGCCGCTTTCCTGCTGCTCAACGGTGCGTACGGGCAGGGCTGATGCGCTGGTTTGCGGGCTGCTGCCGGCATATTTGGCGCTCAAGGCCGCGTAGGCAGGCTCTTGCTTGAAGCGTTTGAGTTCGGCGGCGAAGCGTTGCACCAGCAAATCCATGCCGGCACCGCGGCGCACGGCCAGGAACTGTGGCTGGCTGCTGACTACCTGGGGTGCCTGGGTGACCTGGTCCTCAAGTCCAAGGGCCTTGAGTACATGCTGGCCAACCCGACGGTCCGTGATCACCAGGTCGATCCGGCCAAGGGCCAGTTTGCCGAAGTTGGCCTCATGGCTGGCGGCCGGCTCCTGCTTGAACAGGGTGGACTCGCTGAATTCGGCGCCATAGAGGTAGCCTGGCGAGGTGCCGATGGTCAGGCCGCGCAGGTCGTCGAAGGTCTGGAACGGGTGTGGGCGCTGATTGGCGTAGAACAGCACGAACTCCACCTCGGACAGCGGCTCGCTGGGGTACAGCAGCACCGCGTCGCGTTCATGGCTATGGAAAATATCCAGTGCGCCGTCGGCCTGGCCCTGGTCGAGCATCGCCAGGCAGCGCTTCCAAGGCAGGAATTGCCAATCCACATCGATGCCCAGGCGCTGGAACACGATCACCGTGGTCTCGTAGTCGAGCCCGCGCATGGTGCCGTTGTCGTCGTAGACGTAAGGCGCCCAGGGCTCGGTGACAATGCGCAGTTTCTCGCCATGGGCACCGAGGCTCAGGCAAGCGAAAAGAACAGCAGTCAATAACCGGAAAGTGACAGGCATACCCTGAGATTACGACTGTATCGGGCTAAAGAGAAGCTCTGGCACAGTGATCTGCGGGCGCCCGCCAGGTTTACTTGCCCGGAGATTTGATCAGGTGTTCGTAGATCGCCTCGCGCCGCTCGCCGAGAATCAGCCGCACCACGGGATTGCCAAACCAGTGCTCCAGCAGATGGGCATCCACCGGTCGACCCTGGCGCTCTTCCTGGTTTTGTCGGGCCTTGTCCCACCAAACCGGGCCACACGCCTGGTCGAACTCGTTTTCATGTTCGTAGCAGCCGTAGAGGATTTCCCGGATGAACTGCTGCTGGTGCTTGGGCAGTGCCAGGGTGATCAGCTTGTACATCAAGCGTTGCAGACGAGGCGGGCGGGGCAGGTGGGCGGAAACCTGGCGCGTGTCATCCAGGGCCGTGGCGCTGGTGGGGTTTGCCCCATGCTTGGCGATCCACGCCTTGACCTTGGCCCGGAACAGCTGCTTGCGGCTCCAGTAGTGGTGGATCAGGTCCGGGCATTCGCGCACGTTGAGGGTGCGATAGGCGGCAATGGACAGGCAGAACTCTTCCAGGGTGTAGGCGCCCTGGGCATGGGGAAACAGTTCGTCCATCAACTCGATCGAGCGGTCGAGGATGTGCGCGTCCTGCTGCGTCAGGCCCATGACCCCGGAATTGAGGGTCATCATGTCATCGTCGGCCACGCCCATGTCCAGCAGGCGCTGGTACAGGGCGCTATACAGAATGCTTTCGTGGTTGTCGCCGTACTTGGTGTAGAAGGCGTTGCACAGCAGGGTGCCCGGCTGCACGCGTTCAAACAGCGCCAGGGGCGAATGATGGAAAAACGTATCGGTGTCGATCAGCAGCGCCACTTCGGATTCTTGCAACACTTGCCGCAGCACTACGTGCTTGGTGCGAAAGTGGTAGCCGTGAGGCTCGCTCCAGCGTTTGCGCGTGGCTTCGTCCAGCGGGCGTACCCGTACCGGCAGCAGGCGGTAGGGCTCGGGGTTGTCGGTGAAGACCTGGATGTCGATGCCTGTGTCCGGCTCGTCCCGCAGGAACGACAGGGCGCTGGCGATGCTGAATACCGCTTCCTGATGGTAAGTCTCTGCGCCGAACACCAGGTAGACCAGTTGCGGGCGGGACGTCGGGGCGGTTGTATTCATGGACTGCAGAATTCCGTGGGCGTTTAGAACGGCAAAGGCCCTCATTATGAGGGCCTTTGCATTTCGGAACAGACCTTAGCGTGGCAGCTTCAGGTTGTTCCAGACAGCGAGGCTTGGCTCAGCCTGGTTCAGGGTATAGAAGTGCAACCCTGGCGCGCCACCTTGCAACAATTGTTCACACATTTCGCTGATGACCTGTTCGCCGAACGCCTGGATGCTCTTGACGTCGTCGCCGTAGGCTTCCAGTTGTTTACGAATCCAGCGTGGGATTTCCGCGCCGCAGGCGTCAGAGAAGCGCGCCAGTTTGCTGTAGTTGGTGATCGGCATGATGCCCGGCACGATCGGGATGTTCACGCCCATCGCTTGTACACGCTCAACGAAGTAGAAGTAGCTCTCTGCGTTGAAGAAGTACTGGGTGATCGCGCTGTTGGCGCCGGCGTTGGCCTTGCGCACGAAATTCTGCAGATCGTCTTCGAAATTGCGCGCCTGGGGGTGCATCTCCGGATAAGCGGCCACTTCGATGTGGAAGTGATCGCCGGTTTCTTCGCGAATGAAGCTCACCAGGTCATTGGCGTAGCGCAGCTCGCCGCTGGCCATGCCCATCCCGGACGGCAGGTCACCGCGCAGGGCGACGATGCGCTTGATGCCGGCTTGCTTGTATTGGGTCAGCAGGCTGCGCAGGTCGGCCTTGCTGTCGCCCACGCAGGACAAATGCGGAGCTGCAGGTACTTTGACTTGGCTTTCCAGCTGCAGCACGGTGTTGATCGTGCGATCGCGGGTGGAGCCACCGGCACCGTAGGTGCAGGAGAAGAAATCGGGGTGGTAGCTGGCCAACTGCTTGGCAGTTGCCATCAGTTTTTCATGCCCAGCATCGGTCTTGGTCGGGAAGAACTCGAAGCTGTAGCGACGGTCTTGGGACATGGTTATACCTATGGAAACTCATAAAGCCAGAAGGTGCACACCGTCAATGTGGGAGCGGGCTTGCTCGCGAAGGCGGTATGTCAGTAGTAGATAAGTCGACTGACACACCGCCTTCGCGAGCAAGCCCGCTCCCACAAAAGCCTGCCCCCACATGGGGAGCAGGCAGCAGGCAAATCAGTAGCGGTAAGCGTGCGGCTTGAACGGGCCTTCGACCGTCACGCCGATGTAGTCGGCCTGGGTCTTGGTCAGTTGAGTCACTACGCCGCCGAAGCCGCGGACCATTTCCAGGGCCACTTCTTCGTCGAGTTTCTTCGGCAGTACTTCCACGGTCAGGCGCTCGGCTTTCTGGGCGGGCGACAGGTCGGCGTATTTCTGGCCGAACAGGAAGATCTGCGCCAGTACCTGGTTGGCGAACGAGCCATCCATGATGCGGCTTGGGTGGCCAGTGGCGTTGCCCAGGTTGACCAGACGGCCTTCGGCCAGCAGGATCAGGTAGTCATCGTTCTGCGGGTCGAAATCGCCAGCACCGGTACGGTGAACCTTGTGTACCTGTGGCTTCACTTCTTCCCATGCCCAGTTCTTGCGCATGAAAGCGGTGTCGATTTCGTTGTCGAAGTGACCGATGTTGCACACCACGGCGCGCTTTTTCAGGGCCTTGAGCATGTTCGAGTCGCACACGTTCACGTTGCCGGTGGTGGTCACGATCAGGTCGATCTTGCCCAGCAGGGCCTTGTCGATGCTGGCTTCGGTGCCGTCGTTCTGGCCGTTGATGAACGGCGAAACCACTTCGAAACCGTCCATGCAGGCTTGCATGGCGCAGATCGGGTCGACTTCGGAGACTTTAACGATCATGCCTTCCTGACGCAGGGACTGGGACGAACCCTTGCCCACGTCACCGTAGCCGATCACCAGCGCTTGCTTGCCGGACAACAGGTGGTCGGTGCCGCGCTTGATCGCATCGTTCAGGCTGTGACGGCAGCCGTACTTGTTGTCGTTCTTGCTCTTGGTCACCGAGTCGTTGACGTTGATGGCCGGGATTTTCAGCTCGCCCTTGGCCAGCATGTCCAGCAGGCGGTGAACGCCGGTGGTGGTTTCTTCGGTCACGCCGTGGACGCGGTCGAGGATCTGCGGGTATTTCTTGTGCAGCAGCTCGGTCAGGTCGCCGCCGTCGTCGAGGATCATGTTGGCGTCCCATGGCTTGCCATCCTTGAGGATGGTTTGCTCCAGGCACCACTCGTACTCTTCTTCGGTTTCGCCTTTCCAGGCGAACACGGCGATACCGGCAGCAGCGATAGCGGCAGCGGCCTGGTCTTGAGTCGAGAAAATGTTGCAGGACGACCAGCGTACTTCGGCACCCAGGGCAACCAGGGTTTCGATCAGCACGGCAGTCTGAATGGTCATGTGGATGCAGCCGAGAATCTTCGCTCCCTTGAGCGGCTGCTCAGCGGCGTACTTGCGACGCAGGCCCATCAGGGCTGGCATTTCGGATTCGGCGATAAAGGTTTCGCGACGGCCCCAGGCAGCGAGGGACATGTCGGCGACTTTGTAGTCGGTAAAACCTGCAGGCGTGATTACAGCGCTCATGAAGAGCCTCCATTCGTAGTGTGCGAATGGGCGCCGTTGTGCGTTTAGTATCCAGCTGGCTAACCAGGCCGGACAACGCCCCATCCGAGCCTGACAGGTCGAGCCTGCTGCAGCGCCCCTCGGACAGGTGGCGGGAGAACGGTATCAATCGAAGATGACCGTTTTGAAGCGGAGGCGATTATAGCCGCCTGCGCCTGACTTCTAAAGCCTTTCTGTCGGCGGCATGAAGATCGCTCATGGGGTTGATAGGCAATGGCTCATAGAGCTTGGGCCCGGCCTCTGCCATGATGTTGCCCATCATTTCGCAACACGCTTTGGAGTGAACATGAACTTCCACACTCGCAAATGGGTAAAACCCGAAGACCTCAACCCCAACGGCACCCTGTTCGGTGGCAGCCTGCTGCGCTGGATCGACGAAGAAGCGGCCATCTACGCGATTGTCCAGTTGGGCAACCAGCGGGTGGTGACCAAGTACATCTCCGAAATCAACTTCGTCAGCGCCTCGCGCCAGGGCGACATCATCGAACTGGGCATCACCGCCACCGAGTTCGGTCGCACCTCCATCACCCTGACCTGTGAAGTGCGCAACAAGATCACCCGCAAGAGCATTCTGACGGTGGAAAAAATGGTCTTCGTGAACCTGGGTGAAGACGGGTTGCCAGCGCCACACGGCCGTACCGAGATCAAGTACGTGAAGGATCAGTTCCAGTCGGAAGGCCTCGGCGAGTAATCCTGCGCAGGGCCAGTGAACGCTCTTGATCAACCATAGGTCGTACCTGAACATCGCCCCCCCGTTCAGGTATCACCATGGCCACGCAAGAAGACGGCAAGACCCCCAATCTGTCGCAGGAAGAGCAGCACGACGTCGACAAGAACCAACCGCCTCGCGCGGCGGTTCTGCATGAAATCATCCGCACTCAAGGCGATCAGGAACTGGAGCGCAACGTCGCCGCGTTGTGGTGGTCGGCGCTGGCCGCCGGCCTGACCATGGGCCTGTCACTGATGGGCATGGGCTTGCTCAACTCGCGCCTGCCGGATGGCGAAGAGTTCAAGGTGATCGCCAGTTTTGGTTACTGCGCCGGCTTTCTTGCCGTGATCCTCGCCCGTCAGCAGTTATTCACCGAAAACACCCTGACCGCGGTGTTGCCGGTGATGAGCAAACCCACGCTGAAGAATTTCGCACGCCTGCTGCGTTTATGGGCCGTGGTGCTGGTGGGCAACCTGTGCGGCACTTTGCTGGTGGCGTACGTGATGCTGCACTTGCCGATCTTTGACACCAAGACCGACCTGGCCTTCCTGGAAATCGGGCGCAAGGTCATGGAAAACGACGCCTACCAGATGTTCGCCAAGGGCATCGTGTCGGGCTGGATGATCGCCACCATGGTGTGGATGATCCCATCCATGGAAAGCGCCAAAATCTGGATCATCATCCTGATCACCTACCTGATGGCACTGGGAGACTTCACCCACATTGTGGTGGGCTCGGCGGAAGTGTCGTACCTGGTATTTGCCGGCGAGCTGCCGTGGAAAGACTTCTGGCTGGTGTTCGCCGGGCCGACGCTGGCGGGCAATATCATCGGCGGCAGCTTTATCTTTGCGCTGATCAGCCATGCGCAGATTCGCAGCGAAAGTAGCTTGCCGGGCAAGGTTGCCGACCCGCGTCACCCTCATCAGATCAACAAGGAACCGTAAGCCGATTCGTCATAAATGAATGGCAAAGTCGCGGCGCGGCTTTTCATTCATCAAGAAGGATCTTTATGCGGGCTTCCCCTCTTTTCCCATGGCGCAGGCTATTGGGGCTGCTGCTGGTATCAGGTGTGTTGGGTTCTGCGCAGGCCACGGATGATGGTGCAGACCACTCCGTGACCGTCGAGAAAATGGCTCAGTCATTCGTGATCAACGCCGACGGCAGTTATGTGCAGGACTACGAGTCAGTGGTGCGCATCAACGAAGAGCGTGGCATTCGGTCCCAGGCGCAGCAGCCGGTGAGCTACAACCGTTCCCTGGATACGCTTGAGATTGTCGAGGCGTTCACCCACAAGCCTGACGGGCGCAAAGTGCCGGTGAGTGCCGAGCAGATCAAGGAGCAGCAGGAGCGGGCTTCCGCCGACGCACCGATGTTCCAGGACTCCCGGGTCAAGGTGGTGATATTCCCCGAGGTGGCGGTGGGTGATCGCTTGATCCTGCGTTTTCAACGAGTGCGCAAGACCCCGTTGTTCCCCGGCGAATTTATTGACTTCGCAACGCCAAGCCGTAATCCGATGGAGCAGTTCAGCCTGACCTACGATCTGCCGGTGGATAAGCCGCTGTACGTCGATGCCAAAGGCTTCAGTGCATCTACGCCGGCGGCGGCGCCCGGGCGCAAGGTGTATCGCTGGGATTACGTGCCGGCTGAAAAGTCCCGTCCCGAGCAAGGCGCGGTGGCGTACGTGGATTACGGCCAGCGTCTGGCGGTCTCGACGTTCCCCAGCTATCAGGCATTGGCCAAAGCCTACGATGCCCGGGCCACCGTCGAAGTGACCCCGGCGATCAGCACGCTGGCCAAGCAACTCACGGTCGACTTGCCAACACCTCGGGCCAAGGCTTTGGTATTGAGTAACTGGGTACGCCGGAACATCCGGTATGTGGCGGTGTACATCGATGCCGGCGGGGTGGTTCCCCACGCTGCGCAGTCGGTGCTGGACAACCGCTATGGTGACTGCAAGGACCATGTGGCCCTGCTTGAAGCGTTGCTCAAGGCCGTCGCCATTGAAAGCTCCCCGGCGCTGATCAGCTACGGCAGTGCCTACACCTTGCCCAAGGTTGCGGCGGTCAGCCCGATCAACCACGCAATCACCTATATCCCTGGCCTGGACCTGTACCTGGATTCAACCGCGACTGGCACGGCCGCCGGTTACCTGCCCAAGCTCGACCTGGATAAACCGGTGTTGTTGACGCGTACCGGCGAGATCGGCCGCACGCCGGCGACGCAGCCGGGCAAAGAGTTCAGTGAGCTGGTATTCAAGGTGGACGCCAGTGGCGCTGCAGACTTCACCCAGGCTAAGCGCCTGGACGGTTGGCGCGCGGAGTTTGCCCGGACCTCGATTAAGTCGATGAAACCGGCGGACCGTGACTTGATGATCCAGAAAATCCTGCACGGTTATGGCCAGGCAGGCAGCGGCACGCTGCAAACCGACCCCTTGGACAGCGACGCCCCAAGCTTCAATGCCGTGATGGTGGGGCGCACGGACAACCTGGTGAATGTGCCGGGCCCGATAGGTGTGCCGGCGCTGAGTAGCCTGGGCGGAGGGATTGCCCAGAACGTATCTGCCCTTGCTGTGGAAAAAGAGCGGGCGCAGGCCTTCATCTGCATTTCTGGAGAGAGCACTGAGACGGCCCGGTTCGAGTTTCCCAAGGCCCTCAATATTCTGGCGGTGCCCAAGGCGGTTTCGTTCAAGGGCGCTGGCTTCGAGTACAGCGCCACCTATTCCCGGGAGGGCAACACCGTACTGATTTCACGCACGGCCAGGTTTGCCCACCCGGAAGCGGTTTGCAGCGCCGAGCTCTTCGCGCAGATGAAGCCGGTGATCCAGGCTATGGTCAATGACCTGAAAAGCCAGATCATCGTGCAAATGCTTTGACTGTGAGCTTCAGTGGTGAGCCTCGGGAACAGGCTCATCCTTGGTCACATGCTTGACCAGCTTGCCGATGCTCAAGCCCTGCAACAGGATCGAAGACAGCACCACGATGTAGGTGATGCTCAGCAGCAAGTCACGCTCCGGGCCCAGTGGCAGGGCCAGGGCCAGTGCCACGGAAACCCCGCCGCGCAAGCCGCCCCATGTGAGGATGCGGATAGTGCCGCGGGGCACCGTGCGCCAGCGGCGCAGCAGCAGGATCGCCGGGGCCACCGTCAGCAGGCGTGACAACAGGATTGCCACGGCCAGCAAACTGGCGGCCAACACGTGCAGCCAGTTGAACGGCAACAGCAGCAGTTCCATGCCGATCAGCGCAAACAGCAGGGCGTTGAGCATGTCATCGAGCAGTTCCCAGAAGCCGTCCAGGTAGCGCCGGGTCATGTCGTTCATCGCCAGCTTGCGGCCGAGGTTGCCGATGATCAGGCCCGCCACCACCATCGCAATGGGTGCCGAGACGTGCAGTTCAGTGGCCATCGCCGAGCCGCCGATCACCAGGGCCAGGGTCAGCATCACTTCGATCTGATACTGCTCGATGCTCTTGATCATCAGATACACGATATAGCCGATCAGCCCGCCAAACACCACGCCGCCAATCGCCTCATGGGCAAACAGCATGGCCGTGGCGCCGACCGTAGGCGTCTCGCCCAGTTGCGCGATGCCCAGCAACACGGTGAACACCACCACCGCCGTGCCGTCGTTGAACAGCGATTCGCCGACGATGGTGGTTTTCAGTGGTTTCGACGCATTGGCGGTCCGCAGCACACCGAGCACGGCAATCGGGTCGGTGGGGGAAATCAGCGCGCCGAACAGCAGGCAGTACAGGAAACTCACGTGCCAGCCGAACAGGGCAAAGATGTAGAAGGCCAGGCTGCCGATCACCACCGTGGCAATCAATACGCCGAAGGTGGCAAGCAGGCCGATGGGCCAGCGGTAGCTGCGCAGGTCGCTCAGGTTGACGTGCAAGGCGCCGGCGAACAGCAGGAACGAGAGCATCCAGTTCATCAGCAGGTCGCCGAAGTCGATCTGGCCGATCAACTGCTGGATGCGCTCTTCAAGGCCGGGGTAGCCGATAAAGCTCAAGCCTTGCAGCAGCAGGGAAAACATCAGTGCCGTGACCATCACACCGATGGTGGGCGGCAGGCCGATGAAGCGGTAGTTCACATACGTGAGCAGGGTGGTGAGGCAAATAAACGCAGCGACAAGTTCAAGCATCCGGGGTCCTTGGATGGAGGAGTGAGTAGAGATCATATGTGGGAGCTGTCGAGCCCCAGCGAGGCTGCGATGGCATCACCTGGGTGAGGCTGCAAGACCGCAGCGCCTGTATCGCAGCCGCCCTAAAGCTCGACAGCTCCCACACAGAACACATTTATCAGTTGGCTACGTTGACCGCAGCACGGCGGCGACGTTGCAGGTCGATGAACAAAAGTGCCGCCACCACCATCCCGCCGATCCATGCACCGAGCGGCATGCAAGGATCTCCTTCGGTAATCGCGGCGCTCTGATCAGGCATACGCATGCCGACGCCCGGATCGGCGAAGATCGGGCAGCAGCAAATATTTATTGGTCCAGGTCTTTGCGCAACTGAGTGCGGCGTGGTCGGCTTTAGTATAAACAGGTGCTGAAATATGGCGAATCAATTCCGCTTTTTATGACTGGGGAGTCACCGTGATTGCAACAGCTTTGGTACTGGTAGCGGCGTTGTTGCATGCGACGTGGAACACCTTGATCAAATTCAGCGGCGAGCGCCTGTTGGTCATCGCGTGCATGGACACGGTGGCGTTGCTGTTTGTGGTGCTGGCGGTGGGGTTTGTATCGTTTCCGCCACTGGAAATCTGGCCGTGGATCATCGCCTCGGCGTTGTTTGAATTGCTCTACCGCTACCTGCTGATCCAGGCCTATCGCGTGGGTGACCTGGGCCTGGTGTACCCATTGATGCGCGGCTTGTCGCCTTTGGTGGTGTTGGCGCTGACGCTGGTGTTTGCCGGTGAGGTGCTCAGTACCCAGCAGATTCTCGGCATTCTGCTGATTCCGTTCGGCATGCTGTGCCTGTTGTGGCAGGGCGGCGGTGGCGACCGGTTGCCCTGGTCGATGCTGCCGGTGGTGGCGTTGATCGGCTTGTGTATCGGTTGCTACACCTTCCTCGATGGCCAGGCATTGCGCCGTTGGTCACACCCGCTGGACTACCTGGTGTGGCTGACGCTGATAAGCGCATGGCCGTTTCCGTTGCTGGCGATGGTGCGCAAACGGGCGGCGTTCGGGCTGTTCTGGCGCACGCAGTGGCGGCTGGGGCTGAGTGTCGGGTTGTGCGTGTTGTTGAGCTACGCTCTGGTGCTTTGGGCCATGCAGTTGGGCTCGATTGCCGAAGCCGCTGCGCTGCGGGAAGTCAGCGTGATCCTGGTGGTGCTGTTCGGCATGCGTTACCTGAAAGAACCTTTCGGCCGCCCGCGGCTCATAGCCTGTGGGTTGGTGCTGATCGGCATGTTCGTGATGAAACTCTAACCGTCGGATAAAACTAAAAAAGGAATGGGTTATGACAGTCGCTTTCTGGTGTGTGTTGATCGCAATCTTTCTGCCGTACCTGTGCACGGGCGTGGCCAAGTTCAGCGGCGGCAAGTTCGGGCCCCGGCAGAACCATGACCCGCGGGCGTTCCTCGACACCCTCGAGGGGTTTGCCAAGCGCGCCCACAGTGCGCAACTCAACAGCTTCGAAGTGACCCCGGCCTTTGCGGCCGCGGTGATCATTGCCCATCTGGCTGGCGTTGCGTCGCTGGTGACGATCAACGTCCTGGCGGTGCTGTTCATCACCAGCCGGTTGCTCTACATCATCTGCTACCTGGCGGACTGGGCGATGCTGCGGTCGGTGGTGTGGGCGGTAGGGATGGCGTTGATTGCGAGCTTCTTCTTCGTCTCGATCTGAAGCCTGACACTGTTCAAGTGTGGGAGCGGGCTTGCTCGCGAATGCGGTGGATCAGTCGATACATCCGGTGACTGACACACCGTATTCGCGAGCAAGCCCGCTCCCACACAAGCCCGCTCTCACATAGACCGTGGTGTTCTTCAGGTGCCTGTCGGCGCGTCCGGCACTTTTGGCAACGCTGCGCCTTTGGGCCACAGCATCCAGATCTGGCCCTGCTGCTTCATGTTGCCCGCCAACTCACCAGCGGCGTCACCGGTGCCCCAGAACAGGTCGGCCCGCACTTCGCCGGTAATTGCACCACCGGTATCCTGCGCAGCCACCGGGCGGGCAATCGGCGCACCATCCGGTCGGGTAGTCGACAGCCACAACAGGCTGCCCAGCGGAATCACCTTGCGATCCACCGCAACGCTATACCCCGCAGTCAGCGGCACGTTCAGCGAGCCACGCGGGCCTTCGTTGCTGTCGGGGCGGGCACTGAAGAACACGTAGCTGGGGTTGCTTGCCAGCAATTCAGGAATACGCTGCGGATGCGCCTTGGCCCAGGCCGCGATGGCGCCCATGGTCACGTCTTCTTTTTTCAGCTCGCCCTGCTCCACCAACCAGCGGCCGATGGGGCGGTACGGGTAACCGTTCTGGTCACCGTAACCCACCCGCAATTGGCGGCCGTCGGCCAGTTGGATACGACCCGAACCCTGGATCTGCAGGAATTGCAGGTCCATCGGGTTGGTCAGCCAGGCGATGGGCTTGGCGGTGGAGCCTTGGTGGTTGATGGTGCTGGCGTCGTCATAGGGTTTGAGTACCCGGCCTTCCAGGCGACCGCGCAGGCGCTTGCCCTTGAGCTCCGGGTAGATGCTTTCCAGGTTGACGATGATCAGGTCATCCGGTACGCCGAACACCGGTACATGGGCGGTGGCGGTTTCGGTGAGGCTGCCGGGGTAAACCGGTTCGTAGTAGCCTGTGATCAGGCCGTTGGGGCTGTTGTCGGCCGAGCGCAGGCCGTAGACGTCGAGGTTGGCCTTGAGGAAGTCACGAATCGCCACTGCGGTCGACGGCACGGTGGCCGATGCCGCGCACGTCGCGCCCCATACCGGGTCAGTCTTGAGGCGTTGACAGGCACTGCGCCAGGATTCGAAGCCGGCTTGCAGGTCGCTGTCCGACACGGCCGGCAGGTTTTCCCAGGTGGCGCCGACGTAGGTAGCAATGGCGTGGGGCTTGGCTTTTTCGTCCTTGCCGGTGTCGCAACCGGCCAGCAGCGCGATCATTGGCAGGGCCCACACGAGGCGGCGCCAAGGCTTAAAACGGGTATTCATACACAAAATTCCTGAAGCGATTGCTCGTATCGGCTGGCGTTCGAGCAACCCTTATTATTAATAGGGGTATTGGTCTTTGCGGGCGGGGCGAGGATACTGGCCGCCGTTTCCCGTGACCTTGAGCCATCATGACTTTTAAAAGACTGACCGTTGTATTGCTGGCCTGCCTGACACTGTCCGCCTGCGGCGGGGTTGATCCGAATTCGCCCCTTGGCCAGCGCAAGGCCATTTTCAAGCAGATGCTCAAGACCGGCGAAGACCTGGGCGGCATGTTGCGTGGGCGCATTCCATTCGACGGCGGCAAATTTGCCGAAGGCGCGGTCAAGCTTGATGCGTTGTCCCACGAACCGTGGAAACATTTCCCGAGCGTGCGTGAAGAAGACCACACCAGCGCCAAGGACGACGTGTGGCAGCAGCAGGCACGCTTCCAGGAAATGGCTCGAAACCTTGAAACGGCCACCGGTGAATTGGTGATCGCCAGCCAGGTCCAGCCCTACAAGGCCAGCAACCTCGGGCCGGCGGTGCAGAAAGTCGAAGATGCCTGCACCGCGTGCCATAAACAGTTCCGCGATCACTGAGGCCGTCTTACTTGTCCAGTTCGTCCAGGGCTTCCTGCAAGTCCTTGCGTGACTGGGCCAGCTTGTCCTTGCGCTTGTTGATCTTGTCGGAGTCACCCTTCTTCATCGCCTTGTCGAGGTCAGCCTGACGGCGGCTGACTTCGTGCTTGGCGTCGAGCACCTTGTTTTCCCGCTCCTTTTTCAAGGAGGCATCGGTGCAGTTGGCGGTGACTTCACTCAAGGCTTTTTCCAGGCCGGCTTGTTGCTCACTGTTGCCGTGGGCCTTGGCTTGTTCGATCTGGGTGCTGATGGACTCGCGCTTGGCGGCGCAGCCTGTGAGTGGCGCAGCTTCCTCGGCTGCCAGCAATGGCGCGGACATAAGGGTGGCGACGGTCAACAGGGCAAAAGGTGCAAGAAATTTCATAAAGGCTCCAAGGCAAACAAGGTCGCAATCAGGTGGGCAGGATGAATTCTGCCGGCACCGGTTAATGCCGTCGGGCAGAGGTCAAAAACCATCTATCCCGGCAGCCCGTAATGTTTCACTCAAGGCCAGCACCTGCGGGTCGCGAAAAAAGGCGCTCAGTTGCGCCGCGCGACCCGGGCCTATGCCGTCTTCGGCCAGCCAGGCTTGAGTGTCTCTGGCGGCCAGGGTTTGCCAGCCGCCTTGTAGATTGTTGCGGGCCGTGGGCGGTACTCCCAGGGCCATCAGCCATTGCGCGAACGGTCGCTGCCGGGCGCTGCGCAAGCTGTCGAGTAAACGCGCACTGCTGCGTTCGCCGAAGCCATCAATGTTAGCAAGCTCTGCCTCATCCAGGGTTAACCAATCGAGCAGGCCGTCGATCAGGCCGGCCTGGATCAAGGTGTTCCAGGTTTCGCGGCCGATGTGTGGCAGGGCCAGGCCCTGGGCGCCGCTCAGCCAGGTCAGGCGCGCGAGCAGCTGTTCTTCGCAACCCGGGGCCAGTTGCCAGCAACTCAAGGGGTGGAAGTCCCTGGCCTGCGGGACCTGCAACTCGGCCCGTGGCTGGCTGCGCAGGATGACGCGGTCAAGGCGTGGGATGACGTGCCCGGCGAGGCTGATGGAAACCTGGTCGCCAGTACGGATATCCAGTTCCCGCCAGCGTTTCAGGGAACCGACACTGACCCGGCTGATCTTCCGGTCATCGAGCAGTACCGGTTCCAACTCCAGGATGGAGGTGATGCGCCCGGTGCGGCCAATCTTGAAGTGCACCTTGCGCACATGGGCCAGTGCCTTGGCCACCGGGTACTTCCAGGCAACCGCCCAGTAGGGCGCGCTGACCCGCCAGCGCTCGGCCGGGGCCCGCTGGCCTTGATGCAATACCACGCCGTCGCTGGCGAAGGGCAGCGGGTGGCTGTACCAATAGCTGCGCCAGTGCGCCGCTTCGGTAATGTCCTTGATCGAGTGGCTGTAGCGCCCGCTGTCGGTGAAGCCCCACTGCGCCAGCTGGCTCAGCCGCTCGGAAAAGTCATCGGGGCCCTGGGGCCAGGCCCAGACAAACAGACCGATATTGGCGGCCTCGGCGTCGCTCAACTGCCGGCGATTCATCAGCCCGGCCACTTTGCCGCGGGCGCCGAGGCCACCTTTGGCAGCTTGCACATGGTCATTCAGTCGCCAATAGAGTTCGCCCTGCAACAGCAGGTCAACGGGCTCGGGCAGTTGCTGCACGATCCCGGGAATCCGGCGGGCGGAGGCTGACCAATCCTGGCCCAGCCGGCCATCGCCGCGACTGATGACCCGGCTCAACCGGCCCTTGCGGTAAACCAGCGTGACGGCGACGCCATCGACCTTGGGCTGGATCCACACGTCCTGGCGAGTCCCCAGCCAGGTTTGCACGGCGTTATCGTCCAGCAGTTTTTCCAGGCCGGTGTGGGGCGTCGGGTGGGCGGTCGTGCCTCGCGCGCTGCCCAGCGGGTCGTCCGTGACTGGGGCGGAGGGAGTGAAACACCTGCGCCATTGGGCAAGGCGCTGGCTGGCCTGGTCATACAGCTCATCGCTGATCAATGACTGGCCGAGCCGGTGGTAGCTGTCATCCCACAAGCGGATTTGTTGCGCCAGGGTGCTGATCTGGGCCCGGGCGTGATCGGCCTCCCAGTCGGGGCACTCCTGCGACCACGCAGTGAGTGGCGAGAAGCTGAGTAAAAGGAAAAACAGCCAGCGCATAAGTGACTTCATCATGAGCATCCTTGCTCTGAAAAGGGCGCCCAGCCTAAGCCATCCCTGCGGGCATAAAAAAGCCCCGCAACCGCGAGGCTTTTTACCCGATGTTTCTGCTCGCTTGAACAGAACGCCGGGGCTTTGTGTACACCGTAGGACGATTACAGGCCGGCGGCAGTACGCAAGTCGTTGGCACGGTCGGTCTTTTCCCAGGTGAACGTAGTGAACGTGTCGTTGCCGACAGTCTTCTGCTCAGGGGTACGACCGAAGTGGCCGTAGGCCGCAGTTTCCTGGTACATCGGGTGCAGCAGGTCGAGCATGGTGGTGATTGCGTAAGGACGCAGGTCGAAGATCTCACGCACCAGCTTGACGATCTTGTCGTCGCTGATCTTGCCGGTACCGAAGGTGTTCAGCGAGATCGACGTAGGCTGGGCCACACCGATTGCGTAGGACACCTGAATCTCGCAACGCTCGGCCAGGCCTGCGGCCACGATGTTCTTGGCCACGTAACGACCGGCGTAGGCCGCCGAACGGTCAACCTTGGATGGATCCTTGCCGGAGAACGCGCCACCGCCGTGACGGGCCATGCCGCCGTAGCTGTCGACGATGATCTTGCGACCGGTCAAGCCGCAGTCGCCCACCGGGCCACCGATGATGAACTGGCCGGTCGGGTTGATGTGGAACTGGGTGTCCTTGGTCAGCAGTTCGGCAGGCAGCACGTGCTTGACGATCAGCTCCATGACGCCTTCGCGCAGGTCGGCGTAGGAAACGTCCGGGTTGTGCTGGGTCGACAGTACCACCGCGTCGATGGCGACGACTTTGCCGCCTTCATAACGGCAGGTCACCTGGGACTTGGCGTCCGGGCGCAGCCATGGCAATGCACCGGATTTACGGGCTTCGGCCTGGCGCTTCACCAACTGGTGGGAGAAGGTGATCGGTGCCGGCATCAGCACGTCGGTTTCGTTGCTGGCATAGCCGAACATCAGGCCCTGGTCGCCGGCGCCCTGATCTTCAGGCTTGGCACGGTCGACACCCTGGTTGATGTCAGGGGACTGCTTGCCGATGATGTTCATCACGCCGCAGGTCGCACCGTCGAAGCCGACGTCGGAGCTGTTGTAGCCGATGTCGATGATCACATCACGCACGATCTGCTCCAGGTCTACCCAGGCAGAGGTGGTGACTTCGCCGGCGATGATCGCCACGCCCGTTTTCACCAGAGTCTCGCACGCCACTCGGGCGAACTTGTCTTCAGCGATGATGGCGTCCAGCACCGCGTCAGAGATCTGGTCGGCGATTTTGTCCGGATGCCCTTCAGACACGGACTCGGAGGTGAAAAGGGAGTATTCGCTCATCTCGATGTTTTCCTGATATTTACCGATGGTGAGTGTCGCCAGCCGGCCGCTGAAAATGGCGGACCTGAATCTGGAAACCATTACGTAAACCTACATAGAGGCTTTCCCCGGGAACGAGTCCCGCAGCGGTGGCCCAACGGGCCAGATCGTCCTGTTCAAAACCCAGCCAGAGATCACCGCAGGCTTCCCTGGCCCAACTCTGGTTGTGGCTGCATAAATCCGTGACCAACAGGCTGCCGCCTGGTTGCAGCAAATTTGCCATCTGCCTGAGGGCGTCTGCCGGGGCGGCGAAATGGTGCAGGACCATGTTCAGCACCACGCAATCGGCCCGCAGGCTGGTGTCATTCAGGGCGTCCGCCAACTGTAGGTGGACATTGCCCAGCGCTTCGCGCTCACACAATTGGCGGGCCAGCTCCAGCATCGCCGGGCTGTTGTCCAGCGCCGTGACCTGATGAAAGCGCCGCGCCAGCTCCGGCAGGAAGCCGCCATCACCCGGGCCCACTTCGACCGCCGTAGCCTCATCACTGAAGCTCAGCTTGTCCAAAAGTGCCAGCACGCTTTCGCGGTATTGCGCCAAGCCGGCGATCAGATCCTGCTGGGCGCGAAACTTCTCGGCTACCCGTGAGAAAAAGTCCTGGCTGGCGGCAGCACGTTGCCCGTGCACCTGGCTGATGCGCGACTGCACGTCAGCCGGCAGCGCCAGGCTGTCTATTTCTTCGAGCAGCGCGGCGTGCAGCTTGCCGCCCAGTTGCTCGGTGTGGGGCAGGGCGCGACGGTAAAAAATCGCATTGCCCTCGCGGCGGGTCGCCACCAGGTCGGCCTGGGCCAGTACCTTCAAGTGGTGGCTCATGCCGGATTGGCCGATGGCGAAGATCTGCGCCAGCTCCAGCACCCCGAACGAATCGTTGGTCAGCGCGCGCAACACATTCAGGCGCAACGGATCGCCACCGGCCTTGCACAGGGCTGCCAGCTCGTCGCTGTCGTCGGGTCGAATGGAAGGTGCGCTCAGGTTCATAAGGCCAGCAGTCTAGTGACGGTGGGAAAACCCCGCAAGGGCAATATCAAAAAGTTTTGATATTGGTCGATAATCGGTGGTTATAAGCAGCCGCTATAACCCATGGACGAAGCGGGGGGCGGTTTCTCCAGTCAATCCGCAGGAAAAACACCCCCAAGTGACTATCTGTCATTGCCCCGAGGGCCGTGGCTGAGGGAAAATGCCGATCCTTTTTTCCGTTTCTTTTATTCAACCTCCAGGAGATCAGCGATGCCCAGCCGTCGTGAGCGTGCCAACGCCATTCGTGCCCTCAGCATGGATGCCGTGCAAAAAGCCAACAGCGGCCATCCCGGTGCCCCGATGGGCATGGCGGATATCGCCGAGGTACTTTGGCGTGACTACCTGAAACACAACCCGAGCAACCCGTCGTTCGCCGACCGTGACCGGTTCATCCTGTCCAACGGCCACGGCTCGATGCTGATCTACTCGTTGCTGCACCTGACCGGCTACGACGTCACCATCGACGACCTGAAAAACTTCCGCCAGATCCACAGCCGCACCCCGGGCCACCCGGAATACGGCTACACCCCTGGCGTTGAGACCACCACCGGTCCACTGGGCCAGGGCCTGGCCAACGCCGTGGGTTTTGCCCTGGCTGAAAAAGTGCTGGCTGCGCAGTTCAACCGCCCGAACCACAACATTGTCGACCACCACACCTACGTGTTCCTCGGTGATGGCTGCATGATGGAAGGCATTTCCCACGAAGTCGCCTCCCTGGCCGGTACCCTGGGCCTGGGCAAGCTGATCGCCTTCTACGATGACAACGGCATCTCCATCGACGGCGAAGTCGAAGGCTGGTTCACCGACGACACGCCTAAGCGTTTCGAAGCCTACAACTGGCAGGTGATCCGCAACGTCGACGGCCACGATCCTGAAGAGATCAAGACCGCCATCGACACCGCCCGCAAGAGCGAGCAGCCAACCCTGATCTGCTGCAAGACCACCATCGGTTTCGGTTCGCCGAACAAGCAAGGCAAGGAAGATTGCCACGGCGCCCCACTGGGTGACGCGGAAATCGCCCTGACCCGCGCTGCGCTGAAGTGGAACCACGGCCCGTTCGAAATCCCGGCTGACATCTACGCCGAGTGGAACGCCAAGGAAGCCGGCCTGGCGGTCGAAGCCGAGTGGGACCAGCGTTTCGCGGCCTACTCCGCCGAATTCCCTGAGTTGGCCAACGAACTGGTTCGCCGCCTGGCCGGTGACCTGCCTGCCGACTTCGCTGAAAAGGCCTCGGCCTACATCGCCGAAGTGGCGGCCAAGGGCGAAACCATCGCCAGCCGTAAAGCCAGCCAGAACACCCTGAACGCGTTCGGCCCGCTGCTGCCTGAGTTCCTCGGCGGTTCGGCTGACCTGGCCGGTTCCAACCTGACCCTGTGGAAAGGTTGCAAAGGTGTCTCGGCGGAAGACGCCAGCGGCAACTACATGTACTACGGCGTACGCGAGTTCGGCATGAGCGCCATCATGAACGGCGTTGCCCTGCACGGCGGCCTGGTGCCTTACGGCGCGACCTTCCTGATGTTCATGGAATACGCGCGCAACGCCGTACGCATGGCGTCGTTGATGAAGAAGCGTGTGATCTTCGTCTACACCCACGACTCCATCGGCCTGGGCGAAGACGGCCCGACGCACCAGCCGGTCGAGCAATTGACCAGCCTGCGCACCACGCCGAACCTCGATACCTGGCGCCCATCGGACGCAGTCGAGTCGGCTGTGGCCTGGAAGCACGCGATCGAGCGCAAGGACGGCCCTTCGGCGCTGATCTTCTCCCGTCAGAACCTGCAGCACCAAACCCGCGACGCGGCGCAGATCGAAGGCATCAGCCGTGGTGGCTACGTGCTGAAAGACTGCATCGGCGAGCCGGAGCTGATCCTGATCTCCACCGGTTCCGAAGTGGGCCTGGCGGTTCAGGCGTACGACAAGCTGACTGCCGCCGGTCGCAACGTGCGTGTGGTTTCCATGCCGTGCACCAGCGTCTTCGAAGCCCAGGACGCCGACTACAAGCAATCGGTGTTGCCGTTGCAGGTCAGCGCACGTATCGCCATCGAAGCGGCTCACGCCGACTACTGGTACAAGTACGTGGGCCTGGAAGGCCGCGTGATCGGCATGACCACCTACGGTGAGTCGGCGCCGGCGCCAGCGTTGTTCGAAGAGTTCGGTTTCACCCTGGAAAACATCCTGGGTCAGGCTGAAGAGCTGCTGGAAGACTAAAGCGCGTCCCCTTGTAGGAGCGAGCTTGTTGTGGCGAGGGAGCTTGCTCCCGCTGGGCTGCGAAGCGGCCCCAAGCCGTGCGATCGAGATGTGTCAGATACACCTCGTCAGCCGGTCTGGGAGTGCTTCGCACTCCAGCGGGAGCAAGCTCCCTCGCCACACAAGCGAGTTCCTGCAAAGGTTTGTGTCGCCCACAATGCGAGAACCCCATGCCTCAACCGCGTCCCTACAAAGTTGCACTCAACGGCTACGGCCGGATTGGTCGTTGCGTCTTGCGTGCTCTGTTCGAGCGAGGGCCGGCGGCCGGTTTTGAAATTGTCGCGATCAACGATCTGGCGGACATGGCCAGCATCGAATACCTGACACGCTTTGACTCCACCCACGGCCGGTTCCCCGGCGAAGTGCGGGTCGAGGACGATTGTCTGCATATTAATGGCAACTGCGTGAAGGTCCTGCGCAGTGCCACCCCTGAGGGCATCGACTGGGCGGCGCTGGACGTCGACCTGGTGCTGGAATGCTCCGGTGCCTATCACACCCGTGCCGATGGCCAGCGTTTTCTCGACGCCGGCGCACCACGGGTCCTGTTTTCCCAGCCGATGGCCAGCGAGGCGGATGTCGACGCCACCATCGTCTACGGCGTGAACCAGGATTGCCTGACCGGTGCCGAATTGCTGGTGTCCAACGCCTCCTGCACCACCAACTGCGGCGTGCCGCTGTTGCGCCTGCTGGACCAGGCGATTGGCCTGGAATACGTGTCGATCACCACCATTCACTCGGCAATGAACGATCAGCCGGTGATTGACGCTTACCACCATGAAGACCTGCGCCGTACGCGTTCGGCGTTTCAGTCGGTGATTCCGGTGTCCACCGGCCTGGCGCGCGGTATCGAGCGACTGTTGCCGGAACTTGCCGGGCGAATCCAGGCCAAAGCCGTACGGGTACCGACGGTGAATGTGTCTTGCCTGGACATCACCATGCAAACCGTCAGCGACACCGATGCCGGCGAAGTCAACCGGATCCTGCGCGACGCCGCCACCAGCGGCCCGCTCAAAGGCCTGTTGGCCTACACCGAGTTGCCGCACGCCAGCTGTGATTTCAACCACGACCCGCATTCGGCCATCGTCGATGCCAGCCAGACCCGCGTTTCCGGCCCACGGCTGGTGAACATCCTGGCGTGGTTCGACAACGAATGGGGTTTTGCCAACCGAATGCTGGACGTTGCAGAACACTATCTGCAAACAGCCTCTCCACAACTTTAGCTCTCAGGAATTGCCCCCCATGACCGTGTTGAAGATGACCGACCTCGATCTGCAAGGTAAGCGCGTACTGATCCGCGAAGACCTCAACGTCCCAGTCAAGGACGGTGTTGTCACCAGCGATGCGCGAATCCTGGCCTCGCTGCCGACCATCAAGCTGGCCCTGGAAAAAGGCGCGGCCGTGATGGTCTGCTCCCACTTGGGTCGTCCGACCGAAGGTGAATTCTCGGCAGAAAACAGCCTCAAGCCTGTAGCTGAATATTTGAGCAAGGCCCTGGGCCGCGACGTGCCGCTGGTTGCCGACTACCTGAACGGTGTGGACGTGAAGGCTGGCGACATCGTGCTGTTCGAAAACGTGCGCTTCAACAAGGGCGAGAAAAAGAACAGCGACGAACTGGCCCAGCAATACGCTGCCCTGTGCGACGTGTTCGTGATGGACGCCTTCGGCACCGCGCACCGTGCCGAGGGTTCGACCCACGGCGTGGCCAAGTTTGCCAAAGTTGCCGCAGCTGGCCCGTTGCTGGCGGCTGAACTGGACGCACTGGGCAAGGCCCTCGGCGCTCCGGCCCAACCGATGGCCGCCATCGTTGCCGGCTCCAAGGTGTCCACCAAGCTCGACGTGCTGAACAGCCTGAGCCAGATCTGCAACCAGCTGATCGTCGGCGGCGGCATTGCCAACACCTTCCTGGCGGCTGCCGGTCACCCGGTGGGCAAATCGCTGTACGAGCCGGACCTGCTGGACACCGCCCGCGCCATCGCCGCCAAGGTCAGCGTGCCGCTGCCGGTAGACGTGGTGGTGGCCAAGGAATTCGCTGAAAGCGCCGAAGCCACCGTCAAGCTGATCGCTGATGTGGCCGCCGACGACATGATCCTGGATATCGGCCCGCAAACTGCAGCCAACTTCGCTGAACTGCTGAAGTCGTCCCAGACCATCCTGTGGAACGGCCCGGTCGGCGTGTTCGAGTTCGACCAGTTCGGCAACGGCACCAAAGTGCTGGCCCACGCCATCGCTGAAAGCTCGGCATTTTCCATCGCTGGCGGTGGCGACACCCTGGCGGCCATCGATAAATATGGCGTTGCTGACCAGATCTCCTACATTTCTACGGGGGGTGGTGCGTTCCTCGAATTCGTTGAAGGCAAGGTACTGCCGGCTGTCGAAGTGCTGGAAAGCCGGGCCAAGGGATAAGGCACTTGCTGAGGAAAAGGAGCATTCCGATGATCAGGTCGTTGGCACTGGTGATTGCAGCGGGCCTGCTGGCCGGCTGCGGCAGCACGCCGAAAGCGGCGCCCGAGTCTGAAAAGGCCGGGGCGGCTCGGCAAAAGAGTTGCTATCAGGCTGACTGGCAAGCCGAAACCATGCCGGTGATCAACAAGCGCATCGGGCCGGACGGGTTGGAGAAATACGACTCTGCGCCCAACGGTCAGGAACAGGGTTGCCCTTGACGGGTCTGATTCACTAACCGACAGCAGCGGTGGCCGCAGGTCGCCGCTTGAGGACTGGCAATGAAAGGCGTTTTCGCCCTGGCGGCACTGGCGTTATTGGCCGGATGCACCAACCTGAACATGTTCGACAAGAAGGCAGAGCCGGCAGACAAGTGGACCACCTGGACGTGTGACAGCCAGGCGCAAGTCAACTGGCGCTTTGCCGACCAGGCCCGCACCGAGGTGGATGTGCGCCTCGGCGGCTCGGACCAGGTGTATCGCCTCAAGCAGGATGTGGCGGCCTCGGGCGTGCTGTACAGCGACGGCCAGTTGGCGTTTCACACAAAAGGTGAGGAAGGCCTGGTTTACTGGGTTGCCACCGATGATTTGATCGGGCGTGGCTGTAAAGCGCAATAACACGCCGCGATCACCTGTAGGAGCCGGCTTGCCGGCGATAGCGTCAGCCGCCATCGCCGGCAAGCCGGGTCCTGCAGACAGGTTTAACGATTAAGCAGGGCAGGCTTTGAAAGCCTGACCTTCAATAACTTGAATAGCAGCCGCCGCTACGGCAGGCTTGCACGATTAACGACCCTCGACCGGGAGAGAGACTCACAATGGCACTTATCAGCATGCGCCAGATGTTGGACCACGCAGCCGAATTCGGCTATGGCGTTCCAGCCTTCAACGTCAACAACCTTGAGCAGATGCGCGCCATCATGGAAGCCGCTGACAAGACTGACTCTCCAGTGATCGTCCAGGCTTCGGCCGGCGCGCGCAAATACGCCGGTGCTCCGTTCCTGCGTCACCTGATCCTCGCCGCGATCGAAGAATTCCCGCACATCCCGGTGTGCATGCACCAGGACCACGGCACCAGCCCTGACGTGTGCCAGCGCTCCATCCAACTGGGCTTCAGCTCGGTGATGATGGACGGTTCCCTGGGCGAAGACGGCAAGACCCCGACCGACTACGAATACAACGTACGCGTCACCCAACAAACCGTGGCCATGGCTCACGCCTGCGGCGTTTCGGTTGAAGGCGAGCTGGGCTGCCTGGGTTCCCTGGAAACCGGCATGGCCGGTGAAGAAGACGGCATCGGCGCCGAAGGCGTACTGGATCACAGCCAAATGCTGACCGATCCGGAAGAAGCTGCCGACTTCGTCAAGAAAACCCAAGTTGATGCCCTGGCAATCGCCATCGGCACCAGCCACGGCGCCTACAAATTCACCAAGCCACCTACCGGCGACGTGTTGGCCATTGACCGCATCAAGGAAATCCACAAACGCATCCCGAACACCCACCTGGTGATGCACGGTTCTTCCTCGGTACCGCAAGAGTGGCTGGCGATCATCAACCAGTACGGCGGCGACATCAAAGAAACCTACGGCGTGCCGGTTGAAGAAATCGTCGAAGGCATCAAGTACGGCGTGCGCAAGGTCAACATCGACACCGACCTGCGCCTGGCCTCCACCGGTGCGATGCGTCGCCTGATGGCCACCAACCCGAGCGAATTTGACCCACGTAAATTCTTCGGCGCGACTGTGACAGCGATGCGTGATGTGTGTATTGCTCGTTATGAGGCGTTTGGTACTGCGGGTAATGCTTCGAAGATCAAGCCGATCTCGTTGGAAGCGATGTACCAGCGTTACCTGAAAGGTGAGTTGAACGCCAAGGTCAACTAAGCCTTACGCGTTAATGAAAAGCCCGCAGCGATGCGGGCTTTTTTGTGGCTGAAATTTGATCAGGCGGCTGCCGGGGGTGTCGAAGCCGCGGTATTCGATGACGCGGAATACGTCGCTTACGTCCTGCACCAGGATGCGGGCGGTGTTGGCTACGTGGTTCAGGTCACGCTCCGCAAAATCGGGCAGGCTGGAGCAGGCCATCAGGTTGAGGTGTTCGAGGGCGGCGTTGAGGCGTTCACGCAGGCAGGCGTGCAGGTCCTGCAGCGGAGCTTCGCTGTCGATCAGGAGTGCCGGGTATTCGGTGGCTGTTTCGGTGCAGGGGGTGAAACGGCGGGGCGGGAGTTCTGGCGTCATGGCAAATATTCCTCGTATCTAAAAAGGACTACCGCCGTTCGCTGCGAAACGAATGGGTGGTAGCTGTGTGCGGGTTCGCAGACCGAGGATACGAGGAACCCGGCAGACCCGAAGGTCTCCCACACACAGCCACCATAAAATAAACGACGGACGTAGAAGCGCTAGTCGTTGCATTCATGATGCTTGGTTACACACGTATCGTTAGGGCTGCGAAACCCTGTCGCCGTTCAATGCCGGCGACGGGGCGAACTATAAGCGGCGCTCCGATTCACCGCAACGGCCCTGTAGGGCACAGGACCCCTGTGGGAGCCGGGCAAGTCGAATCGTCGCACCGCCAGCTCCCACAGGGATACGTGTTGGTTAAGCGCTTGTGTTAATCACCGAATGATCCTTGGGTCCATAGGACAGTGCCTACGAGATGTGAGGAGACTTAGTTCTCCACCAGCACCTTCGGATTCGAGTTACCCCACACCGTATACAGATCCGCCAGCAACGCACCGTTGATGTCTTCAACCTCCGCCTGGCTGGTCTCCACCGCGCCCTGCTTGCCGAACAACACCACCTCATCGCCGCTCTTCACGGTCGGCACGTCGGTGACATCGACCATCAGGGTGTTCATCGACACCTTGCCCACCACCGGCACCCGGTGCCCGTTGATCAGCACGATGCCTTTGTTGGTAAACGCCCGGCGATAGCCGTCGGAATAACCTACGGTGATGTTCGCCAGTTTCGAATCCCGCGCCAGGGTGTAGGTGCGGTCGTAGCCTACGGTGTTGCCTTTCGGGTAGCTGTTGACCGACGCCACGTGGGATTTGAACTGCATCACCCGCTTGTATTCGGTGAACGACGGCACGGTATCGCCAAACAGCAGGCCGCCCGGACGAACCATGTCCAGCCGCGACTCGGGTACTTCCAGGGTGGCGAAGGAGTTGGCGGCGTGCAGGGTGATTTTGCTGCGGTCGAGCTGGGCGACGCTGATCAGCCAGTTGGCTTGTTCGTTGAACGCCTTGAGCCCGGTGCGCACGTCGGCGGCGTCTTCGACGGCGAAGTGGGTCATGATCGCCGTCACCTGCAGGTTTGGCACCTTGGTAATGGCTACGGCGTCGCGGCGGCCCTGGGCGGTGGTCATTTCCACACCGTTGCGGCTCATGCCGCTGGAGTTCAGGCCCAGGTGCACGACCAGTGGGCGGCCGTGGTTTTCGGCGATCAGGCTGGCGCGCACGGCGAAGTCCAGATTGCCCACCAGCTCTTCGACGTTATACGGCAACGCAGCTTCCAGCTCGCTCAGGGCGGCGGTGCGTACGCGGATCAGTTGGCCCTTGAAGCCGCTTTCACGGACCACGCGGGCTTCTTCGTTGCTGGCGATGCCGACGCAGGGCACGCCCAGTTTGATCACCGAGGGCATCAGTAAACCGATGCCGTGACCGTAGGCATCCGCCTTGAGCACGGCGCAGATTTTCGACTTGTCAGCGAGGCTGGCTTGCAGGGTGCGGATATTGTTTTCGAAGGCGACCTTGTTGATTTCGACCCAGGCGTTGCTGTCCTGGATATTGACCTGGGCCACCCCGTCGGCCATCGAGAGGGGCGGGGCGGCGAAGGCCGGGTTTTGCAGCAGTACCATGCCCATAGAGAGGGCGAGCAGGGTGCGGGAAAAGGGCATTGGGCAGTCTCCATGACTTTCTTGTAGGGGGTAGTGCGCGTGCGCGGCGCCATACTCGGATTGTCCTACAAGAAAGTCGAGACCCTGGGTCGCGGTTCTGTCCTAAAGCGTCGTGGGACCGGTCGCTGAAGCGAATCAGCTTCAGTCGTGGTCAATGTCCAGCTTGGCAAACGTCACGCGGGCGCCTTCCTTGCTGTTGCCGCTGTTGTCCTGCACGTAGGCGCCGGCCTTGAAGTACAGCGGCTGTTTGCCCCACGCAGCGCCGATGCGTTCGTTCCATTGCCCGTTGGCGGCGTCGACGCTCAGCAGGCCGGCCTTGTTCAGGTGGATGACGTAGGTGAAGTTGCGGTCCAGCGGTACGTTCTCGGCGACGATGATCACCCGGCCTTCCGACTCGTCAGGGCGCATGCGCACCTTGGCGACGATGTTGCCGGTCTGGGTTTTTTCCTTGTATTGGTATTCGACCTTGATCAGTGGCTTCTGGCTTTCGTAGGCGTGGATTTGACCGATCACTACCTTGCCGGACGAGGGCACCTTGTTGACCGCCAACGTGGCACGCAGGAAATTGTCGGCGTCGCTGTACAGCCAGTTGCGCAGGCGGCCGTCGGCGTAGGTTTCCCGCAGTTCGCTGCGAGGGTAAACGGCGTTCTCGGTACGCGTGCCGGTTACCGGGGTCCAGAATTGCACGCTGCTGCCTTCGGCCTGGAAGTATTGGTCCTTGAACCCGCTGAGCAGTTTCGGCGTGTCGATGGTCGAGGGCGGGGAGCCGACGGGGATGCTCAGGTTCCAGGTGGACAGATCAATCATTGAATACGCCTTTAACGGGGAGAGAAGGCCTTGGCTCGGGAGCCGGCACTTTCTTTATAGGTGGCTCGAAATGGATTGTTAATGGCTTTGTGGCGGATTGTTGGCGCCAATGAAATGTCAAAAAGCCATGTTTCCCGTAAACCGCGGGCTGTAGACACTGACCGTTAGTCGGTTGTCTGGGCTTTGGCGCAATGATGGCACCGTCGTGGCTTCTGCTTTATGGGATCCAGGGCTAGAGTGAGCCCTTATTGTTTATCCGGTTTTGTCGCAAAAATGACCGGAATGACTCCGACGAAAGAGAAGCAGCAATGGAATGCGCTCCAATCAAGCCTCGCGATGGTTGTTCAGTGCTTTTGGTGGTCGATGACTATCCCGAAAACCTGATCAGCATGCGTGCGCTATTGCAGCGTGAAGATTGGCATGTGGTGACGGCGGCCTCCGGGGTGGAAGCCCTGGGATTGCTGCTCGAACACGACGTCGACCTGGTGTTGCTGGATGTGATGATGCCCGGCATGGACGGGTTCGAGGTGGCCCGGCTGATGCGCGGCAGCCAGCGCACGCAACTGACCCCGATCATCTTTCTCAGCGCTCACGCCCAATCGCCAGCGGCGATGCTGGAAGGCTATGCCAGCGGCGCGATCGACTACCTGCTGAAACCCTTCGACCCGAATATCCTCAAGCCCAAGGTCCAGGCCCTGCTGGAGCACCAGCGCAACCGCCGTGCCTTGCAGCGCCTGAGTCACGATCTGGAATCGGCCCGGGCCTTCAATGCCTCGGTGCTCGACAATGCCGCCGAAGGCATCCTGGTGGTGGGCGAAGACGGCGTGATCAGCTACGCCAACCCGGCGATTTCGCGGCTGATCAATGCGCCGGTCGCCGAGATCCAGGGTGCCGAGTTCCTGGGCTTCCTACAGAAGCCCCATGTGCCTGGGTGGTCCGATTCTGCCTTGTATGAAGGCTACAAACGTGGCGAAACCTGGCGCCTGCACGACGCCATCTTGCGCACCGCACCCGGCCAGCAGTTGCCCGTGGCGATGTCGTGCGCCCCGCTGCCGGCCGAGCAGAAAGCCATGGTGGTCACGGTGCTGGACATGTCCGAGGTGCGCCATCTGCATCAGCAACTGGAGTTCCAGGCCGTCACCGACCCGCTGACGGGCCTGCTCAATCGGCGTGGGTTTCACCAGTCGGTGGAGAATGTGCTGTTGCGCAGCGAGCGTAACGAGCAGTCGCTGGTGCTGCTGTACCTGGACCTGGACGGGTTCAAGCGGGTCAACGATTCCCTCGGCCACGACGCCGGAGACCGCGTGCTGCGCTGGGTCTCGGAACAGTTGAAGGCGTGCCTGCGCTCCTACGACATTCTCGGGCGCATGGGCGGGGATGAATTCACCGCGCTGCTGGAGCTGGAATTCCCGGAGCAGGCGGCCAAGATTGCGGAAAAACTGATCGAACGGGTGTCGATCTGTCAGCAGGTCGACGGTCTGGATGTGATGCTGGGCGTCAGTATCGGCATCGCCACTTTCCCGGACTGCGGCTCGGACCTCAACGGCCTGCTGCGCGCGGCCGACGTCGCGATGTACGAGGCCAAGCGCGCCGGGCGTCAGCAATATCGCTACTACGACCAGGAAATGAACGGCCGGGCCCGCTCGCGCCTGATGCTCGAAGACAGCGTACGCAGCGCCATCGACAGCAAGGATTTCACCCTGGTGTACCAGCCGCAGGTGTCGTTGCACGACGGCCATCTGCGGGGCGTCGAAGCGCTGCTGCGCTGGCAGCACCCGAGTGTCGGCGATGTGCCGCCGGGGCTGTTTCTGCCGTTGCTCGAAGAGGCGCGGCTGATCAGCCAGTTGAGCACCTGGATCTACCAGCAGGTGGCCGCCCAGCGGCAGGCATGGGCAGGGGTGTTCAACGATGAGTTGGTCCTGAGCGTGAGCTTGAGCAGCAGCCAGTTCAATATGCCGAACCTGGCCAGCCAGCTGCAGCAGGTGCTGGAGCGACATGGGTTGCAAGGCCGGCAGCTTGAGGTGGAGATCAGTGAAGAAAGCCTGATGCACAATCTGGATGAGTCCACCAAGCAGCTCAAGCTGTTGCGCCGGGCCGGCGTGCGGATTGCCCTGGATGATTTCGGCGCGGGCAACTGCTCCCTGGCCCACCTGCGGGACCTGGAATTCGACACCCTAAAGCTCGACCCGAAGCTGATCGCCCGCCTGCCGGGTTCATCCCGGGACGCGGCGATGGCGCGCAGCATTATCGAATTGTGCCGGCATTTTGATCTGCTGGTGATTGCCGAAGGCGTCGAGACCCAGGAGCAAGTTGAGTGGCTCAAGGCCAACGGCTGCCAGTTCATCCAGGGCCCGCAGGTGGCGCCGCCGTTGATCGCGGATGAAATTGCCGACTGGCGCCTGCGCGCAGCGGCCCGCTGAATTCGCTACACTGGCGCCCATTCAAATACCCGTTGTTGACCCCATGACCGCGCTGAAATACCTCCAGGCCTACCCCCCAGCATTGCAGGAGCAAGTGCGCCAGTTGATTGCCAAGGACCAACTCGGCGACTACCTGACCCAGCGCTACCCCGAACGGCATGGCGTGCAGAGCGACAAAGCACTGTACAACTACGCCCAGGCCCTGAAGCAGGAACACCTGCGCAACGCCCCGGCCATCGACAAGGTGTTGTTCGACAACCGCCTGGACCTGACCCACCGCGCCCTCGGCCTGCACACCACCATCTCCCGGGTGCAGGGTGGCAACCTCAAGTCGAAGAAAGAAATCCGTATCGCCTCGCTGTTCAAGGAAGCCGCGCCGGAATTTCTGCGCATGATCGTGGTACACGAACTGGCGCACTTCAAGGAATCGGACCACAACAAGGCGTTCTACAAACTCTGTGAATACATGTTGCCGGGCTACCATCAGGTGGAATTCGACCTGCGGGTGTACCTGACCTGGCGGGACCTGCAGGGCAAGCCCTGACCTTCAAAGGCGATCGAGCATGGATGTGAGCAAGACCAAAAGCAGCTTCTACCGGCGCCTGTATGTGGCGTACCTGATTGATAGCCAGCTGGCCAGCAGCGTGCCGGCACTGACCGAGGTGACGGGCATGCCCCGGCGTACTGCACAGGACACGATTGCGGCGTTGGCGGACCTGGATATTGTGTGTGAGTTTGAACAGGAAGACGGGGCCCGCAATCATGCCGGGCGCTATCGGATTCGTGATTGGGGCGCGATTGATCGGCGCTGGATCGAGGCGAACCTGGCGAGCATTAAACAGGTGTTGGGTTACCCCTGAAAGCTTGGGGTGACCGGGCTGACGCCTTCGCGAGCAAGCCCGCTCCCACATTCGACCGCATTCCAAAGGTGGAACTCGGTCAAATGTGGGAGCGGGCTTGCTCGCGAAGAGGCCCTCATGCCCGACGCATGCCTATATGTGGAATGTCATCCTCCAGGTATTCCTCACCCGCCACCACAAACCCGTACCGCCCGTAATACCCCTGCAAATGCGCCTGGGCCGACAGATAGATCGGCACGTCGGGCCACTGTTTCTCTGCCTGCTTGAGGGCTTCGTCCATCATCTGGTGGCCCAGCCCGGTACCCCGCGCGCTCGGCGCAACGATCACCCGGCCGATCACCACATCACCACCCTGTGATTCGGGATCAAGCAGGCGCAGGTAGGCCTGCAGTTGACCATCATCCCAGGCCATCAGGTGATGGGTATCACCGTCCAGGTCCTGGCCGTCGATGTCCTGGTACACGCATTTCTGCTCGACCACGAAGACCTCCGAGCGCAGGCGCAAAATGGCGTACAGCTGCTCCTTGCCCAGGTCACTGTGGTGTTTGCAGACCCATTCGACTGTCATGGTGTTCTCTCGGCTGATTGTCTGGTCAGGATAGTAAGCGCGCGGGAGGCGGGTGTCTAAATTGCGGTTTTTTTGTGAGTGAGATCAATTTGCCATCATTCTCTGCGTGCGACGCTGTCGTCTTTGTGTAATCTGCAGTACAGGCTCATTGATGAGCTACTGTTAAATCCTCGGGTTGCCCCAGAGGTCAGGCCATAGAATGCCCGCCAAGGACTTGAGCATGCCGCGATTTTCTCGTGCCGTTGCTTTGATCGGTTTGTTGTTGCTGGCCCAGGCGGTGGCGGCAGAACGCTTGCGACTGGTGGCGGATGCCTGGCCGCCGTTCACTGACGCCACCCTGGTCAATGGTGGTTTGGCCACCGACATCGTGACCACCGCCCTGGCCCGTGCCGGCTACGCCAGTGAGTTTGAACAGGTGCCCTGGGCCCGCGCCCTGATGGGTGTGGGCGATGGGCGTTACGACGTATTGGTGAACGCCTGGTACGACGATGCGCGTACTCAGTTGGGGCAGTTTTCCGGCGAATACCTGCTCAACCGGGTGCTGTTTCTCAAGCGCCGCGACGATCCCATCGACTACCAGAACCTGGAGCAGTTGCACGACTACCCCGTCGCGGTGGTGCGTGGCTATGCCTATTCAGCGGCGTTCGATGCCGATCCGCAATTGCAGAAAGTCCCGGTGCATAACTTCGCCATGGCCGTGCGCATGCTGGCGGCGCAGCGGGTGCGGCTGACGTTGGAGGACGAATTCGTCGCCCGCTACTACCTGGCTCGGGAGTCCGCCACCGTGCGCAACGCGGTGGAGTTTTTGCCGGTGCCGCTGAGCGAAAACAGCCTGCACATACTGGTCAGCCTGAAAAACCCTCAGCATCAGCAGATTGTTGCCGGGTTTGATCGGGAGATTGCCAGGATGAAAGTGGATGGCAGTTATGCGCGGTTGATGAAGCAGCACGGGATGTAGTGAGGCTAATGGCCCCTTCGCGAGCAAGCCCGCTCCCACATTCGACCGCATTCCAAAGGTGGAACTCGGCCGAATGTGGGAGCGGGCTTGCTCGCGAAGAGGGTTCAGGCTTCGCTGGTATCTTTGATCAGGTGAGCCGCCAACGTGCGCAACGGCCCCAGTTGCCGGCAGATCAGCGCCAATTGCGTCTGCACCAGCCGCTGCCCTTCGTCAATTTCATCCGGCATCTGCTCCAGGTCCACTGCCAAGGCTTCCTCGGCATCACTCTGAATCGCAATTGGCTGCTTGTTCGCCAGCCCCGTGGCGATCTCGTCGATGCTCGCCGCCAGCGTCTTCCCGGCGCCTTCGATCAAGTGCTCGCGCACTTCCGCCGGCAGTTGGGTTTCCCGGTGGGCGCCCAGCCCCGACAGGTAGCTGAGCAGCGTGTGGGACAGCACCAGGAACCTGAACCCCACGTCCGCTTCCTTACGGAAGTGCCCCGGCTCCATCAGCATGTTCGCCAGGGTGGTGGACAGCGCGGCGTCGGCGTTGTGGGCATTGCGCCGGGCGAGGCGGTAAGCCAGGTCGTCGCTTTTGCCCGCGGCGTACTGCTGCATGATCTGGCGCAGGTAGATGCTGTTGCAGGTCAGGGTATTGGCCAGCACCTTGTTCAGGCGCCGGCCCTGCCAGTCCGGCAGGAACAGGAACACCGCCAGCCCGGCGATCAGGCTGCCGAGCAAGGTATCGAACAGCCGTGGCAGGAACAGCCCGTAGCCGTCGCCCACCTGGTTGAAGCAGAACAGCACCATCAGCGTGATCGCGGCAGTCGCCAGGGTGTAGCGCGTGGTGCGGTTGATAAAGAACACCAGGCCCGCGGCGATGGCGAACATCGACTGGATCAGCGGGTTGGGGAACAGGTCGAACAGCGCCCAGGCGATGGTCAGGCCGATGGCCGTGCCGATGATCCGCTGGCCCAGCTTGCGCCGGGTGGCGCCGTAGTTTGGCTGGCACACGAACAGCGTGGTGAGGATGATCCAATAGCCTTGGGACGGGTGAATCAAGTGCACCATCCAGTAGCCGATACTCAGCGCCAGGGGCAGGCGCAGGGCATGGCGGAACAGCAAGGAGGTTGGTGTCAGCTGCGTGCGCAGGCGGGTCCACATCTCTTTGAGGTTGCGCGGTGCACGGTCCAGCAGGCTGCTGTCGGTGGCATCGGCCAGGCTGTCGGGGTTGGCGGCGTCGCCCAGCAGGCGGTCCAGGGTCGACAGGTTGGCGGCCAGGGCACGCAGGGAGCGCAGCAGGCCGCGCCAGGCCGGGTTGCTCTGGATGCGCAGGTGTTCCAGGGAGGCGTTGAGGTCGCCCAGGGCTTCGGCGAAGCTGTCGTCATAAACGAACGGCTGGCGCATCTGGATCGATTCGGCCAGGGTCTGGCAGGCCTTGCCTTGCTGGCGCAACAGGCGCTGGCAGCGGAACAGCACGTCGCTGTGGAAGAAGGCTTCGGCGAGGGCGTTGTAAGGGTAGTGCGAGGAGCTGGCGCGCTCGTGGATGTCCTGGGCCAGGAAGTACAGCTTGAGGTAGCGGCTGACCTTGGAGCCCGGGCGACCATTGCCGACCCGGTGCAGGATGATCTCTTTGGCGGCGTTCAGTGCTGCCACCACCCGGCCGTTCTGCTGCGCCAGTTCCAGGCGCCGCGCTTCCACATCCAGTTGGCGGATCGGTTCGAACAGCGACGACTTGAGCTTGAGGTAGCGTCCCAGCTCGCGAAACAGTCGCGCCAGGCTCTGCTGCACCGGCTGGTTGGAAAACAGCACCTGCCACAACACCGACAGCGCGCCATACCACGCGGCGCCGGCCACCAGCAGCAAGGGTTCATGCCAGAAGTCGGTGACGGCGCCACCGCGCTGGTCCACGCCGATCATGGTGTAGACCGAGAGAATCAGGGTGGCCGAAGCGATCGCCCCATAACGCTCGCCGAGGGCACCGAGCATGGTCAGGCCGAAGCTGGACAGAGCCAGGAAGATCGCGAAGATCCAGGGATAAGGGAAAAGCAGTTCGACGGACAGTGCCGCAGTGCTGAAGCACACCAGTGTCACGGCCAGGGCGTTGAGCCGGCCTTGCCAGTTGTCATCGGTCTCGGCCAGGGCGCTGGCGATAATCCCCAGGAACAGCGGGATCAGCAGCGCCATTTCATTCTGGTACCAGCACAGCGCCATGCTGCCGGTCAGGGCGATGAATACCCGTACGCTGTAACTGAACTTGTCCAGTGCCCAAAGGCGCCGCATGGACTGCTTGAAGGAGGTCGATGACATGAAGTCTGGGGTCTTCCGGGACGATGCCGCTAAATTGAGCCAGTAATGACGCCACGGCAAGCGTGGCGATCACATCCAACAGCAAAATTTATTCCAGTCATTACTTCCAAGCACACCACGAACCAAATGTGGGAGCGGGCTTGCTCGCGAAGGCGGTGTATCAGTCACTGATGTATTAGCTGACAC